>QHPP01000091.1 GCA_003219125.1 Verrucomicrobiota bacterium
CGCGCTGCACGATTTCAGGACCGACATCCATTGGACGGTGTCGATGTTGCCGCCGACTTTTTCTCCTGAAGGCAAGAGGAGATGATATTTGACGTCGAGAATGCGGGAGGTGTTGTCGGCGCGTTCGAGAAATCTTCCGATGCGAATGAAATCCCAGCCTTCGCTGTGTGTCATGGTCGCATCGGCGATTCCCTGGATTAGATGTGAGCCGGTAATAATGCGTCGGAAAAATTCATACGGACTCAGACGCAGCATCTTTTTCCCGGTCTCGCCTTTGATGAAAAGGTAGAGACGATTGATGTGCTCCCACATTTCGCTCGAGATTTGTTCGCGCACCGTGCGGGCATTTTCGCGGGCGGCAGCCAGACAGGCGTAAACTGAGTTCGGGTTCTGGCGTTGCAGACAGACGAAATCGACGGCGGCCTGGCCATCGGGGTTTTGATAGAGCGAGGTGAAAAGCTCGTTTTCTTCCAGCGAACTGATGATCGGATTCCATTGCTGCTGAGTGTCGGGATCGTGCGTGTTTTCGAGATCGAGGAGCAATTGCAAATTTACGTCGGCGATGCGGGCATTATTTTCCGCGCGCTCGATGTAGCGGCTCATCCAGAAAAGGGAATCAGCGACGCGACTAAGCATAGGAAGGTGGAGTAATGGAAAAGCGGGCGATCGACACTGGGATCATGCCATTACTCCAAACTCCATCACTCCACGGTTTCTTCCTCTTCGAGCACCCAGGTATCTTTGCTTCCGCCGCCTTGCGACGAATTCACCACCAATGAACCTTCGCACAACGCTACCCGGGTGAGCGCGCCGGGAATGATTTTGATTTTCTCGCCCGATAAAATGTAGGGACGCAAATCAACGTGCCGCCCGCGGATGACGCCTTCATCGAAGGCGGGCGAGCGGGAGAGCGGAATGATGGGCTGGGCAATATAATTGCGCGGTTCCTTTCGAATGCGCTCCCGAAATTTTTCGCGCTCCGCCTCGGTGGAATGTGAGCCGACCAGCATGCCATAGCCGCCGCTTTCGTTGGCTGCTTTGACGACAAGCTTTTCCAGATTGTCCAAAATGAATGCGCGATCAGTTTCGTCCGCCGCCAGATAGGTATCGACGTTCGGCAGAATCGCCTCCTGATCGAGGTAGTAGCGGATCATTTTCGGCACGAAGTGATAGATGACTTTGTCGTCTGCGATCCCAGTGCCGATGGAATTCGCCAGACTGACATTCCCCTTGCGATAGGCATCGACCAATCCAGGGACGCCAAGTCCCGAATCTTTCCGAAAAACCTTCGGATCAAGAAAATCGTCATTAATCCGGCGATAAATAACGTCGACCGGCTGCAGGCCTTTGGTCGTGCGCATGAAAATTTTCCCATCGCGGGCAATGAGGTCCCGCCCCTCCACAATTTCGATTCCCATGGAGCGCGCGAGAAACGAATGCTCGTAATAGGCGGAGTTGTAGATGCCCGGCGTGAGGAGCACAACGGTAGGATTCGTTTTCCCCGGCGGCGCGAGGTAACGCAGAACGTTGACGAGCTCCTGGCTGTAATCTTCCACCGGCCGGACACGGTGTTGAGCGAACAGATTTGGAAAGACCCGGCGCATGACCTGGCGGTTTTGGATGACATAGGAAACGCCGGATGGGCAGCGCGCATTGTCCTCCAGCACGAGAAAATTACCGTCGCGATCGCGGACCAGATCGGTGCCGCAAATGTGGATGTAGATATTTCGCGGCACATTGAAGTGCATGAACTCCGGACGAAAGTGCGCGGCCTGCCAGACGTAATCTTTCGGAATCACGCCATCGCGCAGAATGGATTGACTGTGATAGATGTCGTGCAGAAAAAGATTGAGCGCAGTAATTCGCTGCTCCAGGCCGCGCTCAATTTTCTTCCATTCCTCGCCCGAAATGATTCGCGGGATGAGATCGAATGGAAAAATCCGCTCGGTCCCTTGGGCATCGCTGTAAACCGTGAAGGTGACGCCCTGGCGCAAGAGAGTGAGCGCGGCCAGGTCACGCTTGCGATCGAATTCGCCTTCCGTCAGCTCGGTGAAACGTTGCAGCAGCCGCTGATAATGGGGCCGGGCCCGGCCCGGCACGGCAAACATCTCATCATAGAATTCGCCGGTATCGTAGCTGGAGAAAAACTCGATCACGAATTCAGTTTGTCGTCGCCTTTATGGCGTCTCAAACAAAAACGGAGCGGGCCAGGTATATGGCCGTCACCTCAATCCTCTCCCATGACCCACCCCTCGGCCCTCACTGCCGCTTGCGCGTGCGTCTCGCCCCAGCGGGAGAGCCTGAGAGAGGGGGACACAGGGCGCGGGTGTCTTGGGAATCAGGGCGCGCGACCGTAGGCGAAGCGCCAGGTGAAGGTTCTCTGTTCCTGCGCCAGCTCGGTCTGACGGCGCCGTCATTCTTCGTCGCCAGAACTTCCCGCAAGAATGGCGCGGTGCGGCTCACTCGGCTTTTTGCGACCTGCTCCGGTGTCCCGGTGGCAACGATCTCACCGCCAGCCTCGCCCGCTTCTGGACCAATATCGACAATGTAATCCGCTTCCGCGATTACGCTGAGGTTGTGCTCAATCACGATGACAGTATGACTGTCGTCTACCAGCCGGTGCAGCAAGTTCAGCAGCAGTTCAACGTCGGCCATGTGCAACCCAATCGTCGGTTCCTCCAATAGATAGAGCGTCGATTTCGGTCGGCGCATTTTACGAATCCGCTCGTTTTGCGCGCGGCCAATCCCGCGGGTCAGTTCGGTCGTAAGCTTTAGCCGTTGCGCTTCACCACCGCTCAAAGTTGGGCTCGGCTGCCCCAGCTTTAGATAACCGAGTCCGGTATCCACAAGCAATGAAAGCGATCGTGCGATCTTGGGGTTGGCTTTGAAAAATTCGGCCGCTTCTTCGATCGTCATTTCCATCACGTCTCCGATCGATTTTTCATGATAAAGAACTTCGAGTGTCTGGGCGTTGTAACGTTTCCCACCGCAATCTTCACAGGGCACGTAAGTGCTCGGCAGAAAATTCATCTCCAATTTGATCATGCCCTGGCCCTTGCACGACTCGCAACGTCCACCCTCGGCGTTGAAGGAGAACCGGCTCGGGCTGTAACCGCGCATGCGCGCAACCGGAACTTGTGCGTAAAGATTGCGAATCTCATCGAAGACTTTGATGTAGGTTGCCGGGGTCGAGCGCGAGGTTTTCCCGATGGGTGATTGATCGACTTCGTAAACCGCATCGATCGCCTCCATGCCTCCAACTCGTTCGAATAGCTCGCCGGGGCGTTGACGTTTTCGATTTAATTGCTCACGCACCGCTGGTAAAAGGACGTCGCCCATCAAGGTGGATTTGCCGCTGCCGGAAATTCCCGTGATGACCGACAGGCGACCGACGGGAAATTTCACCTCGACGTTCTTCAGATTGTTCGCCCGCGCGTTCCTGATCTCGACCCAACTCGCAACATCGCGCAGACTTCGCCGCGATTTGCGAATGGGATGGCAGAGCGGCGCCTTTAGACAACGTCCGGTCTCGGAATCGTCGGCGCGCTCAATTTCGCGCAGCGATCCGCTGGCCACGACTTCCCCGCCGTGAATCCCGGCGCGGGGGCCGAGATCAATGATGTGGTCGGCGCGACGCATGGTTGCTTCGTCGTGCTCGACGATGACGAGCGAGTTTCCTTTTGCGCGCAACGCGGTCAGCGTCTCCAGCAGCCGGACATTATCGCGCGGGTGCAAGCCAATGGTTGGCTCATCCAGTACGTAGAGAACGCCGCGTAAATTCGAGCCGAGCTGCGCCGCCAGGCGAATCCGCTGCGATTCGCCGCCACTCAACGTTTTGGCCGATCGCCCTAACGACAAATAGCCGAGGCCGACATTGTCCATGAATCGAAGTCGCTGCACGATTTCCGGAATCAATTCGCTCGCGATGGTTTTTTGTTTGCCGCTAAATTTTAATCGCCCGATTTGTTTGGCCGCAGCGGCGGCCGCAAGCGCGGTGAAATCGTCGATCGTCCTGTTTTGCACCCGCACGTGACGCGCGATCGCGTTGAGGCGCGAGCCGTGGCAAGCCGGGCAGATCTGCGCTTCGCTTTCCTCGATCCATTCCGATTCACGTTCGGCGGCAAGCTCGTTTTGGAGGACTGATTCGCCATCGTCGCTTTCACCGACTTGCAGCGATTGGTTCCAGATTTCGCCGAAGCCGCCGCATTCTTCGCAGGCACCGTGCGGCGAATTGAATGAGAACAATCGAGGATCGAGTTCTTCGAAGGCGCGCCCGCAACCCGGACAACTCATTTCCGTACTCATGACCGTGATTCGATTTTTCGCATCGATGAGACGGGCGGTGCCGCGACCAATCTCGAGCGCGCGCTGGCTGAGATTGCGCGCCTTGGCGACCCGCTTCTTGTCGATCACCCCGACAACGACATCGATGGTGTGTTCCTTGAAACGCTCAAGCCGACGAAACTGTCCTACCGAAACGAACTGCCCGTCGACGAAAAGAGTATCGAATCCGTTGCGCTCCGCCCAATGCGCGACATCGGTGTGGAAACCCTTGCGCGCTTTTACCAGCGGCGCCAGCACCTTGAGGGGGCCACGGCGAGCCGCCGCTTCCACTTGTTTCACGATTGCAGCCAGAGTTTGTTTTTCGACTGGCAGATTGCAATCCGGACAGAATTGCGTGCCGGTTTTCGCAAAGAGCAACCGTAGGAAATGATAAACCTCCGTCACCGTCGCAACGGTTGATTTCCCCCCACCGCGCGTGACACGCTGCTCAATCGCGACGGTCGGCGGCAACCCTTCGACCAGATCGACGTCCGGTTTTTCCAGTTGCTCGACAAATTGTCGGGCATAAGGCGACATGCTGTCGAGAAAGCGGCGCTGGCCTTCCGAGAACAAAATGTCGAAAGCGAGCGTTGATTTGCCTGACCCACTCAGGCCGGTGATGACGACCATCTGATCGCGCGGAATCGCGACATCGATGTTTTTCAAATTATGCTCGCGCGCCCCATGAATTTGGATGGCGCCGTTTGCGATATTTTGTCTGGAGGGCGCGAGCATTCTGCCGGACGGCTCTTCTGCCATGCGCAATGAGACTTCGTCATCCTGAGCGTAGCGCAGCGGAGTCGAAGGATCCCGTTGCGTAATTTTAAAGCCATCGCGACGGGATACCTCGACTGCGCTCGCGAGGACATGCTTTAAGAATTTCCCGGTATGCGAGCGCACGCTCTGCGCTACTTGCTCCGGCGTTCCTACTGTCACAACTTCACCGCCTTCGTCGCCAGCTTCGGGTCCGAGATCGATAATCCAGTCGGCGCATTTAATCACTTCGAGGTTATGCTCGATCACAATCACTGAGTGCCCGGCATCGATTAACCGTTGGAACAATTGCAACAAAATCGCGACATCATCGAAATGCAGTCCAGTGGTTGGTTCGTCGAAGATAAAGAGGTTGCCGTGCGGAGGGACGAGCTTCCGTTCGTCCGTGGACGCGGTCCGAGCCGGACTGGCATTAACGCGCGTCCCTCCGGTATCGGCGAGGTGACTAACGAGTTTTAGGCGCTGCGACTCGCCTCCGGACAAAGTGTTGAGCGGTTGGCCAAGCCGAAGATAACCAAGCCCGACTTCTTCGAGGATTTCCAGCGGATCGGATAATCTTTCGCGCTCGCCGATCTGGGCGAACCAGGCGGCCGCTTCCGTAACCGTGAGCTCGAGTACATCGTGAATCGATTTTCCGTGTAACTGAATTTTGAGCACGTGCGGCTGGAAGCGCTTACCTTCGCATTCCGCGCAGCGGACATAGAGATCACTCAAAAACTGCATCTCGATTTTCTCGAAACCGGTGCCGTTGCACCGTTCGCAACGGCCGGTCCCGGAATTGAACGAAAATGCGCTCGCGGTCAGGTCGAACGCGGGGTGCGCGCCAATGGCGATTGATCGACCATGACGGTCTCTCTGAATCGGTGTGCGCCCGCCACCGTCCGGCATGCGCCCGGCTCATGTTCGCTTGCCTGGCCTTTGGCCCGCAAAAGATTTCGATACAACACATCCTGGATCAGGGTCGATTTTCCCGAGCCGGAAACGCCGGTAATGGCGGTAAAAATTCCGAGTGGAATTTCGACATCGATGTTCTTGAGATTGTGCTCAGTCGCGCCCGCGATTTTGACGACCGACGAAAATTTCCGCCGCGATTTTGGGATCGGGATGGATTTGCGACCGCTCAGGTAATCGCGCGTGAGCGACCCACCTACAAAATCCTGGAGCGGACCGCTGAAGACCAACTCGCCACCGCGTTCGCCGCGACCGGGGCCGATGTCGATCAAATTGTCCGCTGCGCGGATGATTTGTTCATCGTGCTCAACTACGAGCAAGGTGTTGTCTTTATCGCGCAGGTTGTGCATCACTCGCACGAGCCGCCCGACGTCGCGCGGATGCAATCCAACGCTCGGTTCGTCCATGACGAAGAGCGTATTTACGAGCGATGCGCCGAGGCAGGTGGTGAGATTGACCCGCTGCATTTCGCCGCCACTCAGGGTGCGAGTAGAACGATCGAGGGTGAGATAACCGACGCCGACTTCGCAAAGGTAACGGAGTCGCGCGCAAATTTCGTTGCGCAGCATTTCCGCAGTGCTGTCACCCGGCGCGATTTCGATGTCCGCCAGTAAATGGCGCGCGTCAGATATCGGGAGGGCGGCGAATTGGGGAAGGTTTAGCTGTAGCGGCGCTCTATGAGCGCCGTCCGCCTTTCTCCTGCGGCCGGAGACCGCAGCTACAATTTTGTAATTCAGCGTCTCCGGTTGGTAGCGTCCACCGTCACAGCTCGGACATTTTACATAAGCGCGATAGCGACTGAGCAGCACGCGCACGTGCATTTTGTAAGTCTTTGATTCGAGCCAGCGAAAGAAACCGCGCACTCCGTACCAGCGATCATTTTCGTAATCGTCATCCGTGTATTCGCCCCCTCGTTTCTCACCATTAATGACAAAATCCTGATCGGCCTTGGGCAGTTCCTCGAAAGGCCTATGCACATCGATCTCCTCCCGGCTACAGGCACGCAGCAGATCCTTTTGCGATTCACCCATTTCCTGCCCGCGAAAAACGCGCACCACCCCTTGCGCGATTGAGAGGGATCGGTCCGGAATCGCGCGATTCAGATCAATCGCGATGGTGCGACCGAAGCCACGGCATTCCGGACACGCGCCAAGTGGATTATTGAAGCTGAAAAGCCCCGACGTAGGCGGTCGGATGTCGAGATCGCAATGCGCGCAGTGCCAGCCGGTGGAGAAGGGTTGATGGTTGATGGCTGATGCTTGATCTAGCGGAATGACGTTGATTTTGCCTTTACCGAAGCGCAGCGCAGTTTCGATCGCTTCAGTTAAGCGCGCACGATTTCCCTCGCTGATGACGATGCGATCCTGGATGACTTGAACACGCGCGCCGAGGCGTTCGATCTTTGCGTCACTATCTACGCGAATAATGTCGCCGTTTAGCCAAATGCGCAGATACCCTTGTTGCTGTAGAAACTGGAAGAAGTCCCGCGGTTTGGTTTTCGCTGGAACAGGGACCCAGAAGGTAATGAGAATGGTTTTGTCGTTCCCGCACTTGTCATCGTGAGCGGTGCGCAGCGGAGTCGAAGGATCCCGTTGCTTTATCTTTAAGCTTTTACGACGGGATCCCTCGACTCCGCTCGGGATGACGGAGGCCTTCGTCTCTCCCGTTGGAAGAGGATTGAGGGGAGGGTTCTTTGACGTATTAAAAAGCGCGAACACTTGATCCGAGATCGATTTCGCCGTTTCCGGCCGAATTTCCCTGCCGCAGCTTGGACAGAACGCGTGCGCGGTGCGGGCCCAAAAGAGTTTTAAGAAATCGTTGATCTCCGTGATGGTGCCAACGCTCGAGCGCGAGGTTTTTACTAAGTTCGATTGTTCGATCGCGATTGCTGGCGGGATTCCGCGAATGTCGTCGACTCGCGGTTTGTCCATCCGCTCGAGGAATTGCCGCATGTAGGGGCTGAAAGTCTCGACGTAACGGCGCTGCCCTTCGGCATAGATGGTGTCGAAAGCGAGCGAAGACTTTCCGCTTCCGCTCGGGCCGGTGACAACGGTCAGCTTTCCAAGCGGAAGATCGAGATCGATGCCTTTGAGGTTATTCTGGCGAGCACCGCGGATTTCAACGCACCCGCATTCCGGAGGAGCAATGACGCAATCTTTTTCGACGACCTTCGAATCCACTGGAAATTATTCCAGAATGCGATGCCCTTCGCAAATTTTACGCGCGATGCGGTCTGCAAATTCTGCGGGGCGCAGGCACCTGCGCCTGCTGCATCTTTTTAACAGGGCAGCCAGAGACGCCCGCCAGCCATACAGACAGGATATCTGCGCCCCGCCGGTTTAGCGAAGACGGGCCGCCAATTGTTCGCGTTGCTTGTCCAATTCCTTTGGCACGACGCCGCCTAATGATTCGAAGAATTTCGCGTGATCCGAAATCTCCTTTTGCCATTCCTCAGCGTTCACATTCAGGAGCTCGCGCATTTGATTAGGCGTGACGCCGCTGAGTTCATCGAGATCCAGATCCTGCATCCGTGGAATGTAACCAATCGCCGATTCGTTGGCGCCGACGCGCTTTTCGCAGCGATCGATTATCCAGTCCAACACTCGCATGTTATCGCCGAAACCCGGCCACAGAAATTTTCCGTCCGCAGATTTGCGGAACCAGTTCACGTGAAAAATCAATGGTGGATTGGTAAGCCGTTTGCCGGTTTCGAGCCAGTGCCGGAAATAATCGCCGATGTTGTAGCCGCAGAAGGGCAACATTGCCATCGGATCACGCCGGACCTGCCCGACCGCGCCGGTCGCGGCCGCGGTCGTTTCCGATGCCATGGTCGAGCCAATGTAGGTGCCGTGTTCCCAATCGAACGCTTGGAAAACGAGCGGCATGGTATCGCTGCGGCGGCCACCGAAAATAATCGCACTGATGGGGACGCCGTCGCCATCCTCGACCTGCGGGTCGAGCACGGGATTATTGCGCATCGGAGTGGCGAAACGGCTGTTGGGGTGGGCCGCTTTTTCCTTCGAGTCCGGCGTCCAATCATTCCCGCGCCAATCAATCGCGTGCTTCGGCGGTGCGCCATCCTTGCCCTCCCACCAGACATCGCCGTCGTCCGTTAGCGCGACGTTGGTATAAAGCGTGTCGCGCTCAATCGATTTCATCGCATTCGGATTTGATTTGCAGCTCGTCCCCGGCACCACGCCGAAGTAACCGTTCTCCGGATTGACCGCCCACAAACGGCCGTCGCGAATTTGCATCCAGGCAATGTCGTCGCCGACGGTCGTGACTTTCCAGCCGGCGAAATGTTTCGGCGGAATCAACATCGCGAAATTCGTTTTGCCGCACGCGCTCGGGAAGGCGGCTGCGACGTAATGTTTCTTCCCGGCCGGCGATTCGACTCCGAGAATCAGCATGTGTTCGGCGAGCCAGCCTTGTTTGCGCGCAAGGTAAGAACCGATGCGCAGCGCCAGACATTTTTTCGAGAGGAGGACGTTTCCGCCGTAACCCGAACCGACCGAGATGATCGCATTGTCTTGCGGAAAATGACAAATGAAGCGTCGCTCCGGATTGACATCGAGCAGCGAATGCACCCCGCGGTTCCATTCTGCTTTCGGGTCGTGGCCGAGCCGTTTGACCGCGATCTCCCCCATTCGAGTCATGATTCGCATGCTGAGCACGACATATTTGGAATCCGTGATCTCGAATCCAATCTTCGTTAGCGGCGAATCGGGCGGCCCCATAATATAAGGCACGACAAACATGGTGCGTCCGCGCATCGCGCCTTTGAGCAAGCCCTGTAATTTCGAGTATGTCTCTGCTGGCTCGGACCAATTGTTCGTCGGTCCCGCCTCCGCCTTCGTCGGTGTGCAAATAAAGGTGAATTGCTCGACCCGTGCGACGTCGTTCGGATTGGAGCGATGCAAATACGAGCTTGGGGCCTTTTTCTCGTTCAGCTTTAAGAGCACGTTCTGCTTGAGCGATTCCGCAATCAGAAAGTCATTCTCGCGCTCGGATCCATCGCACCAAAAAATATTTTCCGGCTGGGTAAGCAGTTCGATTTCGTGCACCCAATCAAGCAGAGCCTGATTCGCTGGTTTGTGATCGCCAATTCCGACGGGCGGCGAAATGGCGGGCGCGGGATTGTTCATAAATTCACGGCGATCTGAGATGTTGATCTCATCGATCGCGCGGAGGACGAATTTCCCCCGCTTCCGCCGCTTCTCCAAGAATTTTTTCCATGGTTGTAGCCGCGGTCGCCTTCCGCGGCTTCCGAATCAACGACCTCAGCACCACAGAACGCGTTTGCGCGCTGCATGCGCGGCTGTTTATTTAATACATGTTCGGAGTGACCACTTCCGACGATTACCGGCCGGTCGCGTGGATGGGGCGTTTTCCGGTGGATGTCACGACGATTCTTGTCGGCATCCATGTTGCCCTTGCCGTCGTGGCCTGTCTCCTCGTCGCAGCTGGCGGCGGCGGTTTGCTCGATCTCATGATGTTCGACAGTGCTCGGGTTCTGGGAAGCGGCCAAGTCTGGCGCCTCGCGACTTATGCCTTCATCCATTCGCCGATGCAGCTGCTTTGGTTCGCGATCGAAATGTACATGCTTTTTGTCTTCGGCCGCGAAGTAGAAAAATTCATCGGGCAACGTGCTTACATCGTCCTTTATGCCGTTTTGCTTTTCACGCCCTCATTCCTGCTGACACTTTGGGCATTTTTCGGCCAACGGACCGGACTGGCCGGATCGCTTCCGTTGCATTTCGGAGTTTTTGTGGCCTTCGCGACAATTTATCCATCGGCCGAACTGCTCTTGCGGATCACAGCGAAATGGACGGCACTGATTCTGGGCGCAATCTACACCCTGCAATTGCTGGCCTATCATTCCTGGACGGATCTGGTCGTCCTGTGGACGAGTATCGCTGCCGGATTTTGTTTTGTCCGCCTGCGTGGGGTTGGACCGGAGTTAATCTGGTGGGAGAATTTCAAAGCCCGGTTGCAGCCCAAACCAAAGTTTAAGGTTCTCCCCAAATCCGTTCCGACGCGTCGTGAAGAAGATGACATCTCTGAGGCGGTCGATCCTATTCTCGACAAAATTGCCAGGTCCGGCATTGGCAGTCTCACGCCGAGTGAGCGACGAACGCTCGATCGTGCGCGCAATCGTTTGTTGAAAGAATCAAAGTAAGGCTGTGCCGCGCCGGGGTCTCGCGCGGAGAATTGAACGGGAGCGCATCCATAAATGGCATCCCGAGCGTTAGTCGAGGGATCCCGACGCGTTACCTTAAAGACTGCGCAGCCGGGATCCCTCGGCTTGGCTTGCGATGACCGCCGCACGTGGGCTATCGCTCTAACGCACACCGCGCTCTTCCCGTTCGAGAAAAGTTGGATTATTGAGGCGAAGCAGTTATCCAGTTAATCGAAGAACCGTGGCAACAGAAAAAACCGCGTCCGCCCCTACCGACGAAGCAACGATTTCGCTGCAACGCAGCCTTTATGATCCCGGATACGTCAACGCCATGTCGCATTTCTATCGTGGCGAGCTCGGGCGCATCATGGTCTGGCGGCAGCGGCTCGACATTACGACCAACTGGGCCATCACCAGCAGCACCGCCATCATCACCATTGCCTTTTCTAATCGAGAGGTCCCGCATATCATTTTCTTTTTCAATCTCGCCATCGTTTGGGTAATGCTTTGGATCGAAAGCCGGCGTTATCGGTTTTACGACGCATTCCGAGCGCGGGTGCGGATGCTGGAAGCGCATTTTCTCGTGCCAATGGTAATGGAAAATCGCCAGATGCTTCAGGGCGAATGGAAAAAACTGGTCTGCGAAGATCTTATTTTGCCGTCCTTCAAGATTTCGAAACTCGAAGCCATCGGACGCCGGTTGAAACGGAATTACGTCTTTATTTTCATTCTTATCATGGTGGCGTGGGTAACGAAAATTTTCCTGCATGCTTCGGAGCCGATCACAAGCGGCCGAGCGCTTTATCACGCCCTGCGGGTCGGTCACATTCCCTCTTGGCTGGTCGCGGGCACTTTTATCGCGACCTTTGCCAGCGTGATCAGCATTACCATTTACGTCGGCAAGAAATCCTCGGGCGAAATCACGGAGTTTGGTGCACACCGGTCGCTCTGGCGGATTTGAAATGTCATCCCGAGCGAAAGTCGAGGGATCCCGAGGCAAAAACTTGAAGATAACGCAACGGGATTCTTCGACTTTACTCAGAATGACTGAATTTGAAAAGCTTCGCGACCTAGTCGCCAAGCTGCGCTCTCCCGAAGGCTGCCCGTGGGATCGCGAGCAAACCAACGCCTCACTGGTCCCGCCGCTGCTGGAGGAAGCTTACGAAGTCGCCGGGGCCGTTTATGCGCAGGATGATGCCAACCTGCGCGAGGAATTGGGGGATTTGCTTCTGTTAATTCTCATGCACGCCCAAATCGCTTCGGAAGAAAAGCGATTCGGTATCGACGAAATCGCGCGCGAAATTAGCGAGAAGTTGATCCGCCGGCACCCTCACGTTTTCGGCAAAAGCGAGGCGCGGGGAAGCGAGGCAGTCGTCCGGCAATGGGACGCGATTAAGCGGGATGAGAAAAAAGGCGATGCGCATTACCTCGCCAGTTTGCCGAAAGCATTGCCCGCGCTGATGCGTGCAGAAAAAGCACAGAAGAAAGCGGCCCGAGTAAATTTTGACTGGCGGGAATTGCGCGACGTGATCGCAAAGGTGGAGGAAGAGCTGAAGGAAACAAAAAGCGCCCTGGCGTCGGCGGAAACGCGAATGATTGCCGATGAAATTGGCGATTTGTTGTTTGCGGTCGTGAATCTGGCCCGCAAATGCCAGCTTGAAGCCGAGTGTTTGCTGCAATCCGCGACCGACAAATTCGTCGCGCGTTTTAACGAAATGGAAGATCGATTACGTGCCCGGAGTGGGAAACTGGGCGAAGCAAATCTGGAAGAGCTCGACGCGATTTGGGAGGAGATTAAGAAGGATGGCCGGTCCTAGATATTGGATGGCTTTGTTGAAAAGCATCTGGCGACGGAACACAGGCTTGAAAGCCTGTGCGCCACACAGATCTCCGACCTGTGTTCCATTCGGGACGATGTTTGAGATAGAAATACGAGCATAAGAAACACAGCCCAGATTCAGAGCGCTGGTTCTACCGTCCGCGGCTGTCTATTTGTCGTTAGGCCACGTTGTGTTTCTTTCTGCAAACGTTTCAGGCGGCTCGACACACTCGCCCTCGCCGCCGAACTCATTCGGTCGATGAAGAGGATGCCATTGAGATGATCGATCTCGTGTTGTAGCGCACGCGCGAGTAATCCTGTCGCCTCGATCTCGACCATCTCGCCCGTCATGGTCTGGGCCCGAACTTTAGCCCATTCCGCCCGTTCGATCTCAGCCGAAATTTCGGGAAAACTGAGACACCCTTCGGAAGCAACTCCCTTTTCAGGGCCAGTCTCAATTTGTGGATTGAGCAAGATCAGCGGCATCTGTTCTTTCGGATCTACCTCTTTGCCGTTCCAGGCCATCGAGCTCGGCCGATCTTCCACCGCTGAAATATCGACAACGGTGAGCTGGAGCACCTGGCCCACTTGTTGCGCCGCCAAACCAATCCCGTTCGCCCCGCGCATCGTTTCCAGCATGTTGTCAGCGAGTTCGCGAACGGCGTTATCGATTTCCACCACCCGTTTTCCTTTCGCGCGCAACGCCGGGTCGCCGTACTTCCGAATGGATAGTTTCATTTTACTCTCGAGTGAACGCCGGAAGATTTCGCACGCCTGCTAGCTTCAGCGCGTCCATTACTTTGACGATTGTTCCAAACGACGCCTTCTTGTCTGCTTGCAGGGCAAGCGATGCTTTTCGGGTAGGCGAAAGGTTTCGGACCGCGCGCTCTAGCTCGTCGACGTCGATAGGTCGACCATCCAGTTTGATGTCGTCGGTTTCATCCACCGTTACGATTGCATGCTCGAGCTCCGCCGGTGCTTTCGTCGCCGTTTTCGATTCCGGCAAGTTGATCTGTACTTCCGGCTGGTCCTTTTTGAAGGTGGTCGAGACCACGAAAAAGATAAGAAGGATGGTGAGGATATCGACCAGCGAAACAATAATGATCGAGGGCGCGCGCCGCTTCCGAACCGCGAAATTCATCTCATCCTGACTAGCTCGTTAACACCTGTGTTCGCGCTGTCAGCCGCACCGGCGGTGGTGCTTCCTGCGCGCCCCGCCCGAAATAACATTTCGCAATCAGCTCCACCACCAGCGTTTCCATTTCCACCGACATCACCTCGACTTTTTTTGAAAAGTAACTGAAGGCAACCAGCGTTGGCACTGCGATGGAAAGACCGAAGACCGTGGCATTCAACGCTTCCGCGATACCAAGCGCAATTTGACGCGTGTCGGATGCGCCCGTGCTCAATCCCAAATGCGAGAACACGTGGACCAATCCTGAAACAGCGCCGATCAGACCCAACAACGGCGCGATCCCGACAATCACTTCCAGCACGATCAGGCCCTTTTCCAGGATCACCATCTCGTGACGAGCGCGCGTTTGTACCGCCTCGACATTCTCGGAGCGGGGCGAGCGTAAATGCTGCAGCGCAACTCGCGCGATGCGCCCGAGGGAAGATTGATCATTCTCGACAATTCTCATCAACCGATCCGCGCTTCCGCCCGGCAGCAATCGCTCGATCTCACTCTCGATCACCAATGGCATCACATTTTTTTCCCGCAAAGCGAAGCCGCGCAAAATAATTGTCGTTAGTGCGACGATCGAACAAATGAGCAGTGGCCACATGAAGAGACCGCCACGCTGGAAAAAACCGATGACGTTATTGAGGGCTTCGCTCATATAAGATTAAGGGTTTTGAAAACCGGTAAAGCTAATCTCACCCGGTAACCCCTCCGGTGGAAGTACGGCCATAACGTCTTCCGGAATAGTTTCGGGTTTCGCTTCTTGAATCGATTGCAGGCAAAGGTTCGTGAACGATTCGGACGTCCCACCGCTAGTTACTTTGATATCGTTGATCTTCCCATTTGGCGCGACCACAAACTGTACATGCACTGTCCCAATATCAACACGGTCGCGATTTGCATCACAAAGGGCGTACCAGCGCTTTCCAATTGCATCGTAGACCTTCTTCTCATAGCGGCCAAGCGGTGTGCCGACGGCGTTTACCGATGAAACTCCCCGCTTCGAAATGTTACCAGCCATTCGCTCTTGTATTTGCTCACGTCGGTAAGCTGACGATGCCGGCGGGTGTGAAACTGGTGGCGGCGATGCCTTTGGGGAAGGAGGTCTGATCTCGTTTTCTGGCCCGGGCGTATGAGCGGCAGGAGGCGGGCTGGCGCGAAACATTGCCAGTAAATCAGCACTCGGCGTCGGTTTCGGTGTCGGCTGGGGCGTAGAAGGGGGAGTGGCGGTGGGTGATTGCGCGGCCGTCGGTTCCGGAGTTGCGCGAGGCGTTGCACTTGGAACCGGAGGCGAACTTGGGCGCGAACTGGGCTGCGGTTGCGCACCTTCTTGCTCCAGCGAGTGCTGGCGATTTGTCAAATCCATCGTCGGCAATTGTTTTCCCTCCTGCGTCGGTATGGGCGCGATTCCTAATGCTGGCAATTCACTGGCGCCGATCGAATTCGCATTTGATTCGAACGTTTTCTCCTCCGGTTCTTCCTTTGTCGCCGTCTGCTCTGTCGTGTCGATAAACGGCGTGCTCTTTGGCCCGCTCGGTGGGGTCGGCCTCGGAGCAAGCTCCATAATGGTTAACTCCACCGGTTTCTCCTCCTCGGGAAGCGAGGGTTGAAGTTTGTCCCCGAAAGACGCGATGGAAACGCCGACTATAAGATGCAGCAGGAGCGAAAGGAATACCGCCCACAGGATTTTCTGTCGTTCGCTTCTAGCCTGCATTAGTCAAGGACCCTCGTTATCGGGCTTACATTAGAACTAGCATCGCGCGCGCCCGTTCACTTCGCTCTGCGCCAAAATAAAGCAGCCTCCCGCCTATGTCATCCTTGGGTTGCCCTGTAGTGGCGGCCGTGCCGGCCGCTCGTGGATGCCAGCGGGCCGTCTTCGCCCAGCTCCGGCGCGGGAGGATACTCTCTTTGGAAGCTATCCCGATGGTGAAATTACGAAGTCCGAAATGACGAAAACGGTTCAAATGGTCAAATGATGAAAAGCTTCCGTGCTTTGTCATTCCTTCGCCATTCTATGCCAGTCAGGCTCGGACCATTCGGGCTGCGTCATTCTGTTTAATGAAACTGATTTAATCGAGGGACTTCGCGATTTTCGCTTCCCCGTCATTCTCACGTGATGAAACAGATATTGCTGCGCGTAGCCACCATGTGCGCCGAAATAATTTGCAGCGAAGTCCGCCAGCATCTGCCCCGTCACCTTGCGCCTCCCGACAAAATATTTTTCGCGCAAGACTCGTTCGATCCAAACATCAATGGGGAATGCTGCGATTCGCTCGTAGGCGAAGAGCATGACGCAATTCGCCACTTTCATCCCGACGCCCGGGAGCTCGCACAGTTGTCCCCGCAGTTGTCGGTCAGAGAGCGCGCTCCACGAATCCAGATCCGCCTCCCCGGACGCGACAAGCTTCGCCGTTTCCAGCAGGTTTCTCGCGCGATACCCGAGCCCGCATTTTCGTAATTCACTCTCGCTCGTTCGCGCCAGGCGCCCGGATGACGGAAATGAAAAGATTTCGTCTCCGCCGATTTGTTTCTTTTCCCCAAATCGCTGACGCAACGCCCGCGAAATATGCCGAATGTGCTTCACCTGTTTCATCGAAGAGCAGATAAACGTCGCCAGGCATTCCCATTTTGGCTGGCGAATAATCCGAAGACCGCGACAAAAATCGCGCGCTGCATTCATGATCGGATCCCGCGGGAACGACGAACAAATTTCTTCGAGCGGATGATCGAGCGCGAAGTAACGCGCCACAATCTTGACTGGCGCGCGCGTCTCGCCAAAACCAACTTTCAAGATGGCGCTGCGCTGTTCTACATAAATCGCGTTATCTCC
>QHPP01000184.1 GCA_003219125.1 Verrucomicrobiota bacterium
GATTTCGCAAACTGTTTTGTGTGATCCATCGTGTATGAGGTCCCTCGCGTGCGCTTGGGATGACGGACTTGGAACGCGAAGGAATTTCTTCTTTTACCTGGGCCAAGCGCAATCAACCCAGAAGCTTTTTAGCTGGCTGCCGAAAAAGACAGGCTGGCAGCCTGCGCTCCCCAGAAGATTGCGACGCGGTATGCAGATTTCTACGTTAGATCATGCCCAGCTTCATCCGGCCCGCTTCGCTGATCATGTTCTGGTTCCACGGCGGATCCCAGACGAGCTGGACGTCGGCTTCATCCACGCCATCGATCGTCAGAATCTTGCCCTGGGCATCGTGGGCGATGGCCGGGCCCATTCCGCAACCCGGCGCGGTCAGAGTCATCTTCACATCTACCCGCGTGCTGCCGTCTCCCTTCTTCGTCAGTTTGCAATCGTAAACCAATCCCAGATCGACAATGTTGACCGGAATTTCCGGGTCATAACATTGGCGCAATTGATTCCAAACATCTTCCTCGGAAACCTCGCCATCTTTCGCTCCATTCGTGGATGCTGTTGGCTGCGATTCACTCTTTTCTAATCCGAGCGCGTCAGCATCTTTTTCCGCGACGCGGGACAAACCGAAGTTCGTTGCGACGGTGTAGCTACCGCCTAAGGATTGCGTGATCACGCCGGGCGTTCCCGCCGGAATCGTGATCTTTGTCCCCGCCGGGATTTGGATGGCTTCAATGTCGCGACTGGTACTGAATTCGGTGTTCTCGTACATGGTATTCTTTCCTAATTACTACGCTAATTGTGGTCGGCTTCGTCCGCTGGCGCAAATTTTCTCGCGACGCGTCGCAAGTGAATCGGGGTAGCGCACGCGTCTCGCGTGTGGGTTTCGGCGTCTCGCCGAAACAGTCTTTGCAGAAAAGTCCGCGATCGTGAGGACGCGATCGCCAACACGCGAGACGCGTGCGCTACCCGAAGGAAATCAGAGTTTCGTCGGCTCTTCCAGCAGTTCGATGACTCGTTTTAGCAGCCTCCCCGCGCCGCCGCCATCCAGGCTGCGATGATCGAAGCTCAAAGTGATTTGGGCTTCGGTCACGGGAACGAATTCTGATTTCGATTCATCCCAGCGCGGCGTCCTTTTTCCAACACCCAAACCGAGGATCATGGTTTGATCGGGCAGGGGAATTGGCGTGCCCCATTCCACTCCGAAGGTGCCGAAATTCGAGACTGCTGCGATTCCGCCGCTCTGCATTTCCGGGGAAATACGACGAGCGCGCCCGAGCGAAACTAACTCTTCATACTTGGTCGTCAGATCAGCGAGCGACGTTTTATCGGCGTTGCGGATGATCGGCACAATGATTCCACCCTGCGCTTCAATCGCAAGCCCGATATCGATGCTGTTGGATTGCAAGACGCGCGCGCCGACCAGTTTTGCAGCCGCAGTCGGATTTTCTGCAAGGGCAACGGCGAGCGCACGCAAAGCATAAAGCGCCGGACCGGGTTTCGGGTCCCGTTGTTTACGATCCGTTAGAACAGGATCGAGATTCACCGACGACCCAATGGTCGCCAGCGGCCGGGACCAGCTTCGACGCATCGCATCGGCGACTCCGGCCCTGATGGCCGAGGCATCGCTCGTTGTCTGCGATTCCATCTGGCGCAAATAATTTTCCAAATCTTTGATCGTGACACGATTGCCGCTGCCCGTACCGGCGATTCCAGCGAGATCGGCATTGGTTAATTGCAACTCCGCCATTCGCGCACGGACGCGTGGCGACAAAAATCCAGCCCCTTTCGCCGCAGCGGGAACCGGCAATCCGTCAGTCGGGACTTTTGCTTTGGCGCCGTTGCTCTTGGTTTTTTCGGCCTTTGCAGTTTCTTCGTTCCGTCCTGGAATTTCCTCGGTCATTTCGCGCTGCACGTCGGGCGGCGGCGCTTGTTTGACGAATCGGGCGGCGTCTTTTTCGCTCGCTTCAATATAACCAAGGACCGCGCCGATCGGATACGTTTCCTTTACCTGGGCGTCGATCTTGGCGATTTCGCCCGCGCACGGTGTCGTCACGCCCATGACCGCCTTGTTGGTCTCGACCTCGATGATTTCCTGATCAGCCGCCACCTTTTGGCCCGGCTTCACGTTGATCGAGACAATCGTCGCCTCGGCGATTGATTCGCCGAGCTGTGGCATGATGATTGGAACTTGGGGCATGGTAAGTCAGGAAAAATTCTCCACACTGTCATCCCAAGCGAATGCGAGGGACCTCGCACAAGGTCTCGACCGATCGAGAGGTCCTTCGCTTTGTTCAGAATGACGACGTGGAAGCAATACTTCTGGTTTCATTCGCGTAGCAGTTGCCGCGCTTTCGCGACAATTGATTTGCTGCTCGGTCGGTGCGTCGACCAAAGATTTGGATGGTAGGGAATGGGAGTGTCCTTGGCGTTAATCCGCGCGGGCGCAGCGTCGAGCAAATGGAACCCTTCGGTCGAGACACGCGCAATGACTTCCGCAGTCACACCGCCCCAGGGGAAAGATTCGCCAACTGCCAAAAGCCGGCCGGTTCTGGCGACCGAGGCCAGTACAGTGGCGGTATCGAGTGGTTTCACCGTGCGCAGATCGACTACTTCGATTTCGAATCCCTCTTTCGCGATCTCCTCAGCCGCGCTTAAAGATTCATGCAACATCGCGCTGTAGCTAACGATTGTTAGATCGCGGCCGGTCCGCGCGATCCGAGCTTTGCCAACTGGCAATCCGTCGTTCGGCAAACTGTCGGCCTTCAGATGGTAGTAAAGGTATTTGTGCTCGCAGTAAACCACCGGATCATCAATCGCGACCGCGTCGATCAGCATGCTATAGGCATCTTCCACCGTCGCCGGCGTCATTACGATCAATCCCGGATAATGCGCGTAAAGAGATTCCATCGATTGGGAGTGAAACGGCCCGCTTCCTTTAGTTCCGCCTGAGGGCAACCGCACCGTGATTGGAACCGGAATATTAGTGCGCCAGTAATGTGTCCCGGCGTTATTGAGAATTTGATTCAGGGCAATGCTGGAAAAATCAGCGAACTGCATTTCCACAATTGGGCGCATTCCTTCAAGCGCGGCGCCGATGGCCGTGCCTACCATGGCAT
>QHPP01000092.1 GCA_003219125.1 Verrucomicrobiota bacterium
AAGCTGTACGTTAGCGAACAATATAAAACAGCACTGGCATTGATCGCCGTGACAGCAGCTTGAGGCGGGGGCGGGAATCGAACCCGCGAATAGCGGTTTTGCAGACCGCGACCTTACCACTTGGCTACCCCGCCATTGCGCGCGGCGCGAAACTATCGAGTGCAGCTAAGCGCTGTCAACGGAGCGGAAAGGAGTGTCGGAGTACTGGAGTCATGAAAGGAGGAAGCTTTGAAATCATCGATCCGCTACTCCATGACTGCTCTTCGACGCTTTAACGAATCCGCATATCGTGACGGCGTGACGAAATCAGGCGACCTCTTCGCTCGGGCCCTCGGCAAAATTCCCGGTGGCGTGAATTCCCCAGTGCGCGCGTTTCGCGGAGTTGGCGGTGAACCATTTTTTGTCGAGCGCGTGAACGGCCCGCGCATTTGGACGGTCGACGGCGTTGAACTGATCGATTACGTCGGGAGTTGGGGACCTGCGATTCTCGGACACGCGCCTCCGGTAGTGACGGACGCAGTTCGCGCTGCCGCGCTGCATGGAACCAGCTTTGGAATTCCGAATCCTCTGGAAGTGGAAATGGCCGAGCTGATCTGCGCATGGATGCCAGCAATCGAAAAAGTGCGAATGGTGAACAGCGGGACGGAAGCGACGATGTCTTGCTTGCGGCTGGCGCGCGGATTCACCAAACGCGACAAGATCATCAAGTTCGCCGGTTGTTATCACGGCCATGCTGATTCGCTGCTAGTCAAAGCCGGAAGTGGCGCGCTCACCCACGGTCAACCAGACAGCGCCGGTGTCCCGCGAGCAGTCGCTGACGAAACAATTGTCCTTCCTTTCAACAATATTGAAGCGGTCCGCGCCGCTTTTCGCGAAAACAAGGACCAGATCGCCGCAGTCATTCTCGAAGCGATCCCGGCAAACGCCGGGCTATTTTTTCCACGCGAAGGTTTTCTTCATCAACTTCAGGAAGAATGCACAAGGAACGGCGCTCTCTTGATTTTCGATGAAGTTATGACCGGTTTTCGCGTTGCGCGCGGCGGCGCACAACAGCTTTATGGAATTCGGCCTGATCTAACAGCGCTCGGCAAGGTCGTTGGCGGCGGCTTGCCGGTGGGCGCGTTTGGTGGGCGCGCGGAAATTGTGGGGCAGCTTTCACCTGATGGACCGGTTTACCAGGCCGGAACGCTCTCTGGAAATCCGCTGGCCATGGCGGCTGGTCTGGCACAATTGCGCGAACTCGAACGGATCGATGGCTGGAAACTACTGGAAGATCTCGGTGCAAAACTGGAGAGCAGGCTGGCTGATGCGATCTCAGGGAAGGAACTCATATTCCACCGCATCGGTTCGATGTTCTGCCTCTTTTTCGCCAGCGGTCCGATTTTCGATCTTGAATCCGCGCAGTACAGCGACACCAAGAAATTCGCGCAGTTTTTCCATTCCTGTCTCGAGGGCGGCCTTTATTTCCCGCCATCACAATTCGAAACCGCATTCATTTCCACCGCCCATAGCGACGAAGACATCGACCAAACCGCTCGCGTCGTCTGTGAGGCACTGATAAAATTGTAGGGATGGGGTGTCGGCCGCGATTATCGAAGAGCAGCCGACGCGGCTGCCTCTACAGCTCTCTGCAGCAAAATTTTTGCGTACCCCTTCCGCATGGTCTAGGAAAGCCGCGCTGTGAGCGCTTCTCCGGCGGATCCAATCCGCGCTGTCGCAAAATTTTTCTTCGAAGGTGAGCGTAAATTTTTCGTTAAAGGCGTCACCTACGGCCCATTCAAACCAGATGCCTTAGGTGATTATCTCGGAACACGAGATCAAGCCGCGCGAGATCTCGCCCAGATTCGCGAGTCCGGGTTTAACGTTGTTCGCGTTTATCATTGCCCGCCGCGTTGGTTTCTCGATGCCTGCGCCGAAGCGGGAATGCGCGCGCTCATTACTCTGCCGTGGGCCAAACATATCGAATTTCTGCGCGAGCGATCGGCCCGAAATGAAATCACCCGTTCCGTTTCCAACGCCGTCAAAATGCACGCCGGTCACCCCGCCATTTTCGCCTATCTGGTCGGCAACGAAATCGCTCCGCAAATGGTCCGCTGGCTGGACGTGCGACGCGTCACAGAGTTTATCGAGCATCTCATCGCGATGGGCCGCAGCCACGATCCGCACGTCTTATTTTCCTACGCCACTTATCCGCCGACAGAATTCCTGCTCCCGCAAAACGTCGATTTTTTTTGCTTTAACGTTTACCTGCACAATCAGCGTGATTTCGAGCGTTATCTCTTTCGTCTGCAAAATCTGACTGAAGATCGTCCGCTCATCCTTGGCGAATTCGGGATGGACACGATCCGGCATAGCCAGGACGAGCAGGCCGAAATGCTAAGCTGGCATGTCGATAGCGTGATCAAATGCGGACTTGCTGGCACCGTTTTCTTTTCCTGGACCGACGAGTGGTACACCGGCGAACAGGAGATCAGTGATTGGGCATTCGGACTTGTCACGCGCGATCGGCAACCAAAAAAAGCTCTTCATGCGCTGCGCGAAAAACTCGGGCAAGACGACGCCGTTCTTCCGCACCGTCATCTTAATCAAACGCCGTCAGTCTCAATCATTGTTTGTTCGTACAACGGCGGCGCAACCTTGAGGGCCTGTCTCGAGTCTCTCGGCAAAATCGATTACCCGAAGTTTGAGATCGTTCTGGTGGATGATGGATCCACTGACAACACTGCGCAGATCGCCGCTGAATTCCCGAATGTGCGTTACATTCATCAACCCAACCGTGGGTTGAGCGTTGCGCGCAACACCGGCGCTGCTGCCGCACGCGGCGAAGTATTCGCTTACACCGATGCCGACTGTATGGCCGATGTCGATTGGCTTTATTATTTGATCGGCACGCTCACCAGCGGCGACTTCGCGGGCGTGGGCGGTCCGAACGTTTCGCCGCCGGCAAAAACATGGATCCAGGCCTGTGTCGCCGCTGCACCCGGTGGCCCGAGTCACGTCCTGTTAACCGATATCGTCGCCGAACACATTCCTGGTTGTAACATGGCGTTTTGGCGGTGGGCTTTCGAAAATGTCGGCGGGTTCGATCCGGAATATCACGCGGCGGGTGATGACGTAGATTTTTGCTGGCGGTTGCAACAAGCCGGGGGCGTAATCGCATTCAGTCCTACTGCCATCGTCTGGCACCACCGTCGTTTTACCCTGCGTGGGTTTCGCAAACAACAGGAAGGTTATGGCGAAGCCGAATCTTTGTTGCGTTTCAAGCATCTCATATTTTTCGGGCCAACTGGAACTGCGAAATGGCGCGGACAAATTTACGGCACGCCACGTTTCAGTTGGTTCCTTGGTCGCCCGATTATTTATCACGGAATTTTCGCAGACGGATTCTTCCAATCGATCTATCCCACCCCGCAATCGGAAGTGGCAGCTTATCTCAGCAGTATCGAATGGTTCGCGCTCACCGTCTTTCTTTTCGGCGTGGGCGTGTTTGTTCCACCGCTGCGGATCGTCCCGTATCTGATGCTCGGCGGCACCCTTTGTGTCGCGCTCTCTTATATGGTGCGCGCGCGCATCGAACCGCTCTTCGATACCATTCTTTCCCGCCTGCTGGTGATGTTCCTGGCTTTTGCGCAACCACTCGTCCGTGGTTGGTCGCGTTATTTTACCTGGCTGCATTTCAAACGCACTCCCGGTTCTGTCATTGCGCAACATGAGAACGTTCCCGCTGGTAAAAAATTTGGCGGCAACTGGGGCCGGCTCGCTTACTGGAACGACGAAGGCAAGGATCGTCACAGCCTCTTACGAGAAATTTTCACGCTCCTTGATCAGGAAAACTGGCGCTACTCCATCGACACCGGCTGGCAGGAATGGGACATCCAGATTTACGGTAACTTCTGGTGGAGCATCATTCTGCGGACGGTTACGGAATATCACGGCAACGGAAAATGCCTGACCCGCGTTCAACTTCGCTACCGCTACGTCACCACCACCGTGATCGTAAATCTCATCGTCCTCACCTTACTCATCTATCATTTCCTTAATACTGGCCACGTCCAATTCCTCTTCGCCCTCCCCTACGCACTCTTCGCATTGTTTCTTTTCCTAAGGGCGCGCCGGTTGAAAGCGCGGGTACGGGAGCTGGTCGATTTTGCGGCTTATCGGATCAATATGAATCGCATTTTGCGATCGCGTTTTCGCCCCAATCCAATCGCCAGCGCACCGAAGTGAAATTGCGATTTTGGATCGCGCTCGTCGCGCAATTGGTCCTCTTCGCTTCGCTTAATCTTTTCGACGATTGGACCCTGGAATGGATGCCGATCTATTTTGTCGCCGGCGCGATTCTCTGTGGCCTCGCTTACTTGTTTGCAGCGACTGAATTCGCCGCGATTAACAAAAACGCCGTCTGGATTTTCTGGCTCGCCACGATCGCGCTTCGTTTGCTGGCGCTGCCACAGGCGCCGGCCAACGAAGTCTGGCGCTTTCAAGCCGACGGAGTGATTCAACGCGCCGGGTTCAATCCCTATCAGGTCGCGCCGAATGATTCTCGCGTGGCCGGTAAAATCCCGGAGCTTGCGCGGGTCTTGCGGAACGATGAGCCCACAGCCTTCGCACCGGGGGCCGAAGTTTTATTTCGCGCCATCCCAGCGACAAACAACGCGTTGCTTTACAAAATAATTTTTGGCGCTGCCGATTTAATCGTCATCGCGCTGCTTCTATGGCTGCTTGATAAGCAAACTGCCGTCTGGCTCGCCTGGAATCCTCTTATCGCTTATAGTTTCTTCGGCGCAGCACATTTCGACAGCCTCATTTTGCTCGCAATTGTCGGGTTGATTTTCTTCCTCGAGCGATTTGAACAGACGGCGAGCTGGAAATTTGCCCTCGGTGCCGCGGTCGCGCTTGGATTTGCCATCGCGCTTCGACCAGTCTGCATTGTTTTACTGATTCCATCTCTTTTTGCCTTGCGTCGCTACTTCGTTGCCCTCGCGGCCGCCATCGCTTTGCCCGTTCTCCTTGATTGCGCGTTTCGGTTTCCCCTTGCGCAAAATCTGTTCGGCGACTTCGGTCATGTCAGCCGGCTCAACGATTTATTTTGGTGGCTGATTGAAGACACGATTTTACCAAACTGGCATCAGCAATATTATCGCTACGACGTGGTCCTTCTGATTGTATCGGCGCTGATTGGTCTCCTTTTCAAGCGCAATTGGCGGCGCGGCATGCTTTGGTCGCTTGGCGCCAGCCTCATTCTCGCGCCGGTGTTGAACGCCTGGTATGTGACTTGGATTCTGCCGGTCGCAACCTGGCGGCGCGCCTTCGCCTGGCATTTTCTGAGTGTCACTATTTTCGCTTACTACCTCTTTTATAATGAGCGCCTTTTCGCTCTTCCCTGGCATGCAGAACCATGGTTGAGAGGCATAATCGTGTTGCCCGTGCTTTTCGCCATGATCCTCATGGCCACGCAACGTCAGCAGGCTCTAAACGCAGCTAACTCAACGCCTCCCTCATCGCCCGCTTAAAATCTTCCGGCAACGGCGCTTCGAAATGCATCCGCTCTTTCGTCCGTGGATGATCCAAGCCCAGTTTCCATGCATGTAACATCTGGCGCGAAAAATTTCCTGCGCGGCGCCCTCCGTAAACAAGGTCGCCTAGGATCGGATGTCCAAGATGTTGAAGATGCACACGAATTTGATGCGTCCGGCCACTGTGCAACCGGCATTCGAGCAAGCTCGCGTCGCCTCCACTGCGCACCACTTTGAAATCCGTTCTCGCTTCTCGTCCGCCCTCGCGGGCAATCGTCATTTTTTTGCGATGAACTCGATGACGCGCGATTGCCGCCACAATTGTTCCGGAACCGCGACGCAGCTTCCCGGCCACGAGCGCGAGGTAAATTTTTTCCACGGTGCGGGCCGCGAATTGCCGGGACAGCTCGAGATGCGCAAAATCATTCTTTGCTACCGCCAGACAACCGCTTGTTTCCTTATCAAGCCGATGAACAATGCCCGGCCGTTCCTTCCCGCCGATGCCCGAAAGATTTTTGCAATGCGAAAGCAAGGCATTAACCAGTGTGCCGCGTTTCCGCCCAGCTCCAGGATGAACCGGGATTCCCGCCGATTTATTTATAACAATCAAGTCGGTGTCTTCGAAGAGAACCGAGAGCGCGACCGTTTCCGGCATGAGGTCAATCGCTTGCACCGGTGGTTCGACCAGGAAAATGCGATCGCCCGCCCGAACAATGTCGCGTGCCCGCGGCACTGCGCCATTGACGGTGACGAACCCCTCACGGATAAGCGCTTGAATTCGCGAACGCGAAAACTCGTCCGTAAAATCGGTGAGAAAACGATCCAGCCGCGCGCCCGCATCCGTTGCTTTAACGATAATTTCGCGGCGGTTTTCCTGGGCCATTGAGGATGTTACTATCGCAAAAATGAGCGATCCGAACACCATTTCGTGTCCCAGGTGCGCTGCGCCGATGGAGATCGGTGATGTCGAACCGCTTTCGCGGGTGCCTTGTCCCGCCTGCGGTGAACGGGTGCGGATCGCGCGTTCTTTTGATCATTTCGAGTTGCGCGAGACCCTCGGCACCGGCGGAATGGGAACGGTTTACAAAGCGCGCGACACCCAATTGGATCGCGATGTCGCGCTAAAGCTTTTACGCAAAGATCTGGGTCCGGAATACGCCAATCAATTGCAGCAGGAAGCCCGAATCACCGCTTCGGTCAATCATCCGCATGTGGTCCAGGTATTTTCCTTCGGCCGCGATCACGATCAGTACTATCTCGTAATGGAGCTGGTCGACCGCGGAACGCTCGATGATCTTATTGCGGAACAAAAAAAACTTCCCGAAGCAGACGCACTGCGCGCCGGGATCGAGGTCGCCCGCGGACTACGCGCGGCCTATCAAAAAGGGTTAATCCATCGCGACGTCAAACCGGCCAATATTTTGTTCAACGCCGAGGGGATGGCGAAGATCAGTGATTTCGGTTTGGCGGGAATTGTCGAGCCAAACGCGCAAACCAGTGGCGCCATCTGGGGCACGCCTTATTACGTCGCGCCGGAACGATTGAATAATCAGCCGGAAGATTTTCGCAGTGACATTTACAGTCTTGGCGCCACCCTTTTTCACGCGATCGCCGGACGGCCTCCTTTCGATGGCGAAACCATGTCGGCCTCCGAGCTGCGCGCGTTGAAGAACAATCCGTTGAAACTAAAAGACGTGGCACCGGAGGTCTCACGGCCAACCGCCAGTGTCATCGCAAGGATGATCGCGCCCGATCCCCGTTTGCGTTTCGCTTCGCACGATGCGCTCATCCTCGCCCTCAAGAAATCAGAGCGCGTCCTTCGCGGTGAACCGGAACCGTGGCGTGCGAAAGCGGCCTTGCTCATCGCTGCTGCTACACTCATCGCTCTGATATTTTTCGGTTGGATTTTTTTCAGCCGTCATCGAGCGCCGGCGAACATTACGGTGTCAGCCAGCGCCACTCCGGCCTTCGATGCTAATCGAGAGTTTGATGATGGATGCCAGCAAATAATCGACGGCAAATACCCGGCGGCACGCGCCACCTTCGCGCGTCTCGCTTCGGAAACCAAAAACCAACAACCGATCTACGACTGGGCTTTGCTCAATCAGGCTGCTGCGGCTTTGCTCGATCAGCAGGAGTCGCAAATGCGCCAGGCCTTGCAGGAGGTGGAAAATGCCGGTAGTGGCGGCTTCGCCGATCCACAGCTGGGCGCGTTTTTCCTCGATACCGCACGACGCGCCAATATGCGCAGCGCCATCGTTCTTTCCGATATTCCCGATCATCCGGCGAAGCCATTCGCCTTATTCTTGTTAGGATTGACCGATGTCCAGCTCGGACGATTTAATGATGCTAAGGCGCTACTGGAGACGTTCACTTTATCGCAACCCAGCGCTAGTTTGTCCTGGATCGATAAATACAAACCGATCGCGCGAAAATATCTGGAGGATTCGCGAGCCTGGCTGGCTTGGAGAGAACAGTATGGATCAGCCAAAAGCCCTGCGGAAATCAGGAGTGCGCTTGAAAAATTGCGCGCACTGAAATTACAGAAGCCAACCACAATCTCGGCCGAGGCCCTGTTAGTGGAAAGAACATTGGCAAATCGGCTCGGTGAGGCAGAAAAAGCGGAGAAATCGGCGCAGGAAAAACAACATCGGGATTTGCTCGCGCGCGAAGAGCCACGATGGAACGCAGCCCTGGAATCCTTTCGGCGGCTTGCTGCCATTTACAATTTCACCGGAGCCGCCAGTGCAATTAAAAAAGTGAAATTGACGGAGCCGTCGCTAAGACAGACACAAAGTAATTACCAAAACGCTGCTGACTGGCTGGCACAATGGAAGGCAACGCTGATTAACGATTTGAATGCCCGCACCTTTAACGGGACCGTGGTTGCGAGCGATACCCAATACAGCGGAATCTCAGGCGCGACCGCAGACAAGCTGAAAGTGAAAGTTCCTTATGGTTCCGCCGAAACCACCTGGCTGAAAGTGCCCGCTGCAACCCTCGTGATGATCTCTAGTTCCTTCGCTACCGATGCCGACCGGCAATGGCGCTGCGGCGTCTTCGCCTGGGCGGTGGGGCAGACCAATGCCGCGCGGCAACTCTTCGACGCAGCTTGCTCAGCTAAGCCATCTTACAAAGAAGCACGCAAATTTTTCGACCAGACGAAACCGTAACACACTGTTGAGACCACCCTCATCCTGACCTTCTCCCAATGGGAGAAGGAAGCGCTTTCTTCCGCGCCATATGAGAAAGCAAACCTCCTCTCCCAGTCTCTCCCGTTGGGAGAGACGCGCGCGCAAGCGGCAGTGAGGGCATTGGAGTGGGTGGGGAGAGGATTGAGGTGAGGGTAGCTTTTCGACAGTCTGTCAAAACACTGGCAGGCCACCTGCTCAAACTAGATGTGTGCGCATCGCATGCTGTTGTTTCTTCTTCGCCCTTAGCCTGGCCATGGCAGCCACGTTGCCGCTCACGACGAGCGAAATCAGCCTGATGCTTCGCTCCGGTTATTCTCTGCCGACGATTGAGGCAGAACTTGCCACCCGCCATTTCGCCGACCAGCTCGACGAGTCTAAGCGCAAAGAGCTGATCAAGGCCGGCGCCACCACTCAGCTACTGGATGCAATTGAGAGCGGGAAATTTGCCGTCCCGAAAGACGAGCTGGAAAAAGCGCGCCAGAAAATGGAAGACCAGGCACATGAACGGGCGCTCATGGCCGAGCAAGCAAAAAGAAACGATACTCTTTACCAAAACCAGTTGCTGAAACAGCGAGCGCGCGTTGTCAAACAAGGTTCTGCCGATGCCATTGCTGGCGTAGCCAAAGGTAATCTGGTTCGTCTTCAAAACGGCAACCTCGTGTCCTGTTATGATGAAGAACTCGCGTCGAAGCAAATCTACGGTCTTTACTTCTCAGCGCACTGGTGCGGACCTTGCCGGAAGTTCACCCCGCAACTCGTCGCCTACTATAATCAGATCGCGCGCGACCATCCCGAGTTCGAAATCATTTTCGTCAGCGCCGATAAATCGGCCGACGGCATGGCAACTTACATGCGGGAGAGTGGCATGCCCTGGCCCGCGATCGAATACAGCAAGCTCGCGAATGTTCCCGCGTTACAAAAATATGCCGGGAAAGGCATTCCCGATCTCGTCATTGTCGATGCGAGCGGCAAAATTTTAGCCGATAGTTATGTCAGCGGCAAATACGTCGGCCCGGCGAGAGTCCTCGACGACCTGAGCGCGATTTTCGCGCGTGGTAGTTCCCCGCAAGTCGCGGCCAATCGGTAGCCGGGATCGCATAGATTTAGGGCATCTTGGTCGGATGCCATCCCATTCAAAAGCTGCCTTAGCAGGACGACTACAACCTATTGGATGCCGTCAGTTTAGCCGAATGCTGATGATGTCTGAGTGGATCCGTCCTGAACGAATCGCGGTTTCGAGAGTCAGATTTACACGAGTGGTTCCGATGTTACGTTCATCGGGCGTATCTTTTGTGCCCACGCAAATTAAATGGAACAGACCCCGCCATTTCCTTCACCGGAAGAACTGAAATCGAAGCTCGCCGAGTTTATGAAATCAAACTTTGGCGATCGGGTGGCATTTACCACCCTGACCCAGCCGGATACGGTCGAGACGGGGGCCGAAGAGAAAAGCCCGCCGGAAGAAGCGAAGGAATTCGAATTTCACTTTTTGCCGCGCGACATCAAAGCGCATCTCGATCGTTTCGTGATCAAACAAGACGAAGCAAAGAAGGTGCTTTCGATCGCAGTCTGCGATCATTACAACCACGTCAACCATGTCCGGCAGTTGGAAAAGGAAAGCGCAACGCGCGCCCAAGAGACGGAATACGCCAAGCAAAACGTTATTCTCGTCGGCCCGACCGGAGTCGGAAAAACATATTTAATCAAACACATCGCCGATCTGATCAAGGTCCCTTTCGTTAAGGCGGACGCGACGAAGTTTAGCGAAACCGGTTACGTCGGCGGTGACGTGGAAGATTTGGTGCGCGAACTCGTGCACAAAGCCGATGGTGACGTGAACACGGCGCAGTTCGGGATCATTTACATCGACGAAATCGACAAGATCGCTTCGGCCGACAACATGATCGGACGCGATGTCAGCGGTCGCGGCGTGCAAACGACGTTGCTCAAGTTAATGGAAGAAACCGAGGTGCCGTTGCGCAGCGCGATGGATTTGCAGGGACAGATTCAAGCGGCGCTGGAATTTCAAAGGCGCGGCAAATCGAGCCGGCAAACGATCAATACCCGCCATATCCTATTTGTCGTTAGCGGCGCGTTCGAGCGTTTGAAAGAACAGGTCTCACGCCGGGTAAAGGGTCAGATTGGATTCAGCGCGGAACCAATCCGGGTAATGGATAACGAGCTTTTCCAATTTGTTACCACGCAGGATTTCATCGAGTTCGGGTTCGAACCGGAATTCATCGGCCGTCTGCCGGTGCGCGTTGTTTGCGAAGAATTGAGCGCGGATGATCTCTTCAGCATCATGAAGTATTCGGAAGGCAGTTTACTGCGGCAATACGAGCGCGCCTTTCGTGCTTATGGTATTGCCA
>QHPP01000185.1 GCA_003219125.1 Verrucomicrobiota bacterium
CATGGTCGATCTAACGTTACTTAAAAAATCGAATTTCGCGTGCCGCGCGGATTGCTGGCGGTAATGCGGCCGTCTTTCATCTCGTGGATCCAATCGCAAGACTCGGCGATGACAGGATTATGGGTTGCCAGAAGCAAAGCTTTCCCGCCTTGTTGCACGATATTTTGCAACAGCTCGAAGGCGCGCTCGGAATTGGCGGTATCGAGATTGCCGGTCGGCTCGTCCGCCAGGATGACTCGCGGGTCGTTAGCCAGCGCGCGGGCGATAGCCACACGCTGTTGCTCACCTCCAGAGAGATGACGGCTGGGTCTTCGCAGTTTGTCGCCCAAGCCAACCGCTTCCAGCAGCCCGGCTGCGCGTTCGCGCATCTCGCCATCGGCGAGTTGCCCAAGCTTGCGCATCGGGATCATCACGTTCTCCTGCGCAGTGAAATCTTCCATCAAAAAATGGAATTGAAAAATGAAGCCGAGGCACTTGTTCCGTTTATGCGCGAGTTCGTCGTCGCTCAGCTGAGACACCGGCTCCGATTCGATTGAAACGCGGCCGGCGTCGGGCAGGTCGAGCAGCCCAAGAATGTAGAGCAACGAGCTTTTGCCGCAGCCGGACGGGCCAACAACTGCGTGGATACTGCCAGGCTCGATATCGAGTGATACGCCCCGGAGGGCATGCACGCGCTCTTCTTCTTCGCCCAAATAACGCTCGATCGCTTGGCAACTAAGGCAACTTTCCGAGTTCATCTCGAACCCCGAATTGTGACCACCGGCGGCAACTCAGCGGCGCGGCGCGCCGGGACATAACTTGCGATGAACACGGCCAGGATCGCGAGCAACGTGGCAAACACGTAGTGTCGCCAATCCCATGTCACCAGAAAGTAATTAGTGTACAACAAGCCGCGGAGGCGAATGGGAATGTGCGACACGCCCCAGGTCATTAACGCGCCCAGCAAACAGCCGAGCAGCGATCCGGCCGCGGCGATCAGCGCGCCCTGCCACAAAAAAATGGAGGAAACGTCGATGCGCCGGTAACCCATTGAACGCAAAATCGCGATCTCCTTTATTTTCGCGAGCACCGACATCGTAAGGACATTAAAAATACCGAAGCCAGCCAGCAGGATAATAAGAGAGACCGTAATCGCGACGGACATTCTTAAGGTCAGGAAAAGCTGCAGCGTGCTTTCCTCGCGTTCCTGCCAACTCGAGGCGTTGTGTTGAAAGAGGGTTTCGAAACGGCTGGCTAAAGCAGGTGCACGATTCGGATTCCGCAGTTTGTATATGATCATCGACGCGCCCGAGGGTTGCTGCAGCAGAGCCTGTGCGACCCTGGCATGCGAATAAACGCGGGTTGAATCAATCGATCCAATCCCTGCGCGCGCGACCGCTGCAACAGTGAACCGCCAGTACTCCCCGTTGGGCGCGAGCAATTGCACCGTATCGCCCACGCCGGCCTGAAGTAACTCTGCCAGACGTGAACCGATGATAATCGAGCTGGTGTTATTCCGAAAGTCATCAAAGTTCCCATCAGTGAGCTGGTGGAGAATATCGGTGGTCCGCGCGTGCAGCGCGGGATCAATGCCGTAAAGTTCGACAGTCGCGTTCTCAAATCCCGCGCGAGCGCTGACCGTTCCACGTAGAACCGGGGAACAGGAAACAACATTAGAAAATTGCCTGCTCACCCGCATTATTTCATTGGGGTTAGTGATGCCTTCAAAATAAAGACGACGTCCCATGGTTCCTTTAGAGCCTTTCGCGGAAACGATGAGCGGTTCGTAGCGTGGCCGAAAGCGCGACCTGACGACCAGCGCACCATTGCTGCCGATGGTTGAGTCAATGAAATAGCGTGCGAGGCCCTGGGTCTGCGCCTGGGTGCAGATAAAGATGGCGACGCCGAAAACGACGCCGCTAAGGCTTAGAAGCAACGGGCGCTTGCGATGCGTCAAAAACCGCAGCGCAATATAAAGCGGCGGCGTCATGGCGCCTTCGGCGGCGGCGGTGAATTGATCGTTCGCTGCCGAACTGTTTCTCCCGGGTGGAATTTGTCCTGGTCGGAAACAATCACGTGCCTGCCTTCTTCCAAACCACTGGTCACCTCTGTGAAATCGAGCGTGCGAAATCCGATTCCAACTGTGCGCGAATGCACAATGCCATGGTTCACGATGAGCGCTTGATCGACAAGGAGAGCACGCGTCGGCACCAGAAGAGCGTTTTCATGTGTACCGGTGATGATGTTCATCTCCCCGGTCATTCCCACCATCAAATTGTCTGGCGGATTTTCCATTTCCAGCACAACGGTGTAACGCTGCGTGGTTGGGTCGGCAGCGGGCTGAACTGAGGTCACGCGCGCGGTAAACGTTCGGGTTCGATAAGCGTATAGCTGCACTTTTGCGTTCATTCCCGGCTTCACTTCACCCACATCCTCCTCGTTCACTTCGCCGCGAATATAATTCTTCCGTGAAGAAACTGTGAAAAGCTCGTTGCCGTCGGAGACCAGTTCGCCATCGATTGTCTGGACATTAGTGAGAAGGCCATCGATCGGCGAGCGAACTTCGGCGCTCTTCATCTGGGCTTCCAATTTCTTACTCGTCTCTTCTAGCGAGTGAAGATTGCGATCTCGCTCGATTCTCTCTGTTTCCACTGCACCTCGCAGCCGGTTGGCTTCACTTCTCGCCTTCTGATATTCGACTGCTGGTACGTTGCCCGACCCGACCACCTTTTCGAGCCGCTGTAGATTGTCTTCAGCCGCTTTCAGCAACTCCGAAGAGGCCAGTGGAAGCGCCGCACGGTCGACGGCGGCCTGCAAATCGGCGCGCGCTTGCTTCAATTCTCGAGCGGTTTCCTCGTCAGCAATTGTCGCCAGCAACTGACCTTTTCCAACGCCCTTGCCGATTGCGCCGCGACCGGTGGAGAACGGTTCCGCCAATTGAATGAAACCGTCATTTTGTGCTCGAACTCGCACCACAAACGCCGGTTCAATCCGCACGGTCCCATAGACCGCAGAGATGGCCGTACCCCGGCGGACCGTAGCCACTTCCGCCACCGGCATCAGGAAATAATACGCCAGCGCGAAAAGGATCACGAGTGCTGTTCCACCGCCCCACAAAACTCTTTTTGATTCCGGTAATTTCAATTCGGACAACTAGTGTGGTATCCGTGATGCTTCTTTGCAATAAACTGGTGCCCAAGCGTTTTCATTCTCAACCTCGCTTCTTGGCCGAAGTTCGAAAACGCTATTCCAAAGACACCACAGCGGA
>QHPP01000093.1 GCA_003219125.1 Verrucomicrobiota bacterium
TCAGTCCGGCACGGTTTACGTTCCCGTCGCGGGCAATGCGGACTTCGCATTCCCGCCGGGCTTTCACGCCGATCCGGCCGATTACTTGAAAGACAGCAACGGCCAGCCGAAACGCGAGCGCTTGTCCGGCGCGCAGTCCGGCGCTGATCCCAACGAGTACTTCGTTTATCACAAAACGAACACGGACAATGCCCCGGCCGGTCGCTACCTCGTGAACAACGACGGCGTGCTCGTCTATCTCGCCGATCCCGGCATCAACGGCGTCTACGACAAGCGCCCCGACGGCTCGAGCGTGCAAAAATTCACCGCGCCAAAAGCCACCCTCGTCTCCTACATCATCAAAGGAATCCTGGGCGGAAAACTACCATGGGGCCTGGTCTTGTTAGGCGTTTTCATTGCGGTCGTGCTCGAGCTTTCCGGAGTTTCCGCGCTCGCCTTCGCGGTCGGTGTTTATCTGCCCATCTCTACCTCAGCGCCAGTCTACGCCGGCGGAATAGTGCGCTGGCTGGTCGATCGTTATACGCAACACAAACATGCCGGCGCGCAGCTGACCGAAGATCAGCTGGTGGCGGAAGGAGACAAGAGCAACGGCGTCCTACTTTCTTCCGGCTACATCGCCGGCGGCACACTCGCCGGCGTCCTCTTCGCCTTCCTCGCCATTCCGATGAAGGACCGGCTAGAAGCTTTCGAAGGATGGGCCACCGCGCATAATCCATTCTTTAACGGCCCGCACGCCGATCTGCTCGCGCTAATTCCGTTCATTGCGCTCTGCGTTTTGCTCTACGTCGTCGGGCGCGAGCTGTTGTTGGCACCGAAGCCGGAAAAAATAAGAAAACGTTAATTGCGCGGCCGAAACCCGCCTGGCAACAATCACGCGCGGCGAACGGCTGCCTGCGCAGAGCCAGACCCCTACATTGAGGCGTTCGGTCGGCTTCAACAGTCGACGCCCATTTCCTAGCAGAACGGTTACGGCACTTAATGAATAAAGTTCCGCTGCGATTTCTGAACTTGACGGCTTAAAGCCGTCAAGTTCTCAGGCTCCTTCGTACTGGGACGGCGCGCGGATTCGCCTGAGATTTCAGATTCTCCTTATGGCCTCGTAAACGGACATTATCGCGATCCACGACCTCAACGTTCCCGAAACTTGACGGCTTTAGGCCGTCAAGTTTGCAGGAGGAGGCCAGGGTTGATGGGGTTACGGCGTGGTCGTGCGATTACGACTACAGAACCCCCGATTGCTGACTTGCCTCTCCCTTCACTCAGAGCTAGTAGCACTAATATGGCTTCAAATAATTATGCGCATCCGGAAGCACTGGTGGAAACCGACTGGCTGGCGCAACACTTAAAAGATGACGGCATTCGCATCGTCGAATCGAACGAAGACATTTTGCTTTATGACACGGGGCACATTCCCGGTGCCGTTCACATCGACTGGCGGGCCGATCTGCAAGATCCGGTGATTCGCGATTACATTCAGCCGGACAAATTCGCCGAGCTGTGCAGCCGCAACGGCATTACGCCCGAAACGACCTGCATTTTTTACGGCGATAAGTCGAACTGGTGGGCCTGCTATGCCCTTTGGGCATTTCGATTGTTCGGACACGATAAAGTGAAAATTCTCAACGGCGGCCGCGACAAATGGAAAGCGGAAGGCCGCGAGATGACGCGCGAGGTGCCAAAATATCCGCGCACAAATTATCCGGTCCCGACGCGACGTTACGATAAGGAAATTCGTGCTTTCGCGGACGAAGCGCTGGCGCAAAGTAAAGCAAGCAAGCCATTGATCGATGTTCGTTCTCCCGGCGAATACAAGGGTGAGATCACACACATGCCGGAGTATCCGCAGGAAGGAGTGCTCCGAGGCGGTCATATTCCGGGCGCGAAAAGTGTGCCTTGGAAAACCGCGGTGAATGATGACAGCACCTTTAAACCAGCGGCGGAGTTGGAAAAAATTTACGTGCAAGGTTGCGGCGTCAGTCCGAAGACCGACACCGTTGTCTACTGCCGCATCGGCGAACGGTCCAGCCACACTTGGTTTGTTCTCACCTATCTGCTGGGACTAAATAACGTTCGGAATTACGATGGTTCCTGGACGGAGTGGGGCAATCGCGTCGCCGCGCCAATCGAGAAGGGTGCGTAAACGGAGGGGCGCGCTTCCACGTGTCCTGGACGTGCAGAAGCACGTCCCTCCACGATTTTTCAGCGGACTTCTACTTCGATCGGCAGACAATGGCTGATCATGTAGGTGCCGCGATTGAGATCGTGTTCCATCGGCTGCATCCGTCCACGTGAGTCCGTGGCACGCGCCATCAGAATGTAATTGCCCGGAGCTGGAGTTTGCCATTCGAACCCCCAGAGTCGCCATGCATTTTCAGTCGCGTCACCGTTGAGAGTGGCTTCGCCCCACGACCTGCCGCTATCGCAGCTAACTTCCACTTTGGTAACGATAGCTTTCGAAGTCCAGGCGGCGCCTTTAACCAGATATTTTGAATTCGCGCGAATGACTTCGTTATTCTCGGGCCGCGCGATCTCCGCTTTCACCTGCATCTCAGCTAATGGAACAAGGGCCGGCCCACTGTCCCCGCGTTGCCAGTAAGCGTAATCAATCGATTGGTAGTAACCGTTGAATGGTTGATCGGTGACAATGATCCGCCGAAGCCATTTGATTGATGCCATTCCATACCAACCCGGAACAACGGCGCGCAGCGGAAAACCGTGCGCGGCGCTGAGCGGCTCGCCATTCATCGCGAAAGCCAACAGTACATCATCCATTGCCTTTTCGAAGGGCAGACTGCGTGCGAAATTTATCTTGCCAGCCGGACGCGGTGGCTCCGCGATCGTGCCGTTATCAGCGCCTTCGAGAATGATTTCACGCGCCTCGTTCGCCATCCCGGCGCGTTGCAGCAGGTCGCGCAGTCTCACGCCCGTCCATTCCGCGTTGCCAATAGCACCCAGTTCCCATTGCACACCTTTAACTTTCGGAACAAGGAAAACGCGGCTATTACCGGCGCACTCTAGTGTAGCCGTGATCGTGTGCGCGGGCATCTGGCGTAAGTCCTCCATCGTCACCTCGAATGGTCGCGCCACCTTGCCTTCTACTTTCAAACGCCAATCACGTTCGTTGATCTTTGGGATCGGGAAATGGCAGCGAACATAAAATCGCTCATTCGGTGTAACAAAATCTTCGAGCGCGTTGAACGGCATTTCGAGATTCGGCGGTTCTTTCTCCCGCGTGATCATGCTTCTCCTGCGAAACTAGGCCGCTTTTTCCTGAGCGGCGTTGCGATCGACCGGATAGCCCGCTTCTTTCCAGGCGTGCCAACTACCCGGGACATTGCGCACGTCAGCGAAGCCTTCACCTTTTAGAATGCTCGCGGCGATGCTTGCGCGATATCCGCTCGCGCAGTAAACCGCGGTTGGTTTTGATTTATCCAGTTCGCCAAATCGCTTCCACAATTCCGATAGAAAAATGTGGCGCGCACCAGGAATGTTACCGCCTTTCCACTCCCGGTTCGAACGGACGTCGAGTATTTGCAATTCGCGGCCCGCATTTTTTACATCGTGCACACTCATCTGCGCGACTTGCGCGAATGGGTAACCGGCATTGTCCCATGCCTTCATTCCACCGACGAGATAGCCCGCGAATTTGGTAAAACCGGTGCGAATAAACAGGCGCACGATCTCATCGAGATCATCATCATTTTCCATCACGAGCAAAATCGGTTGTTCCGGATCCAGAAGCGACCCAGCCCAGATCGAAAGCATGGGCGATCCTCCAATGTTCAACGCTCCCGGAATATGGGCAGCGCCAAAACTCAGCATCAAACGAGTGTCGATGAGAATGCCTGCTTTTTCATCGATTGCTTTCTTAAATGCCTTGGGCGGCAGACCAGCAACTCGGGGTAAACCGCCGAGCACTTTGGGGCCTTCCGCATTCACCTTTTTCATCCGCGGATAATATTTAGGAATGGGCGGCGCGGTGGAGACGGCGAAACGAGTGAATGATTCAACGTCCTTAAATTGGAGAAAGGGATTAAGCGGTCGCTCATAACCAATCGTGCTGTTCAAGCGGTCGCCGATTTCGGCGCCACAAGGCGAACCGCTGCCGTGTGCCGGATAAATGATCACGCTGTCGGGCAGCTTCATGTAGAAATCGGTCAGCGTATGAAATTGCTGGGCCGCGAGTTTGCCGGTTTCTTTTTCACCAAGCAGATCAGGCCGGCCGGCTGAATTCACGAAAAGCGAGTCCCCACTCAAAACTCCCCATGGGATTTCGGGGTGTTCCGTGTCCGCCAATAAATAGGAAATGTGCTCCGGCGTGTGACCCGGGGTATGACGCGCCGTGATCACGACGGCCCCGAGGGTGAACTTGTCGCCATCACCCACTTTTTCGTTTTCGAATCCGTAACGCGCACCTCCCTCGTGGCTCACGTAGATCTTTGCCGATTCAATCCGGCCGCGAAGCTCACGCGCCCCACTAACGAGATCGGCATGAATATGAGTTTCGAAAATATGCGTGATCGCAACGTTTTTTGCGCGCGCCAAGTCCAGATAAACTTCAACATCCGCCCGCGGATCGAACACCGCCGCGATGCCTTCTTCGTCGTCTCCGATCAAGTAAGAAATTTCGGCCAACCCTTCCGTTTGAATCGCCTCAAAGACCAATGACATAGGCATAACTATACCGCCGAGGCGCCGGTCGAAGTCAAGTTACCGCGAAGAAAAACAATGCATCGACCGGCCTAATAGCGCATCATTTGTCGATAATTTAAATGCGAATCCTGTTGATCGAGGATGAAAAGAAGACGGCCGCGTACCTGGCTAAGGGCCTTGGCGAAGCAGATTTTGAAGTTGCGACCGCGTCAGATGGAGAAGCCGGATTGGATCTAGCGCTGGCCAAGACCTTCGATCTTTTCATCATCGACATAATGCTGCCGAAAAGAAATGGTTGGTCGATCGTAGCGACGCTCAAAAGAAAAGACGTTCGCACACCCATTCTTTTGTTGACCGCCCGTGATAGCGTTCGTGACCGAGTGAAAGGACTCGAGTTGGGCGCCGATGATTATTTAGTAAAACCTTTTGCCTTTTCGGAACTACTAGCCCGGGTCCGATCAGTTTTGCGTCGTTCCCAGCGGGCACAAGTGCGGGAGCATTTGCACATCCACGATCTGGAGATTGACACCCGCAAGCATAAGGCATGTCGGTCGGGGACGCCGCTCCATCTTACTTCCAAGGAATTTTTGCTCCTGGCCCACCTGGTCCGGCGGGCCGGTGAAGTTGTGTCGCGCAACGAAATTGCGAACCAGATTTGGGATATCAATTTCCCCATCAACACAAATGTCGTCGATGTGATGGTGCGACGCTTGCGGGCAAAAGTGGACGATCCATTCAAAGAGAAACTGGTGCGAACCATCCGCGGCGTCGGGTATGTTCTTAAGTCAGACTAGGCCGCGATCGATTGCGTCCCAGCTTGTCCTTCTCTTTACTCTGGCCGCAGCGTTTCTTCTCTCCTGTGGGCTTGGCGCCTTTTACTTAATCGTGGTGCGCCACGCCTTTGAAGAAGATAATGAATTCCTCGCTGACAGATTATCGGCGTTACGCGGCGAATTGAGTCAGACAGGCGGGCTTGGCAGCTTGACTGCGACATTACAGAACCCACGCGCGACCAAAGTCGAGGCGTATTGGGTGCGAGTGATTGATTCCAAGGGTGACGTCGTCACCGAAACCCCCAAAATGGACTTTTTTTTGCCTCCGTCTGTTTTTCCTGATCCACAAGATAAGAATTCGGTCTACCGGCCGAAAAATTATCGAATCAGCAAGAAGCTATTTTCGCTGGTCGCTACATTTGAAGAGGCCGATGGCCGACCCTACCTCATCCAACTCGCTCAAGATCGGTCGAGCGACGAGCAGTTTGCCACTCAATTTGCTTTCGTCCTTGGCGGCGCCCTCGGTCTCGGAATCCTGGCATCGGCAATAATCGCGATCGCCGTCACCAAGCGCGGCCTGTGGCCGTTACAGCAAATGACGCAAGCACTCGAACGCATCGGCCCCGCCCATCTTGACGAACGCGTGGGGAAGGCGACCTGGCCGCGCGAACTTCAGCCGGTCGCTACTGCTTTTGACGAGATGCTGACGCGGCTGGAAAATTCATTTACTAAACTCTCCCAGTTCTCAGCCGATCTTGCTCATGAACTTCGGACGCCGATTTCAAATATTCGTGGCGAGGCTGAAGTTGCCTTAACTCGGCCGCGCACCTTGGAGGACTATCGCAACGTCATTGAATCGATCGCCGCCGAATGCGAAAGGCTCTCAGGTATTGTCGACAACCTGTTATTTCTCGCTCGTGCCGAAGCAGTTGATCGCCAAATCGAACGAAACGTCTTTGCCGCACGGCCCGCGATTGAAAAGATCGCGGCCTATTACCGGACGATCGCGGAAGAGCGAGGTATTTCCATTACTAACAAAGGTGACGGCGAAGTCTATGCCGACCCGCTATTATTCGATCGGGCTTTGAGTAATCTTCTCGATAACGCCCTCCGCTTTACTCCTGACGGCGGCAAAATTACCATCACCACCGAGACCAAGCTGGATCGCACCGAGCTCGCAGTCGAAGACACTGGCTGCGGCATCCCTCCACAACATCTACCGCACGTATGCGATCGATTTTATCGGGTCGATTCGTCGCGCAGCTCACAGGGAACAGGCTTGGGTCTGGCGCTGGTCAAATCCATTACCGATGTGCATGGTGGATCAGTGGCGGTGGCAAGTAAAGTTGATCGCGGCACAACTGTGACCCTTACTTTCCCCGGTGAAAAAGGGCGGATGATCTTCTGGGGCGCGCCAATCCGAGAGTAGCAAGACAGGATTCGCTGAGATGAAAATTAAAATCTTATTCTTGTTAGTTGTAACAACTCTTAATGCCACCGGCGCCACCATAGACACTGGACGGATTGATCAGCTAACCGGTTTAAAGGGTAAGCTCAACGAAAAGGAAGGCGTTTACAAAATCAGTTTCACCCGCGAAGATATCACTGTTTCAGTTGATGGTTGGAAAATACCAGCTTTCATGGGCCTTAGCACATGGGCCGCATTTACCAAGGCCACGCATAATGAGGCCATGGTCATGGCTGATACTGTTTTATTCGAGGACGAAGTTAATCTTGCGATGTTCGTGGCCTTGGAAGGTGGCTTGAGCGTTACCGCTTTGCACAATCACTTCTTTTTCGACCACCCCAGACTGTTTCTTCATGCACATCGAAGGTGAAGACACGCTTGAGCATCTTGCCTCCTCCGTCCGGCTTCTTTACGACAAGGTGAGAGAGTTTCGCACCGCTCATCCAACGCCGGCCGATTCTTTCCTCAAGCCAGCGTTGCCTGACATCAGCACAATAACCGCCGATCCGCTGAATAAAATTTTTCATGTCCAGCGGTGAGGCGAATAAGGGCATGATCAAGTTCACCTTCGGGCGCGACGCGAAAATGCATGGCGTCACCATCGATAGCACGATGGGGTCAATACCTGGGCCGCATTTGCCGGTAGTGATGAAAATGCCGTGGTTGATGGGGACTTTGCCGTCACGGAAAATGAATTACGAAAGGCCCTGAAATCATTGCGAGAAGCGGGCATTGATATTGGCTCCATCCATTCACACATGATCAGCGAAGACCCGCGGATTATTTTCTTTCACTACCTGGGGACGCGGTTCGGCGCAAAACCTCGCCCAGAGTATTCAGAAAGCTTTTACCGGCCACTGCTGGGACACCGGCACAACCTCGGGCGAAGGTGAGGTAAGAACGTCGGCTTCCGTTACAAGACACGTTCGAATTGTGTAACTATTTCATTCCAAGTAAGTTGAAATGCTTTCTTGATATTTTGCGTTTCGCTCGGCCCACTCAAAGGTCGGACAAGCTTACAAACTTCTTATATTTGATGACGGAACATTTTCGATCGAAGAGCTTTTGAAATTGAGCTGTAAATGTTGCCAATGGCGATACATATACAGATTTTCGCGTTGCATTTTGAGGGTGCGAGGAATTGCTGGCACGGGCAGTGCTTCTTTGCATGTTCTGATTTCTCACGCGGCGTGTTTTACGACGTCCTGCTGCGGCGTTTAACAACGTGGCGCGCTGAGGAACTCCCCACGCTAGCCTCTCCCTGCAAAGGGAGAGGCGAAGGGGGAGCACGACGGTGCAGATAACGAGACGCTTTTCAGCAAGGATTCCTCGTTCGGCTACTGTCTCACATGCGCTCCTCTTGAATCCAAAGACGCCCCGATTACAGTCGAGACGCAAATGCTCGACACCATTCTCGGGGCTCTGAAATGGGGCGTCGTTGGCTTCGTGGTAACGCTTTTTCTGATGGTAATGTTCGAGGCGAGTCGCATTCACGACGATATCCCTGTGCCGGAGTTCAAACGCCGGCACACTCGGCGCACCACCATTGTCCTCTCCATTTTTGCCGGCATCCTCTCGGGGCTAGTCTGGCTACTGGTGCAGCGCCTGGATTAAGTGCCAAAGGTGAGACATCTGTTCCTTCAAGCGTACCCGATACGATAACACGATGAAAACTCCGTTTGTCCTTGGCGTGGTCGGGCATTTTGGGCTGGCGGTGCGCGATCCGAAGAAGAGCGCGCGATGGTTTCAACGCACGCTAGGATTACGCAAAGAATTCGACTTCCAGAACGGTGTTGCGGTCGGCAACGACAAAATCACTATCGCCCTCTTTAAAGGGAAACCATCGCCGTCAACCCTTGACCACATGTCTTTCCATCTGCCGGATATGGCAACGCTAAGAAAAGCGCTGGCGCACTTGAAGAAACACAAAGTTGACATCGAAGATCCCGGTGACGAGATCGGGCCGGAAGCTCCGGGCTCGAAACATATGGGCCTATGGTTCCATGATCCTGATGGCTATCGCTGGGAACTTTCGGTTCAGGGTGGCAAATAGCACAGATTCGCTCGGCTTTGCTTCTTGCTCCTTTTTACTTTCCAATTTTTACTTTCATGGTGAACAATGCCTAAGTCCGTTTCCGTTCGCTCCGGTCAGGTTGAGTTTCTCAAACTCAATCTCGAAAAAAGGGAATGGCGCGACGCCTATCAGTGGCTGTTGGCTTTAAGTTGGCCGCAGTTCGCTGCTCTCATTGCCGGCGTTTACATCGTCATCAACCTCATCTTTGCAGAGTTCTACGCCCTCGGCGGCGAATCCATTGCTGGAATGACGCCCGGCTCTTACTTCGAAGCGTTCTTTTTTAGTGTACAAACTCTCGCGACTGTCGGTTATGGTCACTGGTATCCACAAAACCTTTACGGCCACGTCGTCACGACCGTAGAAATCATCACTGGCATGTTCGGACTCGCCGTCATGACTGGCTTGATCTTTGTTCGCTTCTCCCGCCCCGCCGCGCGAATTCTATTCAGCAAACCAATTGTCATCGGAACATTGAATGGGCGACCTACCCTGATGTTACGGGTGGGCAACCTGCGCGCGCAAAGTATGGTCGAAGCGGAATTCAGAATTATGTTCACCCGCGATGAACCCATTCTGGAAGGTGACACCTTTAGACACTTCTATAATTTAAAACTGCATTTCGACCGCCTTATCTCCTTTCCGGCTGCACTCACCCTTCGTCATACCATTGACGAGCAAAGCCCACTTCATGGCGAGACGCCGGAATCGCTTAGAGCAAGCAGAGCCTTATTCACCGCTTCGGTCGTCGGAATAGACCCCGTTATTCCGGCAGCGGTACAAACCCAAAGAGACTATAACTGGCGCGACGTTCGTTTTGGCGAGCGCTTTGTCGAAATTTATAGTGAATCAGGAGATAGAAAGCTTACCGTCGATTTCGGTCGCCTTCATGAGACCGAACCGGTGAGTGAGCAGTCGAGCTCACCTCATTAGTTCGAACACGAACCGGAAAGCAACGGTGCCCGACAAACAAAAGTCACTCACCGCAGCGACAGCGTTTCGGTTCGTCCTCATCCTCGGTATTGCCAACGGCTTCGCCGACCTCACCTATGAAGGCGCACGCAGCGTCACCGGGCAATTCCTGGGATTCCTCGGTGCCAGCGCTGCCGTTATCGGTTTCACTGCCGGACTCGGGGAATTACTCGGCTACGCGCTACGTTCTTTTAGCGGCTACCTCGGCGATAAGACAGGCAAATACTGGCTGGTTACTATCGTCGGCTACATCGTGAACATGCTGGCAGTGCCAGCCCTGGCTCTGGCCGGCAACTGGCCTCTTGCTGCCGGTCTAATCGTAGCTGAGCGAACCGGGCGCGCTATCCGCAAACCGTCTACTGATGCCATGCTATCATTCGCCGGTCACAAACTTGGCCGCGGTTGGGTCTTCGGCTTAAACGAAGCATTCGATCAGGCTGGAGCGACCTTGGGACCGCTCATCATTTCGTTGGTGTTATTCAGGCATGGTAGTTATCGAACCGGTTTCGCGCTGCTGCTGGTCTCCGCGCTCCTTACTATCGTGATTGTATTCGTCGCTAGTAAGCTTTTCCTTAATCCGCGCGAGTTGGAGACAGGTCATGGTCTGGAAACCAAAGGATTTTCGCGCCCTTATTGGCTTTATCTAGTTGCAGGCGCTTTTATCGCCGCCGGTTTTGCCGATTTCTCGCTCATCGCCTACCACTTTCAAAGAAGCGGATCGGTCGCCGGCCCGGTTATTCCCATCTACTACGCCGTAGCAATGGCGTTGGGCGGAGTGGGTGCTCTCGTTTTCGGAAAATGGTTTGATAAAGCTGGTCTATCTATCCTGATTGCCATTTTTTTTGTTTCCGCCTTTTTCGCGCCTCTCGTCTTTTTCGGCCGATCCTGGATTGCGCTTTGCGGAATGATTCTTTGGGGAATCGGCATGGGCGCCCAAAATTCGCTCTTGAAATCCGTCATCGCTCCTCTGCTTCGCCGTGAGGTCCGAGCGACCGGCTTTGGTCT
>QHPP01000186.1 GCA_003219125.1 Verrucomicrobiota bacterium
CCAGTAAGCGTCCTGGACTCAATCGTGTCACGTGGACCATGCGCGAGAAACCCCCGCGCGTGCCGCCTGCTGCGCAGATTGCCTTTGCCGGAACCCGCGGACCGCGACTGGTGCCGGGAGTGTATACTGTGCGATTAACCAAGGCTGGAAAAGTTTCGGAAACGAAGTTGACGGTGGGTCTGGATCGCCGAGCGAAATTCAGCAAAGCGGACCGCAAGTCGCAGTTCGATGCAGCGATGAAGGTGCATGCTCTGTTTGGCGACGAAAGTGCTCTCATGGATCGAATTCTGTTTTTGCGCAAGGATCTGGCCAAGAGCGGGGCAGCGTTGCCCGACGGCGATACGCTCCGCAAAGACGTCTCAGATTTCGACGGGAAGGTTGACGCTGTGCGTAAGAAAATTGTTGCCACAACGGAAGGCGGAGCGATCACCGGCGAAGAGCGGTTGCGAGAACACACCGACCAACTCTACGGAGCGCTGCTCAGTTACGAGGGAAAACCGGGCAACTATGAGATTTCCTACATCGACGCGCTCAAGCGGGAATTGGATGATGCGACAAAAGAGTTCGAACAATTGCTGGCAAAAGATCTGCCGAGCCTAAATGAATCGCTCAAGACCAAAGGACAGCAACCAATCTCGCCGCCACCAGCCAAGGTCGCCGTAAATGATACCGCGCTCGGTTCGGGCGGAGGCGTTGATCGAGCGGTGGGCCGCGAAGCGCCTGGCCTCGGCGCGTCTCTTCCCGACAATTTCCGTCTGCTTCCCTGACGCTCTCGTTGCCGTAAGGGAGGCGGGCGGTTTAGACCGCTAGAGTGTCCTTGCAGCAATCTGAAGTGTGGCCTAGCTGCTAGAAAGTATCCTTTACTGGATCACATCAAAAGCACGCGATTTCCTTGCCACATCGCAGTGAAGTTGTAGGTCTGGCCCGCCTGCACGCTCAGACGCTTTTGCGTTGGAGGCAGGTTCAACTGATTTGGAACGAGCAAGACAGATACAACATGTTGCCCGGGCGAAATTGAACCGCTGTAGGTCTGACCTCTTGGAAGAGCAGCTACTTGCTTACCATCTATCGATACGTTCAGGACCAGGCCGGTCCCCATGTTAGCGGCCCTCTGGATGATCAATCGACCAGCATTCTTGCTACTCGATGCAGGCATGGAAGCCGTCGACGCGGATGCCGTACTCAAGGCTCCAGTGCCACTCGTTTCGCATCCTGAGAGGGCCGCATAGGCAAGGACAACAATTAACAGACCACAGCGGTACCACTTGTAATTCTTCATACCCGGAAGACTACCTCCTCAGGACGGGTCACCGCAATAGGACTTTGGTCTTATGTGCGTTCCCGTGTGTTAGTAAGGATCGAAAATACGAACAGCGAAATTCTAAGGACGCGCTTGATTGCTTGATCTGTAGCTTGGAGTGAACCGTGTGCATTCCCGGGTGGAGCGGGTCTTTTCACTTGCTGAATCCAGGTCCAACTCGATAGTTTTCGTTCGCAACTGATCAGTAAGGCTTGGCGAGCAACATTTTGAGGGGGTATAGCTCAGTTGGTAGAGCGTCTCGTTCGCAATGAAAGGGCGCTCTCTCCAACAATCAGCCCGAATGAAGATTCCCTACTGAACCGTCAGCCCTGTGGTGAGAGATGAAATGAGTCAGGTGGCGCTAGCTGCCGCAGCCAAATCCGGATGAGTCGGAGAGGGAATCCGTACAACACGAAACAAGCGGATACGATCCGGCCTTGCGACGCCGACTCGTCTCGCGTCTGCGAGCTGCGAATCTTGTAAGCCTACGCCTGTCTGAAGAATCGTGCGCTCTTGCTCCGCAGCCCAAGCACATGCAAGCGGGAGCAACATCTCGAACTGTTGTGGAGTGATAATGCCCATGACGTGCAAGTGCGCCTCCACAAAAAGCTTGCCATTCTAATCCAAAATTGCTTTACTTCAAACAGCATTAGGAATGGCTGCCGCGAAAGCGGCGGTCTGCCAACCGGGTAGGAGATAACTACGGTGGCTTGGTTGAGAATTTTTTTCCTTGTCCCCGCGCGCGTGGACGGCTATCCTCCGGTTCACCGTGAAAAAGCAGATTTCTATCAATAAGCTGAACCTGGTCGTCGAGACCGCGCGCGGTGTCTGGGGCTGAGAAGGGAGCGAGTCGCATCATGCCAGTGTTCAGCCTGGGCGGGAAGGACGTCCACGTTGACGCGTGGCACACATGGTGGCCACTCTCGGTCGTCTACAAGCAGCAGGGCGTAGAAGTAACGGTCAACCCTGAACGTCATTGGTGGTGCCTCTGGCTCTGCCAGACCACCGACAATGTTGATGTCATCGACTGCGCCGCGGACCTGATCTCGACGTTCGCCGCGAATTCGGGAATCGCGAGCAAGTGCGGTGACTGCGGGGACCTCGTCCTGCGATCTGCCGCCACGGTGGGTTTTTCCGCTCCGTGGCTCTACGACCGCGCCGACTTCTCCGGAGGGATCGAATTCGACGGCTCGCGTCTTGAGTTCAAGGGCAGCTTGCATTACTAGAAAGAGGGAGTTGGCCGCTGGCCCGCCATCACTACCAAGTGAGTGATAGAAGTGCAATAGACGAGATCGTCATAAGGGCTAGCGTCAGCAGTCCATGAATACCAGATTTTGTTCCTCAGCCAAAGCTCAACATGGTAGTGAGGTATTGTACGCCTGAGGACCAACTCTACTTCATAACTGCTGATAATCGAAGCCTCTTTAAAAATCGAGAGTTTAGTGTCGTCTTTCGCGGAGGTTCCGCTGGGACGAGCGCACATACGAGCAGTTCAAAGACTCGCGCATCATCTGGTTCTGGCTCGACGTATTCAGTGTCCCGAAGACGCGCGAGAACTGCCTGCGATTCTCGTTCGTGTGTGGATTGCAATGCTCGTGCTGCTGTCAGTCTTCACTATTGCCGCTCTGCGTTCCGGTGGCTGAGCGTCTCATGGCCATGCCAGACAAACCATCTAACCAATCGCTGGAGCCAACCGCTGGCCGTTGCAAAGTCCGCATTTGATCTTATGAAACAGTTCTCGATCTTTGCCACACTCGCTCTCGCCAGCGGTGGCTCAGCTCCGTCTCGTTAGATGATGGGCATCGTCACTGCTGAGGTTAAGGTATGAGCGGCGGACGGTTTTTGCAGGCAACGGAGCGCAAGAAACTCGTTTCCAGTATAGTCGTTTTGGTTGCTTTGGTTGCCGCCGTTCTCTGGCATGGCCCGAGTTTTCCGCTTTGTGTGATTACCGCAGTCACAGCGAGTTATTTCGTCGTGAAGTTTCTTTCTTTGCGCCGGCTGAAGCGCGAAGGCGCCTTTCAAAAGGATTCATAAAACCCGCATTTTCGCTTAGAACGTCACTCATCATCTAACCAGGCGGTGCAGCCAACCGCTGGCCGGGC
>QHPP01000004.1 GCA_003219125.1 Verrucomicrobiota bacterium
GTGCAGTGGGCGCCGCACTCGCTCTCCCGCACGATCACTTCCACGTTGATCGCCTGCAACTCGAGCTGATCGTGGATCGCTTGCAACAACCCCAGCGCCTCTTCATTCGGCACGTGTTGGCAACGCAATTCGATCCGCGCTTTGCGACCTACCAGACCGGGATGCGCTTCCGTCATTTCGCCATCCAGAATAAATGACGCGTAAGCATTGAATTTTTCCTGCACTTCGTGCAGCTGCTCATGACTGCCATCCCATGGCCGGGACTCGTTCATCACCAGCAATATTTCGCCGGTTTTTTGATCGACACCGAACAGGTCAATAACTGCGGGATGGGCAATGCCAGTCTGCGTTTCTGTCATGCAATGGCCGATTCTATTAGATAAAAGCCGCACCGCAACGTCGTGTGCCGGAAGGAACACAGACCTCCAAGTCTGTGCGCCCAGCGGAGTTTAACTCCGCTGTAACTTCGTTGAACGGAAAGAACAGCGGGGAGAATCCCCGCTGTGCGCACAGGTCACAGGCCCGTGTTCCCTCCTTCTCCTTGGGAGGGTTTGAACACCACTGATTTCGCACGATAATCGCGCGTGGCAAAAAAGGCGAAATCAGCACGCTTAACCCTGCTCGGGCGGAGCGAGGCGCGTGTTCCGGCTTCGCCCGCTGAAGCGAGACTGGAAACTTTTCCAAATCCAGCCCGACGCAACTACCGGATTCATTTTGAAACGTCGGATTTCACTTCGCTTTGTCCGATAACCGGACAGGCAGATTTCGCCAAAATCGAGATCGATTACATTCCAAACAAGCTTTGCGTGGAAAGCAAATCGCTAAAGTTCTATCTGGCCTCCTTTCGCAATGAGCGTGGGTTCAACGAAGCGATCACAAACCGGATTCTCGATGATTTCATTCGCGCCTGCGAACCACGTGAAGCAAACATCACCGCCTCCTTTTCCGCGCGCGGTGGAATCGCGCTGACGGTGCGGGCAAGTTTTCCCGATCACCCGAAAGGGCGAGGCCCTGTCGAGCCGGCGAAGAGCGACGGCTCCGCAGGGCGTCGCCCTACCGCTAGGAGATGAAACGTGCCGTTGTTTTGCTGAGCGGCGGTCTCGACTCAGCAACGACGCTGGCGATCGCGAATGACGAAGGCTATGAAGTTTTTGCGCTCTCCTTTCGTTACGGGCAGCGCCATGAAATTGAAATCGTCGCTGCTCAACAAGTCGCGAAATCACTTGGTGTTAGCAGGCATCGTGTACTCGAAATCGATTTGCGGGCTTTTGGCGGTTCAGCCTTGACCGACACGATCGACGTCCCGAAAAATCGCGGCGAAGACGACATGGCGAGCGGAATTCCGGTTACTTATGTGCCCGCCCGCAACACCATCTTCCTCAGCTACGCCCTCGCCTGGGCGGAAGTAATCGGGGCGCACGATATTTTCATCGGCGTTAACGCGCTGGATTACAGCGGATATCCTGATTGCCGGCCGGAATTCATCGCTCAATTTGAAAAACTGGCGCAGCTCGCAACCAAAGCCGGAGTAGAAGGAACGCATTACCGGATTCACGCGCCTTTGATTGAAATGACAAAAGCGCAGATCATTCGCAAAGGGGCAAAGCTCGGCGTCCAATTCTCGTTAACTATCAGTTGTTATGACCCGACGCCAGACGGCGGCGCCTGTGGCGAGTGCGATTCGTGTTTGTTGCGCAGAAAAGGATTCCGCGAAGCGGGCATCGGAGATCCGACTCACTACGCGCCGTCATCCCGAACGCAGTCGAGGGATCCCGATGCGAAACCTTTAAGGTAATTTCCACCGGATCCCTCGACTGCGCTCGGGATGACCGAGAGGTAGCGCGTTCTACAATCCCGGAATGTGCGCGTAACCAACGAATCGCGGATGCACCTTGCCATCCTCGACCTCACCCTTCTCCGCGCGCGGCATCTTGAAATCGAATACGCTCACTCCGAATCGTTGCTGACTCTGATAAGTCCGGCCGTCGCTCGCGCCCACCATGACGCGGGCACCGGTTTTCTTCTCGCGGCCAAGATAGATCATGGCGTGGGTGATCGGTGGATCGCGCTGAATCGCATAAGTCCCGGTCCAGAAGAGCAAGTCGCCTGGTTTTAGATTATCGAATTCGAAGGAATCATCCTTTTGGCTCACTACCGGCTCGAATTTCCCGGCTCGACGCAGCCATATGTATTGCTCGCTGGAATCGCGCGGCACGCCATCGACGCCGTTTTGTTTGAGCACGAAATAGACGAAGCCGGAGCAATCCATCCCGCCGTTACCTGGGTCGGCTGAGCCGTATTTGTAATCCAGATTGCGGGTCGTGAGTTCGAGCGCCGAATTAAGAAGTTGCTGCACTTTCGGCGAATAATTCTCGAAACCACTGATCGCTTCCGGTGACAAAGTCGCGTTCGGCAGACCGCGCTTTGCTTGTTCGGGAGTTGCGGTTGCGGTTGGTGAAAGAGAAGGCGTCGGTGTTGGCGGCGGCGTTTCGCTCGGCTCCGGTGTGGGCGAAGATTTCTTTTTTGCCTTCGCCGTTGGAGACCCAGTCGGCGATGGGGAGACGGATTTCTTTTTTCTCGGAGTCGGCGAAGGCGACGCCGATTCTTTTTTTGTCGCCGCCGATTTTTTCTTTTTGTGCGGAGTTGGCGTCGGACTAGAAAAGATCTTTTTGATTTTTTCGCCGACCGATTCTTCCGCGGCTAGCGGCGGTGAAATCGCGGCCGAGAGGATTAGAAGCGTAGCAACAAACGTCGAGAGCTGAAAAATAGCGCGGCGCGACCCCTCGACTCCGCTGCGCTCCGTTCGGGATGACATTCAAGCGGCGATTTCCTGCAGTACTGCTTTGTTGATCCGAATTCCGGCATCGAGATTTTCCAAGGGAAAATTCTCGTTCGGCGAATGCGCGCGGCAGTCGGGCAGAGCAAGCCCGAGCAGCAGCGTTTCGGCACCAAGAATGTCGCGGAAATCCGACACGATCGGAATGCTGCCGCCCTCGCGAATCAACACCGGATCTCGTTCGAATGCCTTCTTGAGCGCACGCTGAGCGGCCTCGCCATATTTTGAATGTGGATCGGTCAAATACCAGGGACCGGCATGTCCAGCAGCCATGTCGAGTTTCACTCCGGGCGGGCAATTTTTTTGCAAATGTTTTTGCGCCTGCGCTATGATCTTGTCGCCGTTTTGGTTCGGCACAAGACGGAACGTGAGCTTCGCCATCGCCTCACTTCCAATCACCGTCTTGGTCCCCTGCCCCTGATAACCGCCGCCAAATCCATTGATCTCTGCCGTCGGTCGAGCCCAAATCCGCTCCAACGTCGAAAAACTTTTCTCGCCAAATAATTCCGGGACGCCGGTCTCTTTAAGGATTTCTTCGTCGACGTTCACCGGAATTTTGCGCCACATTTCACGCTCCCAGTTTTCCAGTGGCAACACATCGTCATAAAAACCGGGGATGGCGATATGCCCGTTCACGTCATGCAAAGTGGCGAGCAAGCGGGCCATGACGGTGAGCGGATTCGCGACTGCACCGCCGTAAATTCCGGAGTGCAAATCCATTTTGGGGCCGGTGATTTTCAATTCCAGCGCTGCCACACCGCGCAGCCCGTAGCTCATCGTCGGAACACCGCGCGAAATCATTCCGGTATCGGAAACGACAACGATCTCGGGTTTCAACGCGTCTCGATTTTGCGAAAGAAAGTTGCCGAGATAAGCGCTACCAATCTCCGCTTCGCCTTCGATGACGAAATGCAGATTCACCGGGATATCGCCGGCAGCCTCGATTTGCTCCTGCACTCCCAGAATGTGTGAGAGGATCTGGCCTTTGTTATCGGTCGCGCCACGCGCGAAGACGTAACCGTTTTTCAAAACCGGCTCAAATGGCGGGGAATCCCAGAGGCGGACTGGATCGGGTGGCTGGACGTCGTAATGACCATAGATCAAAACGGTGTGGCGTCCCCGTTGTTGTTTGTTGTGCGCCCAAACCACGGGATGGCCAGGCGTGGGACAAAGTTTGGCGGACAAACCGATCTCGGTCAGCTTTTCCACCAGCCAATGCCCACACTCGGTTACTTTTTCCGTGTAATGATCGTCGGTCGAGACGCTGGGGAAGCGGAGGAATTGGTAAAAATCCTGGAGATGACTTGCACGCATGGGGGACGGTAGCGACGCAAAGGCGTTTGTCATCCCGAGCGAAAGTCGCCTGCCTCGCCGTAGCTTTACGCGAAAGTGGGAGGGATCCCGTGGCAAAACCTTTAAGGTAACGGGGCGTCATCCCGAGCCGCAAAAACGGCGAGGGACCTCACAGTTGGTCGCACTGTATCCGAACTTGTGGGTGAATGACCATTGAGAGGTCCCTCGCATTCGCTCGGGATGACGACAGTGCTAGCATAAACACGTGGTCGTATCGCTCCGTTTCGCTGTCGTTTGTCTCCTCGTGGTTGCATTCTTTGGGATTTCGCTCGCCCAGATCGATCGCATCACCGGAAAGCCTTTCGCCACGCGATCAGAAGTCCTGGCACGGCACGGAATGATTTGCACGAGTGTGCCGGCGGCCACACAAGTTGGACTCGATATTTTGAAGCGCGGCGGTAGTGCGGTCGATGCCGCGATCGCGGCCAACGCCACTCTTGGCTTGATGGAACCGGTCTCGAACGGAATCGGCGGCGACCTTTTTGCCATCATTTACAGCGCGAAAGAAAACAAGCTTTACGGGATCAACGGCAGTGGCCGCTCTCCGCTGGGCCTGAGCTACGAAGAAATGAAAGCGGAGCTCGACAAATTGGGCCGCAAAACGATTCCACCACGCGGCATGCTCCCAATCAGCGTGCCTGGAACGGTGGCTGCATGGAGCGAATTGCATAAGAAATTCGGCAAACTCAAGCTCAGTGACGACCTCGCGCCGGCTGCGAAATACGCCGACGAAGGTTTTCCGGTGACCGAGCTAATTGCCTTTTACTGGCATTTTGGGCCGGAACTTTACAAAGATCTACCCGGCGCGTTTCTCCAAACTTATACGCTCGATGGTAAAGGCCGGACGCCTGCAAAAGGAGACATTTTCAAAAATCCCGCGCTGGCGAAGACTTTGCGATTGATCGGAGAAAAAGGTCGGGATGCTTTTTACAAGGGCGAAATTGCAGACAAGATCGATAAGTTCATGCAGGAGAACGGCGGCTTTCTGCGCAAAGCCGATTTCGAGAAGCACACTTCGACGTGGATTGATCCAGTCTCGACTAACTACCGCGGCTACGAGGTCTTCGAGTTGCCGCCGAACGGACAGGGCATCGCCACGCTCCAGATCTTAAACATTCTCGAAGATTTCGATCTCAAATCGATGGGGCGCAATTCAGCCGAAACACTCCACCTCATGATCGAAGCGAAGAAGGTTGCGTGGGCGGATCGCGCCAAATTTTACGCCGATCCGGAGTTCGTGAAAATTCCGCTCGCCGGTTTGCTTTCGAAGGAATACGCGGCGGAACGACGGAAGTTGATCGATCCGAATCGCGCGGCGAAGACTGTAGAGGCAGGCGTGCCGCCTGCAAACGCTACAATATCGCAGCCGACACGGCTGCCACTGCAGGAGCCCGTCGCAACGCCAAAGCGTCCCCCGCCGGACGACGGCGACACCATCTACATGTGCACGGCGGACGATGAGGGCAACATGGTCTCGCTCATTCAGAGCAATTACCGCGGGATGGGCAGCGGGATTGTTGTGCCGGGACTCGGCTTCATGTTTCAAGATCGCGGTGAGCTTTTCTCGATGGAACCCGGCCACGCCAATGCTTATGCCCCAGGTAAACGTCCTTTCCACACCATCATTCCGGGTTTTGTGATGAGAGATGGAAAACCGTGGGAAGCCTTCGGCGTGATGGGCGGTGGAATGCAACCACAAGGGCACGTCCAGGTCCTGACTAACCAGATCGATTTTGGTTTAAACGTGCAGGAAGCGGGTGACGCGTCGCGCTGGCAGCATGAGGGCGATAACGAACCAACTGGTGAGAAAATGGCGAGCGGCGGCTACGTTGAAGTCGAGAGTGGGATCCCATACGAAACCGTCCGCGATCTGAAAAAACGGGGTCACGATGTGCGTTTTGACGTTGGTGGCTACGGTGGCTACCAAGCCATAAAAGTAGAGAGGCGCGATGGTCAGCGCATTTACGTCGGCGCGAGCGAATCGCGCAAGGATGGTCAGGCCGCGGGTTACTGATTTGGGAGGGGAATTGCTGCTGGATTCTAAAACGATGAAAAGCTTCGCGGTGTGGCATATCTCCTGCGCGCAGACGATTCGATGTCTCCCGGGCGCATCACGGAACAGTCTCATAGCGGCCCCGCGCCCCCCGACCGGTTTTCCACCATCCGACGGCTTGGCGGCATCGCGGCCACCGCGGCGATCTATTTCGTAGCAGGCAAGTTAGCGCTTCTCCTGGCCATACCCCCCGGTTATGTGACTGCGGTGTGGCCTGCGGCGGGCCTCGCCCTTGGCTGCATCCTTCTCTTAGGCAATCGTGCCTGGCCCGGCGTTATCATCGGATCGTTTCTCGTCCATTTTTGGACGTCACTCGATACGGCCACCTTTGGCGCAATCGTAAAATCGATTGCGGTCCCGGCCTTCATCGCCGGGGCCGCCGCCTTGCAGGCGGTAGCAGGAGCGTTCCTGGTGCGCCGTTTCGTCGGGATACGAACAGCGCTGGCCACTGAGAAGGAGGTTGCCCGTTTTTCTCTGGTTGCGTCGGCGAGCTGCGTAATCACCCCCACCTGCGCCATAACAACCCTTTGGTTGGGCCGCGTTGTTTCCTCCACTGATTTCTTAACAAACTGGGTTACCTGGTACGTGGCCGATTCAATCGGCACCCTGATCTTCGCCCCGCTCGTCCTGATCTGGACCTTCCGCACCGCGGATTGGCGCCGTAAGCTTTCCGTTACGCTACCGATGGCCCTAACCTTTGCCGTGGTAGTGGCTCTATTTTTCCAGACCAACCGATGGGAACAAGGGCGGATCAAGATGGAGTTCGAGCAGCGAACCCAGAATCTCAGCCAAAAACTCCAGAGCGATTTTGAAGGTTATCTCGACGTCCTGCGCTCGATCCAGAACTTTTTTGCAAGCTCCCCCGCAGTAAGCCAGGGCAGTTTTCGTTCGTTTGTGGCGAGAGACATCGCCGATCATCCCGGAATCCAATCGCTATCGTGGGATGCACGCGTCCCCCGAACCAAAGTATCGGCTTTTATCGAGGCGGCCCGCCGTGACGGGCTCGGAACTTTTCAGCTGACCGAGCGTGATGCGCAGCAAAAACTGATTTCGGCGGGTCAGCGTGACGAGTACGTTGTCATCCGCTACATCGAGCCCCTGTTCGGGAATGAGAAAGCGCTGGGATTTGATATCGCCTGCGATCCGGTTCGGCGCGAAGCATTCGAGTGGGCAAGAGATAAGGGAGAAGCCCGCGCTACCAAACAAACCGAACTCATTCAGGAGAAGAGCACAGCCCCTAGTTTCGTAGTCTACTTGCCAATCTACACCAATGGCCTTTCTCACGATACCGTTGAAGAGCGGCAGCACCGATTGGAAGGCTACGTCGCCGCAGTTTTTCGAATCGGGGACGTGATAGCTCAATCGCTTAAGGGAGTCGATCAAAACGGCCTCCAATTGCGATTCCTCGATCAGAACCCACCCTCGACGAAGCAGATTATTTTCCGGAATTCAACCGAGCGCGTGAAGCCGGCAGTTTTGCAGATGCAAACAAGCATTGAAATGGCTGGCCGGAAGTGGTCATTGGAATCCGCCCTCTCGCCTGAGTATTTGCTTGCCCACCGCGCCTGGCAGTCGTGGAGCGTGCCTGTTGTCGCTTTGCTCTTTACCGGACTACTTGGCGCATTCCTTCTTGTTGTGACCGGACATCGCCAACGCGACGAAGTTTTGGTCGCGGAACGGACGCACGAGCTGGTCGCGGCCAACGCGATGCTACATCGCGAGATTGCCGAACGCTCAGTTGCAGAGAATGGACTGCGCGTTTCGGAAGCGAAACTTCGCTCCGTCACCCACTCCATCGGCGACGCGATTGTCTCGGCGGATGACAGTGGAAACATCGTTTTTTGGAATCCCGGAGCCGAAGCAATTTTTGGCTATAATGAAAAGGAGGCAATCGGGAAACCACTCAACACCATTATTCCTCAGCGGTACCACCGCATGCACCGCGAGACGATGGCGCGCCTCAAAGCCGGAGGGGAAATACGCGTCGTCGGCAAGCCAGTCGAGCTCGAAGGCCTGAGAAAAGATGGCGCTGAATTTCCGATCGAGCTCACCCTGTCCTCATGGAAAACAAACCAGGGCCAATTTTATACGGGAATTCTGCGGAACATCACCAGACGCAAACAAGCTGAAGACGCCCTCAAGTTTAGCGAGTCGCGCTTGGCGGAGGCACAAAGAGTTGCTCATGTGGGAAGCTGGGAATGGGACACACTCAGCAACCAGGTATTCTGCTCGGAGGAGCAGTACCGGTTATTTGGGTTCGTGCCGGATGAATTCCCGGCCAACTACGATCGTTTCATGGGCTCGGTTCACCAAGACGACCGGAAGCGGGTGCGCAAGTGGTTGAAGAAATTAGTGGCGGGCCATGAATCCACCGGGATCGAGTGTCGGATTATTCTGCCAAACGGCGAGAGCCGGCTCCTGCATAGCCTGGCCCGTACCGTTGTAGGCAATACCGGCAAGGTCGTTCGAATCGTTGGAACGTCTCAGGACATCACCGAGCGCAGCAAGGCCGACCAAAAATTCAAATCGCTGCTTGAATCCGCTCCCGATGCCATTGTCATCGTCAATGGCGAAGGCTCGATCGTGCTGGTAAATTCGCAGGCCGAAAAAATCTTCGGCTATCAGCGCGAGGAACTGCTCGGAAAAGAGATTGAGGTCCTCGTGCCCGAACGTTTTCATGGCAAGGATTCTGGCAATCGACGGGACTTTTTCAAAAACCCCCACAGCCGTGAAATGGGTGCCGGGATCGACTTGTTTGGCGCACGCAAGGATGGGAAGGAGTTTCCGATCGAGATCAGTCTAAGCCCGCTCGAGACCAACGAGGGCAACCTGGCGATGGCCGCAATCCGCGACACCACCGATCGCAAACGCGTCGAACGCGAATTACAAACCGCCAAGGAGGAGGCGGAGCGAGCGAACCGAGCCAAGAGCGAGTTTCTTTCCCGCATGAGCCACGAGTTGCGCACGCCGCTAAACGCAATTCTTGGATTTGGCCAGCTCATTGAAAAACAGAGTCCCGTCGGGGCCCTTCGCACCCGTGCCGGCCATATTACTGGTGCCGGTCGTCACCTCCTCAACTTGATCAATGAAATCCTGGATATCAGCCGGATCGAAGCCGGTGCGATGCAGTTGTGCTTGGAGGCCGTTAATCTCGCTGACGTCTTGGACGAAGCGCTTGATATAATGCGTCCACTCGCGGCCGAGCGCGGGATTGAGTTTAGCGCGCCCGTCCGGATCGATCCGCCGGTTCATGTATTAGCCGACATTCAGCGTTTCAAGCAGGTCTTGCTAAATTTGTTCTCAAACGCAGTAAAGTACAGTCCAAAGAAGAGCAAAGTTTCAATCTCCTATCGATCTTCCGGCGAAGGCACCATGCGGACCGTGATTAGCGACATGGGTTCGGGCATTGCCAGCGAAAAACTGTCGCGGCTATTTACGCCGTTTGACCGTCTGGGGGCGGAGCAGTCTGCGGTGGAAGGCACTGGCCTCGGCCTTGCTCTCTCTGCCCGTATCATGCACGCGATGGGGGGCGGTATAGGGGCTAGTAGCGCGATCGGACGCGGCAGCACCTTTTGGGTCGATCTTCCCCGGGCCGAGCCGCCATCAATCACGGAGCGGGCAGACAATGAAGATGAACCTCTGAGGGACCGGAACTCCGCTGCCGGCAAGCGCACGATCCTTTACATTGAAGACAACCTTTCCAACCTCAATCTCGTTCAGGAAATTCTTCGCCAGCAACCGCAAGTCGAACTGCTGAGCGCAATGCAGGGCCGGCTTGGCCTGGACTTAGCCCGCAAACATTCACCGGACCTAATTTTACTGGATATACATCTACCGGATCTGAACGGGTGGGAGGTCTTCTCGCAACTGCGGGGTGCGGAAACAACGCGAAATATCCCTGTGATTGTCATTAGTGCCGATGCGACCCCGCGCCAGATTCAACAATTCATGAGTGCCGGTGCGCGCGATTATCTGACCAAACCACTGGACATTACCAAATTTTCGCGGGTGATCGAGGAATCGGCATGGCCGTCAACCGATTTCAAAACCCCAATCCAAAAACCGAACGAAAGTCCTTTAGCGAGCGTGATCAGTTAACAGATGAAGCCGCTCGCGAGGAAATCGAACTAAATCAACACAGCAAGCTGACTCACACATATGGACACTACCGAATGGCGAAGCGACCTCGCCGCCTACGTGAAAATGAGAATCCTCATCGTGGACGACGAACCTGCTAATGTCGCTCTTTTGGAAGATATATTAGGCAACCAGGGTTACACCGATCTCAAGTCAACGACTGATTCCCGCCGCGTCTCCGAACTTTGCCGCGAGTTCGATCCAGACTTGATCCTGCTCGATTTGTTCATGCCACATGTAGATGGATTTGTTGTTCTTGACTCCTTGCGTGCCGACCGCAGTGAAGTCTACTTACCGATCATCGTCCTTACTGCCGACGTTAACGAGGAAACCAAACGCAGAGCCTTGCACGGCGGAGCGACAGATTTTCTGCACAAGCCATTTGATTACATCGAAGTGCTCTTGCGTATTCGGAATTTGCTCGAGACCCGCCGCATTCATCAGTTGCTCGATAATCGCCGTGTCGCTCTGGAAGAGGCGGTCAGTGCACGCACTTCAGAATTGCAAGCCGTTCAAGCCGCGTTTCTCGACTGTGCCAAACGGTTTCGACGTGACTTGGAGAACGCCCAGGGTAAGGTCAACGTTTGAATGTTTGTCATTCCGAGCGAACCTCAGGACCTATAGCCAATGTTGGCTGCAAGGGAATGGAAGTGTTTCGACTCCAGTCGACATTTTAAACGAATGCCACGTC
>QHPP01000163.1 GCA_003219125.1 Verrucomicrobiota bacterium
TTGATCGTGCGCGCGGCGGTCTATGCGTTTTTTCCGCCTTACTCCTTTCCCGCCGCCGCTCGGAGAGAATCATTGAGCTGGGTATGTGCCATCGCACTCCTGCTCATAATTCGTTTTGGCGAACGCCTGCCCTTCCGCTCTGTCGGCATCGGCCGCGCTACCATCAAGTCGTCGTTAGCCTGGGGCGGGATCATCGCCGTTGTCTGCGCAGTTCTGGCCTTTGCGATCGCCGCGCTGACCCACTACACCGGTGGGTCATCAGGCGCGGCCTTCGCGAAGCTCCCCCTCTGGCTAATTACCGTAATCGTTTTTCGCGCCGGCGTGCTAGAAGAACTCTTCTACCGCGGCTACGCCATTGAACGCCTGGAAGCGCTCGGTCTGAATCGCTTTTCGGCGGGAGTTATTCCGCTCCTCATCTTCGGCGTTGCGCATTGGACGGGCGGCTGGGCCAACATCGTCATCGCGCTAGTGCTCGGCGCCGTGCTTACTCTCTTCTATCTTTGGCGGCGCGATCTCGTAGCCAACATGATCGGCCATTTCATGGTCGACTTCATCGCCAACGTCCTCCCGCGCTTGTTTTAATAGATAGTCGCTAATTCAACTTTCTACGAACCCACGCAGATCAGCGCTACATCAGCCGCAGCAGATTGCTCCCAAGCATTCCCAGGTTGTAGACAAGATAGAAGACAGCGAAGAAAGCGTGATATCGTGGCGATTTTGTGGTCGCAGCGACTGAGCAAAGAGCGATGTGCAGCAACATCGACCCGTAGTAGAGCGGACCGAGCGACAAGAAGTAGGTGAGTCCTTTAAACAACGTATCGACGAGATCGATCGCAAATGTCAGCCCGAACAAGGCAAAGATCTTTTGGTTGTTTGCGTAGTAATGTTCGCGCCAACTGGTGACGACGACATCATCCTGGTTGGTGGGAAAGAGCAATGCGGCGACGAGGTAGAGGATCAACGGTGCGACGAGCAGCCAGAGAAACAAGAAGAGCGTCCAGTGCGGGACGTTGCGCCAGCGGTATTGCACCCACCAAGTGATGATCATTGTTAAAAGCACGTTCACCATCCAGAGCGCGTGCACCCAGTAAGGTGGCGTGCGAGCGCGGGTTTGGAGCAGCTGGCCAAAGCCGCTCACCAGCCGCGTCACTGCCAGGCCAGCCACAATCGAGGTCAGGACGCAGATGTAGCTAAACGGATCCATTTCGACTTCGGTCAAGCGTACCTCGCGTGCAGATCACTAGCAACGCGAACGCTGGCCGCGCTCGGTTTTGCGTAGCGCCAGGTGCATCGCGTCGTAATTCTGGGAAGCGCGCGCAACGCCAGTCCGGTCGAAGACTCGCCGTGGCGAGCTCGGACCGTTCTATGTCGCTCATCCTCTTCGCTCCGTTCTCACTTGTTAGTGAAACGGATTGACTTCACGACCAATTCCGGCAACAAATGACAGAAAACTCACCTTTAATGCCATGAAACACCAACTTTTCGGCACGACGGCGGATCGTCTCGATTAGTAGAAGTGTGAATTCCGCAACTGGTAAAATCGAGCCGCTGACTTTCACCCTTGCGACGCCTGTAGTCGCGTCATGGTGTTTGGGTTGCGGTCTTTGCGTTTCCGACTTCTTAGCCGAATGGAAATGGTTGATGGAAGCGGTATAATCAGTCTCAACATGTTTTCCCGTCCTTCTTCGCCGTTAGCGCCTGGTATGTTCGCCATAGTACCGCTGCTTCTACTCGCCCTTTTCCCACCCCCGGGTAAAGAACTGTTCGTTGCGACCTCTGCTAATAACTCTGCCCTGGTAATCCGAATCAAGGCACTCTCCCCTACCGTTAGCGTGGATGACGCCCAGCGAGTGACCTATTGCGCCGTCACGACCGGAAAGGAACTCGCTCGCAAGTGGCGTGTGGTCGGGGTCGCCTCTTGGCTGCCCGGCCTCCAAAACTTGTACGTCAAGTTGGGATGGAGAAAAGGAGGACTCTGTTTCCAGTACTCTACCGAGCTTCTCATTCGTTTGGATGCGCTTAAGCTGCAAACGCTCGAGTTCCACTGGGCGGAGTCGCAGCCGGATACTGTGAGCGAGAATAACGCCCTCGTAGTTACGGCCCGAGGCCAACCGTTCGAGAAAGGTATTTTGCTCGACAGCTGGCGCTGCCAGCCCCATGTCGCCTGGACACAGGTAACCACGGACCCGGAGTATCACTGGAAAGAAAACAAGTCCGCTGCCGCCCTTGCATTAGGAAGAGCAAATAACGAAATACCGGAAAAGCATCGCTGACAAGCTCACTGCCGCGGCCGGGACATCAGGCTATTTGCAGCGTCGTAACCCAACACCGCTGGCGATGGGTTGTTGATGCTTTTTGCGGCGACGCAAGCGCTACACCGTGGAGTCAGCGGAGCAGCGCGCTTCTGCAATTAGAGTCGAGTCGGAAATCTCGCGCGATTTTCGACTCGCGAATAACGTTGCGCTGTCTTATTCGCCGACTTAGAAGTCTCAACCGCAACTAGCAACGAAAGGGGTGAAACAGAATGAAACTTTTAAAAGCACTTATGATCCTGGCCGTTTTGGCAGGCGCCTTAAGCTTGGGGGCATGTCAGAATAGAAAGGAGGCGGTGACGACACCGCCAGAGCCAGCGTATCACAAATAAGCTCCATTTTCGCAGTCCAATCGCGGAGGCGCTTTAACCTGAAGGCCAGGTCCGGCGGTCCGACCTGGCCCTTCATGATCTCGAACGAGAATTCAAAGCAATCAACGATATCTCTAAAAGAGAGTACCCGAATATGCAAGAATAAATCGGCACGCCGATTTACCTGCGAGGGGTACGCGCGTGACTTCACGACCGATTCGTGCAACAAACGGCAGAAACCCACCTTTAATCCCATGAAACACCCACTTGTCGT
>QHPP01000005.1 GCA_003219125.1 Verrucomicrobiota bacterium
GTGGGACGAACGCGCTTGGGCGCAGGTGGAATGGGATGTGGAAATCGAGAACGGCGTCCTCGCGCGCTGTCATTGCGATCAGGATGGGTGGGCGATCGATGGAATTTATGATTGAGCAACAATTAACGTCATCCTGAGCGAAGCGTAGCGAAGTCGAAGGATCCCGCGGCGTTACTTTTAAGTTCCGCAACGGGATCCCTCGACTGCGCTCGGGGTGACCAAAATTGGAGTATGTCTTACATCGAACTTCACGTCTGTAGCGCCTTCAGTTTCTTGCGCGGCGCGTCGCTTCCGGAACAACTGGCCCAAGTCGCGGCTGAATTGGAAATGCCGGCACTGGCGTTGCTCGATCGCAACGGGGTTTATGGTTCGCAACGATTTTCCGTGGCGGCGCGTGAGCAAAAAGTGAGACCAATTACCGGGGCGGAATTAACGATGGAAGATGGAAGCGTCCTGCCGGTGCTGGTAGCAAGCCGTCTCGGCTACGCCAATCTTTGTTCTCTACTCACTCAGGCGCATCTGTGCAGCGAAGTGAAAGGGGAATGCGCAGTGCGGTGGGATGAGCTCCCGGAATTCGCGCAAGGTTTGGTGGCGTTGCTGGGATTGGGGAGCGCAGGCTGCCAGCCCGCATTTTTCGACAGCTTGCCGAAAACATCTTCAACGCTTGTTTGTCAATCGGACCAAGCTGTCCGGCAAGCTGCCGGACAGCGCAGGCTGGCAGCCTGCGCTCCCCAGACCGCTGAAGATCGCGCGCAACGGTTAATCAACGCCTTCGGCCGTGAAAATGTGTATGTCGAAATTCAGCGGCATTTTTTGCGCGGCGAAGATCGGATTAATCGCGCACTGGTTGATCTCGCTTCGAAATTCCGGTTGCCGATTCTAGCGACTAATGGCGTGCAATATGCCAAGCCGTACGGACGCCAGGTGCTGGATGTTTTTACCTGCATTCGTGAGCACACCCACTTAGATCTCGCCGGAAAATTACTCACCCAAAATGCCGAGCGTCATTTGAAGAGCGACGCGGAGATGCACGGAATCTTTCGCGATTTACCGGACGCGATCACGAATACCGAGCGGCTGGCGGATCGTTTGCAATTTTCGCTGGAAAACATCGGTTACGAATTTCCTGAATATCCGGTGCCGGACGGACACACCATGAATTCGTTCCTGCGCACGATGGTGTTGTTTGGCGCGCAACAGCGTTACGAGTCGATCACAAAAAAAGTAAAGCGTCAGCTGGAAGAAGAACTCGCGCTCATCAGCCGGCTCGGGTTTTCCGGATATTTTTTGATCGTATGGGACATCGTGAATTTTTGCCGGGAAAACAACATCATGGTGCAAGGCCGCGGCAGCGCGGCAAACAGCGCGGTCTGTTTTTGTCTCGGCATCACGCCGGTTGATCCGGTGAGTAATCATCTCGTTTTCGAACGATTCTTGAACGAGAGCCGCAAAGGCTGGCCGGACATTGATCTTGATTTGCCGAGCGGGGACCGGCGCGAGCGCGTCATCCAGGAAGTTTACCGGCGTTACGGCAAACACGGCGCGGCCATGACCGCGAACGTAATTACCTATCGCGGACGAAGCGCAGCTCGCGAGATCGGAAAAGCGCTAAATTTTTCACCGAGCACTCTCGATCGCTTTTCGCATTTGTTCGCGAGCGGCGATTTTCCGCACACTCTCGAGCTCGAAGCGCAGATCGAGCAGGCTGGTTTGCCGAAAGCGCACCCGCGGATGCCGGCGTTCGTTGGTTTGTATCACGCAATTTACGGATTACCGCGCCATTTCGGGCAGCATTCCGGCGGGATGATTATTTGTCAGAATAAACTGAGCTCGTTTGTGCCCTTGGAAAACGCGTCGATGCCGGGCCGAGTAGTGGCGCAATGGGACAAGGATGATTGCGAAGACCTGGGCATTGTGAAAGTCGATCTGCTTGGGCTCGGCATGATGTCGATGATGCAGGATGCGTTTGAGCTTTGTCGCGAACGCGGCCGCCCGCTCGATCTGGCTCACATCCCGAAGGATGACGCGAAAACGTTTGAGATGATGCAAACGGCCGACACCATCGGTGTTTTCCAAATCGAAAGTCGCGCGCAAATGGCGACGCTGCCGCGATTGAAGCCGAAATGTTTTTACGATGTCGTGATCGAAGTCGCGATCATCCGTCCGGGTCCGATCCAGGGCGACATGGTGCATCCCTATCTAGCGCGCCGCTCTGGCAAGGAAACGATCACGTATTTCGACGAGCGATTAAAGCCGGTGCTGGAGCGTACCCTCGGGGTGCCGTTATTTCAGGAACAGATGCTGAAGATCGCTATGATCATGGCGAATTTTTCCGGAGACGAAGCCGAGGAATTACGCCGTGCCCTCAGTTTTCATCGTTCAGAAGAGCGGATGAACCGAGTGAGCATAAAGCTGCGCGAGGCGATGGCGCGCAATCAGGTCGCGTCGGAGGTGATCGAAAAAGTGTTGCATTCCATCACCTCCTTCGCGCTCTACGGATTTCCGGAATCGCATGCCATCAGTTTTGCCATTCTGGCCTATGGCAGTGCCTATTTGAAAGCGCATCGTCCGGCGGAGTTTTACGCGAGTTTGATCAACAATCAGCCGATGGGTTTTTACACACCGGCGACAATTGTGAAAGACGCGCGGCGGCACGGCGTGAAAGTGAAGCCAGTGTGCGTCGCGCAATCAGAATGGAATTGCACGGTCATTGCCGACGAGACGATTCGATTAGGATTTTGCGTGGTGAACGGATTACAGCGCGAACACGCCGATGATTTTTTGCGAGAACGTAATGAGCGCCCGTTTGCGTCGCTGGAAGATTTTCGAAAACGTGCGCTGCTAACGAAAGATGAGCTGCGCGCCCTCGCGAATCTGGGCGCACTCAATTGTTTCGCCGAGCATCGGCGCGCTGCAATGTGGAAAGTGGAAGAAACGCCGCACGATGATTTGTTGAACCCGAGCAAAGAACACAGCTATCCCGAGCGTAGTCGAGGGATCCCGTTGCGAAATCTTAAAGGTAACATGGCGGGATGCCTCGACTACGCTCGGGATGACGAAAAGAAAAAATCGCCGCTGCCGGCCATGACTTTGCCCGAGCGGGTGCGCGCAGATTACGAGGTGATGGATCTGACGACCGGACCGCATCCGATGAAATTGGTGCGCGCGCAATTGTGCGATGTCTGGCGGGCAATCGATCTGGCCCAGGCAAAACATGGATCGATCGTTCGGATTGCGGGCAATGTCATTTGCCGTCAGCGGCCCGGGACGGCGAAAGGATTTGTCTTCATCAGTTTGGAAGACGAGACCGGAGTATCGAATGCGATCGTGACACCGGATTTATTCGAGGAAACCCGATTGCTGATCACTGAAGAACCGTTTCTCGCAATCGAGGGTGAGGTGCAAAACACCGATAACGTGGTGTTAATCAAAGCGCAGAAGATTTTTCCACTGATCAGCGAGGGCCTTGTCGGCTCCGACTCACATGATTTTCATTAGCTGTCATCCCGAGCGAAAGTCGAGGGATCCCGTTGCGGACGCTGTAAGGTAACATCACGGGATCCCTCGACTGCGCTCGGATGACGGCCAATGTTTGTGTTCGGCCTATTCGCCGGCGTGGCGTTTTGCGGTTAGCTTGGGCTCGCTGATTTCCTGGGCTGGTTGATCGCCCATCCAATCGGTGTGGAAAATCCCGGGTTTATCAACGCGCTCGTAAGTATGGGCGCCGAAGAAATCCCGCTGCGCTTGCAGCAAATTCGCCGGCAAACGTGCGGACCGATAGCTGTCGAAATAGGCCAGGGAAGCGCTAAAGGCGGGCACGGCCACGCCGTAATTGATGGCAGCTGAAACCGCGACGCGCCAATTGTGCTGCGTTTTGCCGATGATGTCGCTGAAATATTGGTCAAGCAGCAAATTGTGCAGCTTCGGATCGCGCGCGTAAGCCTCGGTGATGCGGTTAAGGAATTTCGCGCGAATGATGCATCCCCCGCGCCAGATCGTCGCGATGTCACCAAAGTTCAAATTCCAATTGTAAGAGATGCTGGCGGCACCGAGTAACTCCATACCCTGGGCGTAGGAAACAATTTTCGAAGCATAAAGCGCGTCATGCACGGCTTAGATAAGCTCGTCCCGATTGCCGCTGAATGTAGGCAATTGCGGCTGCGGCAGGATTTTCGATGCAGCCACACGTTCTTCTTTACGCGACGAAATCACGCGCGCTTCGACTGCGGCGTTGATAGTCGAGATGACGACGGATTGACTTAGGGCGGACTGTAAAGTCCAAAGTCCGGTCCCTTTTTGGCCGGCCTTATCGAGAATGACATCGACCAAGGGTTTGCCGGTATCGGGGTCGCGTTTGCGAAAAATTTCTGCGGTGATCTCGATGAGATAACTTTCGAGCGCACCGCGATTCCAGTGCGCGAAGATGTCGGCAAGATCTTTGGCTTCGAGCCCAAGGACATTTTTTAAAATGGCATAGGCTTCGCAAATCAACTGCATGTCGCCGTATTCGATGCCGTTGTGGACCATCTTGACGTAGTGTCCGGCTCCGTCAGGCCCCATGTAGCGACAGCACGGCTCGCCATCGACCTGGGCCGCGATCTTGCGGAAAATGGGCGCAATTATTTCGTAACCTTCGCCGGAGCCGCCCGGCATGAGCGACGGGCCTTTCAGTGCGCCTTCTTCGCCGCCGGAAACGCCGCAGCCGATGTAATGAATTCCCTTTCCTTCAAGCTCATGGAAGCGCCGCTGGGTATCGATGAAAAGCGAGTTTCCGCCGTCAATGAGAACGTCGCCTTTTTCCAGGAGCGGGGCGACTTCGCCAATCACCTGATCAACCGGTTTGCCCGCTTTGATCATCATCATCGCTTTGCGTGGACGTTTCAGCGCGCCGATGAATTCCTCGATTGTCTTGGTCGGCGTGATTATTTTTCCTTTGCCGCGGGTGGCGGCAAATTTTTCGGTGACGGCGGTAGTGCGATTAAAAACAGCGACAGAAAACCCTTTCGATTCCATGTTGAGGACAAGATTTTCCCCCATCACCGCCAGGCCGATCAGGCCAATATCCGATTGCATCGTCATGATTTTGAGGAACTGGTTTTAAGGTGCATTCAATTCAAGGCAATGCAGTAAACGAGTAACCCCGGCAAATGGCAAATTGCGATTGTGAAGTGGCATTGGTGAGCGCCCCGCTCAGCTCCATTTCGCCAGAGACTACCTCCGGCGCAGGTGCGATGGTTGAGTTTTTTGGAAATGTTCGTCCCCTGGAAAACGGAGAACAGATTGATGGAATCGAGTACGAGGCGCATCGTGAAATGGCTGAGCATCAACTGCGAAAAGTTGCGCAAGAAGCGGCGGAGCGATTCGATCTTCTGGCGATCCAGCTGCATCATGGTGTTGGTTTCGTCGCAGTGGGTGAAACCTCATTATTCTTGCGCGTCGCGGCCGCTCATCGAGGTTCCGCGTTCGAAGCGAGCCGGTGGATCGTGGATGAGTTAAAGAAGCGGGTACCGATTTGGAAATCGGTTAGGTTCGGGGTTGGACGGAAGCAGGAAAAAGGAACTTCTGTTCCGGCGTTGGTATGAATTGGGCGAATCGTCTTACTCTCAGCCGGCTTGCCTTAACCGTTTTATTTGTGGCGGCGTTGAGCTCGCCCTGGCGTTACGCACACACCACCGCGCTAATCACTTTTCTCGTCGCTGGCATCACCGATTTTTTTGATGGCGAGATCGCGCGCCGTTATCAAACGGTCACAAACTTCGGAAAGTTGATGGATCCGCTGGTGGACAAAATCATGATCGCGGCGGCCTTCATCTCGCTCGTGCCATTGCGGGCGATCCCAGCGTGGGCGGCGACGATAGTGGTCGGTCGAGACTTTTTAATTACGGGACTGCGCTTAATGGCGAGCGCAAAAGGGCAGGTGTTAACAGCCGAGCGTTTGGGTAAACACAAAACTTCCTGGCAAATAATTACCGTCATTTTCTTTCTCACCTTGCTCGCGATCGCAGAATGGAGGGGGAACATCATGGCGAGCGATTGGTGGCAGCGCGCCTGGAACGAAGCGGGGGCAGCTTTGGTATGGTTGACTGTCGCGTTGACCCTTTACTCCGGCCTTGGCTACGCCTGGCGGCACCGCACTGTCATCGAGGCAGATCTTTAATCGAAAGCAACAGTCCCGGGTGGCAGACTCCTGATCTACCGATTGTCCTTTAGAAGGAAATGGTTATTCCGGCAAAGTAGCGATTGCGGGAATAGGAAGTGATATCTTGAGGGGATTCCAATACGGTTGCATGCGACCCGCGGTCCACTTCGGTGTAACGGTAACCGACATTAACTGCGCAATGTTGCGTAATGGCGTAGCGCACGGAAGGCGTGATATCAAAAATATTTTCGGTTGGTGATCCTCCGAGAGATCTGCTCGAGATCTGATTGGTAGTTTCAGTGTCGCCGTGAGAGTAGATGAGCGCGAGGCTGGCAGAGATCCGCGCGGTTATTGCATAATTCAATTTCAGGTTGGTTCGAAAAGTCTCGCGCCCCGCGCGCTGCTGCAGGTCGGACTCTTCGATTGAGTAACGACTTGTCCAAATGATATAAGTGCCGGTGCTCGATCGTCGACTCGATGTTCTCCCTTGTGACCCCAGCTCATACTCAAGTGATGTCTCCACATAAGGCGAAGTCTGCCCTCCACCGTTGTCCGATGAACGAAACTGTATGCCACTGCGCAAATCGGCTCTGAAACGTGGACTAAAGGATTGCTCCAGCCCTGCGATTAGGGATTGAGTGGTCGATCCTCCCCCAGCGCCTTCAGCTTCATTAAGACTGAACCGGTACTCCCCGGAAAGGGTTGTGGTTGGCATCCAAAGATACCGCAGGTGCTCCGAAAATGAGTGTTGCAGACGATCGTGTCCCGAGGCCGCTGAGCTTTCATATTCGAGCGCGTTAAGAGAATAGCCGGTGACACTCGACCACCTAGGTGACAAGCTGTAATGAAGGGAAAGGCGATCGTCCGTACGAAAGTAATTTCCCAGCCGGCGATTTGCGGTGAACTCGGTGCTATATTCCGGCTGCGATTCATAGGCTGAGGATGTCAAAAAGTTGAGCGTCAAGCGCGGCGTGACTTTATACGCCAGGGAAAAGGTCAGGTAGACGATCGGGTCATAATACCGGCCGCCCGGATGATCAAAATAATAGTTGATTCCGCCTCCTGTTAAGAGGTCCATCGCGAGCCGGGCATTGCCGAATCGATATCCAAAGGTGCCAGTAGGATTTGCATACCAGGAGGGTGAACCGGTTGGAGTCAGGTTTACGTTATCGTCGTAGCCACCGGTGAGCGAACCGGAAAGCTGGAAATGCCGACCAATATTGAATTCCGGAGCGTTGACTTCGGTGCCAGCTACCGGGCTCCCCTCATCCGGACGAATTTGAATAGGTGCTTCGGGGATGAATTCGGAGGAAGGCGGTGTCTCCGTTTGGTCCTCAGTCTCCGACTCAGCCGCAGGCAAATCCTCTTGTGCTTCCAATTGTCCGGCAATAGCTAGGCCGGCGAGGATAAGGGCGCCAAGCCGAGAATAATTGATAATTGTCACGATATCTATAATGGAACGCGTCTTCGAGGATTGCGATTGAAACAAAATAGTCGCGGCAGGGTAAAAACTCACTCCATGCAAATCAACCTTTTTCCCCGTTTAAAGCTTGAGAGCGCGATTCGTGCCGAATAAGCGGTTGGATTTGGGGTTAGACGTCGGTGGAATGAAATCGATTTGCCGGAATTAGCCACCCAGCGGGTGAAGGGAATCGAACCCTCGTCAGTAGCTTGGAAGGCTACAGCTTTACCATTAAGCTACACCCGCGTTAGGGCTGCACAAATTGCCGTGCCTGCGTCTTCCTGCCAAGTGGTTTTTCCGTGGCATCGCGACTTGCCAATTCCTCCCGTCGCCACTAGCACTCTCCTATGAAACGAATCGCCCTTTTCTTCCTCCTCGCCGCGGCCGCCTCTCTCCGTGCGGATCTTACTCTCGTCCAAAAGGTCGACATGGCTGGAACACCTGGTGAAATGACGATCAAGTTCAAAGGCGATAAGGTCCGGGTAGACCCTGCCCCGCAAGTGTCGATGATCACCGATGCGAAAACCGGCGACACCGTCACTCTGATTCATGGGGAAAAGAAAGCGATGCGAATTTCTGGTGACAAAATGAAAGCCGCAGCGGAAATGGTTAAGAAGTTTGCCGGAGCTACTCCGGCTGAGCAAAAATCGAAGCTAACTCCGCTTGGCCGCAAGGAAACTGTAAACGGCATACCGACGGATATATTCACCACCGACACGGCAGTGGGCAAAGCGACTTATTACATCGCCACCAACTATCCGGACGGAGCCGCGATTATGAAAGAAATGAAGATGGCCCAACCGTCCGCTTTGGCGAACTCTGGCACCAACGTTCCAGATTTTAGGGATTTGCCCGGCGTCCCGGTGAAGATCGAGATGGATACGGTAAGAGGGCACGTCGTTATGACCCTGGTTTCAGTCAAGCGCGATGCGATCCCGAACAGCGAATTTTCCGTTCCGGCGGATTACACCGAAATGAAAATGCCAGATATTTTCGGCGGGAAAAACGCGCCGGATAATCCGGCGGAGAAAATGCCGGCCTCGCCGCGAGTCGCGCCGCTGCCGTCGGCCACTCCGTAATCAGGGCGCCTACAGTGGCGTCGTCATTTATTCTTGCGTCGAATTCGCCGCGGCGCCGCGCCCTTTTGGCTAAGGCGGGCTATAAATTCGAAGTCATTGTTCCAGCCGTGAGTGAAGTAGCATCGGCCTATTTGTCCTTGCGTGAGCTGACAATCGCGAACGCCACCCGCAAAGGGTTGGCCGTCTCCCATGTTCACCCGCGTCGGATCGTGCTCGCAGCCGACACGCTTGTCGCACTCGAAGGGGAAGTCATCGGCAAGCCGCGCGATCTGAATCATGCGCGCGTGATTCTGCAGCGGTTGAGCGGACGAACGCACGATGTCTGCACCGGGGTTTGTATAGTCGGTCCACAAAAGAAGATCAGCTTCGCTGAGATCTCACAAGTCCGTTTCCGCAAACTAAACGAGAGCGACATCGCCGATTACCTTCGCGTGGTGAATCCGATCGACAAAGCTGGCGCCTACGCTGCGCAAGCAGCCGGCCGAAGTATTATCGCATCGATTGAAGGTTCGTTTACAAATGTGATCGGTCTGCCGATGGAACGCACGACCGAAGCGCTCGGGCAATTTGGACTGTGCCCGGTTAACGTGTCTCGACCGCAACTTCCGGCGAGCTGGCCGCCGCCGGCACCCGCTCGCGTTTCAAGACTCGGTACAAAAACCAAACGATGAAACAATTGGCCGCTAGAATAATGACCGCAGCGAAGCTGGGCCGATAGTAGATGTGACGTACTTCCAGCGGAATCAATGCGCCGGTGGCGAAGACCATGAGATACTCAGCCCACCGTTTTTGTAAATAAACGCCGACGCCTTCGGTGAATAGGACCGCGGAATAAAAGAGGCTGAGAAAGCCGGTTGCGCGCCAGACGCCGCCGCCAGCCAGCATCGCCTGTAAGCGGTTGAGTAAGTAATGCACGGCTTTGCTATGCTTGAGCAGGATCTCATCGGCCACCCAATCCGAAATGTTGTCCATCCAAACGGCGCGCGAATTCAAAAAAAGGATCGAAACCCCGAGCACGAGAAGCAGGATTCCTTTGCCGATCTTAAAAAGCGCGATCAGCTTAAGATAACGAACGCGGTTTTGCGGCCGCAGAATCTTGAGGTCAGCCGTGGACTGAGGCACCCGTAATCTTCCTCTGATCTGCTTCAATCCGCAACGATTGCGCTCCCGCGACAGCAGATCTCCAGCTTGTTTCCATCGGGATCTTCAAAAAATAACGCGTAATAACCAGGACTGTACTCAGGCCAGATTTGTGGCCCTTCCAAGTTTTGTCCGCCGGCTTCGCGCACAATTTTGGCCACGCGATCTACCTGTTCGCGTGTCTCCGCCCAAAAAGAGATCCGTGTCTCGTTTGGGCGATGATCAGCGTCTTCGGTAAACCCGAAAAACTCCGACGGTTTACCTCCGCCATCGTTTTCAAATGCGCCCCACTCTTCCGCGCTTTTGTCGAGAGTAAATCCAATCGCCGGCAAGATCTTGGCGAAAAACGCCTGCGCTCGCGTCCGGTTTCGCACGCGCAGATCGATATGGTCAAAGAGGCGAGTTTGCAAAGTTCCGGGTAAGGTTTTTCTCCCGCACGGGCTCAGGTTCGATCACCTTTTTCGCTTCCTACAAAAAGTGACCAGCCAAGGTGCGGCGGACGCGCCTAGTCGCTTTCGTCTTTCAGGAGTGAGCGAATCTCTCCGCGCAGTTCCGCCGAATTCCCGTGCCCATGGGCCGAGACGGCGTGTTGCACCGCTGCATCGAGAACTTCTTCCTCGGTGCCGGAAATCTTCAACGAGCAGTTTTTCTCACTGGGATAGTCGCGGCAGTCGATCGATTTTCGAGTCGCCATAAGTCAACTTTTCTTTAGTTCAGCCAAAGCTTGGATTACTTCCTCGCTGTGGGTCTGTGGTTTTACTCCCGTAAATACTTTCGCGATTTTCCCCTCTGGACTGATGATGAATGTATTGCGGGCCGACATCTTCTTTCCGTCATAATCCTTCACCGAGCCGTAGGCCTCCGACACTTTGGCATCGGTGTCGGCCAAGAGCTTAAAGTTCAATCCTTCCTTTGCACAAAAGTTTTTATGCGATTCGGCGTTGTCTACGCTGACCCCGAGGATAATCGCACTGGCGTTTTGGTATTTAGCCAGATCGCGCTGAAAGTTTTGCGCTTCCAGGGTGCAACCGCTGGTAAAATCCTTTGGGTAAAAATAGAGGACGACCCATTTGCCCTTGTAATCATTCAAACTAACTTGCCTGCCGTCGTTGGAAGGAAGAGTGACCGCGGGG
>QHPP01000164.1 GCA_003219125.1 Verrucomicrobiota bacterium
AAAGTTGCTGGCTGGAGCGGTCTGCTCACTTTCGCGATTGTGGTCTTTGGCAACTACGTGCTGCTCAATCCTCTGGTTGTTCCGGGCGATGCGGCCGCGACCGCTCAGAACGTTGTGGCGCACCAAACGCAATTTCGCATCACGGTTGTTTGTTTTTTGACTTACAGCGTGGGCGTTGTTGTTCTACTCACCGCGCTTTATGTAATTCTTAAGCCGGTAAGTCCCGGCCTCGCTTTGGTTGGAGCACTCTTCCGTCTTGTCTTTGCTCTATTGTGGCTCCTTTCGCCGGTCAATCTGCTGAGCATGCTGCGGCTTTTAAGTAACGCGAATTACTTGCGAGTCATTGAGCCAGATCGATTGCAGGCCCTGGCAAGACTGCATCTCGGCGCCACTTTCGATGACTACTATATCGGCCTGCCATTTTTCGGATTAGCCGCGACCGTTTGCGCCTACTTGTGGCTGAAGTCGAACTACATCCCGAAAGGACTAGCTATTTTTGGCGTAATTTCGTCCGCCTGGTGCGTGCTCTGTGCTTTCGTTTTTCTCATTTTCCCGCAATTCAACAAAGTCGTTAACGACTATTTGTTCGACTCACCAATGGCTTTGTTCGAATTGATCGTGAGTTTTTGGTTGCTGTTTAAGGGATTGAAACCAGTCGCGCCCAATCAATCGCAGGCTGGTGCCCTTGAACCCTTTCCTTCATGATCGACAACCGCCGTTATCTCAAACCTTCATCCCGCTTATGAAACGAATACTGAAGTGGATTTCCCGCATCGTTCTTGTCCTGTTCATACTCGCATTCCTGTTTGTGTTTGTCGCCTACTGGAGATCGACCAACGATTGCGATCGCCTAGGCGCGGCGCAGGGCGATAAGATGAAGGCCATTGTCTACTGCGACTACGGCTTAGCCAACCTGAAGCTTGCGGACATCGCGAAACCCACTCCGACGGACGATCAAGGTTGATTTTGCCGGAACGGTGGAAGCAGTCGGCAAAAACGTCACCCAGTTCAAACCGGGTGATGAAGTGTTCGGTGGCAGAGACGGCGCCTTTGCCGAGTACGTCTGTCCGCGCGCGGATCGAGCCGTCACGCTCAAGCCAGCAAACATCACCTTTGAGCAAGCAGCCTCGGTCAACATCGCGGGTATCACGGCATTGCAGGCTGTACGCGACAAAGGAAAGGTCCAGCCGGGGCAGAAGGTCTTGATCAACGGCGCGTCGGGAGGCGTGGGCACGTTCGCGGTGCAGATCGCCAAATCGTTCGGCGCAGATGTGACCGGCGTGTGCAGCACTCGAAATCTGGACATGGTCCGATCGCTCGGAGCCGATCACGTGATTGATTACACCAAAGAGGATTTCGCCAAGGGTGACCAACGTTACGACGTGGTTCTCGACAACGTTCCGAATCATTCCCTGTCCGAATGTCGGCGGGTGTTAAATCCCCAAGGGAAATACGTCATGATCGGTGGCGGCGGACCAAACGACAACCGATGGATCGGACCTTTCGGTCGTCTGATTCAGACGCTGGTGATGGCACCGTTCGTGAGCCAGAAAATGGGTATGATGATGGCAGAACTGAAGAAAAGCGACCTGGCGATTCTGGGCGATATGATGCAGTCCGGAAAGCTGAAACCGGTCATCGACCGGACTTACAAGTTGAGCGAGCTCCCGGCGGCGATTGCATATCTGGAAGAAGGCCACGCGCGAGGGAAAGTCGTAATAACGGTTGAGTAAGAATTGAGTTATGATCGCGAGGCGCGATGCATCTAAATTCGTACTTATGAGCGGCTTCTTCGAGGAGTTGCAACGGCGAAAAGTTTATCGAGTCGCGGCCGCCTATATCATCGCGGCGGGATTCATCATTCAGATCGGATCGGCGGTGTTCCCGGCATGGGAATTACCAAACTGGACACTGCGCCTGGTCGTCGTGCTCTTGCTGATGGGGTTTCCGATCGCATTGATTCTCTCCTGGGCTTACGACGTCACAGCCCAAGGAATTCGTGCAACTCCGGCCGTATCAGCTCCCGGAATGCATCGTCGCCGAAATCTAATATTGCTCATTGCAACCGGCGTGATCGTTTCGGCAGCGGCAGGTTTCTTCCTTTTGCCGCGCGCCTCCGCTCGCAAGATCGACAAGTCAATCGCGGTGCTGCCCTTCCAAAATCTTAGCGATGAAAAGGAAAATGCCTACTTCGCTGATGGAATGCAGGACGATATCCTGACGAATCTTTCCAAGATCGGTGACCTGAAAGTTATCTCGCGCATGTCGGTCATGTCATATCGGGGCGAGAGCACGCGCAACGCTCGCGAGATCGGCAAAGCCCTCGGGGTGGCAACACTTTTGGAAGGCAGCGTCCGCCGGGTCGGTGATCGGGTGCGCGTTAACGTCCAGCTGATCGATGCCAACAACGACGAGCACATCTGGGCGGAAGATTACGACCGTGATTTGACTGACGTCTTCGCCATTCAAACCGATCTCGCGCAAAAAATTGCCTCCGCTCTCCAGGCGAAGCTTTCGCCAAATGAAAAAGCACGTCTTGATCGGCGGCCAACCCAAAACCCGGACGCATATCTGCTCTTCGTTCAGGCGCACGATTACGCCAATCGAGCGGAGATGTTTCATGACACATCTTTGAAGGCTGAGCCGCTTTTTGAGCAAGCGATCAAGCTCGATCCAAACTTTGCTGCGGCTTTTGCCGGTCTCTCCATGGTGGAGAGCTGGGTGTATCATAACTCCGATCCAGTACCGAGCCGGCGGGAAAAAGCGCGTCTCAACGCGAATGAGGCTCTGCGGCTGCAACCGGATCTTCCCGAAGGCCATCTCGCACTCGGTTTCTCTTACTATTATGGCGAACGCGATTACGAGCGCGCTCTGGCCGAATTCGACATCGCCAGACGCGGCCTGCCAAACGAATCCCAGGCCTATCTCGCCATCGGCTCCATTCAGCGGCGTCAGGGCAAGTGGTCGGAATCAAATGCGAATTTGGAAAAAGCAGCCACCCTCGATCCGAAAAACATAAACGTCGCGATTAATCTTTGTTTTAGTTACGTCGCCCAACGGAATTTCGAAACCGCCGATAAGGTTATTGATCGCGTCATCGCGGCATCGCCGCAACCGTTTCAGCCTCGTGCATTGAAAGGATTCATGGCCGTCCTATCGAAGGGCGACCTTAGCGCCGCCGAAAAAGTATTTTCTTCGGTCTCACCTGAAAGCGATCCAAACGGGCTGATAACCTGGGCGCGGGCCTGGATCCTAACGCTGGAACGGAAGTTTCCAGATGCTCTTCAGGCCTTGGAACGATATCGCGGTGAAACGATGTTTACTAACACCACTGCCCCCTCCCCGAAGGCTTTCGTCGAAGGCATGATTTATCTGCTCCAAGGCGATAAGACTAAAGCGCAGCCAGAGTTGGAGCATGCGCGTCTGGTCTCGGAAAAATTGCTCCGCGAAGCGCCCGACGACTCTGCCCGACACGGCCAGCATGGCCTCATCCTGGCGGCGCTGGGTCAAAAGCAAGAAGCCATTGCCGAAGGGCAGCGCGCCGTTGAGTTATTACCTGAATCCCAAGACGCCCTCGATGGGCCGGGAGCAACCGCTACGCTCGCCCAGATTTATGCCTGGACCGGCGAATTC
>QHPP01000165.1 GCA_003219125.1 Verrucomicrobiota bacterium
TAGCGACGTCACGATGTTCGTCGCACACGTTGTGCGCCTCGCGCAGTCGCGCTGCCAGCGTTTGGTTGTCTTCGGCCAATTCAGCAATCATGTCCGCCGGATCGACGTAGTCTGCGTCATTGTCGAGCACGCGCTGAATGCGTGAGATCTGGCCAATCGATTTGATGGTGAGTCCGCCAATCTTTCGAATTCGTTCCGCAATCGGATCGGTCATCGCGAAAAGCTGGCCGCTATGTTCGTCGAGAAGTAAATGATAATCGCGGAAATGTGGCCCGTTCATGTGCCAATGGAAATTTTTCGTTTTCAGGTAGAGCGCGAACACGTCCGCGAGAATGGCGTTCATGGTTCCGGCAATGTCCTTGGTGGCGGAATGTGTGAGATCGGTCGGTGTTGTTAGTGGAGCGTCGCGTCTCTGGCGAAGCTCTGCAGTTTTTGTCGAATTATTCCTTCTCATATTGTTTTGTCCTCCTCGCCTGTTTTCGTCGATTGATGAGACGCTGGCCATAGGGCAGAGGAAAGAATAATTTCTACCTCTTAAGAGGGAATCTTTTTTTCTACCTTTCGAAGAAGACAGCGCATGACGAAACTGCGAAGAAATTGTTGGAACGAATTCGTCAACCATCGAGAACCCGATGAAGCCGACCAAACTGTCTGAACTCATTAACGCGCTCGAGTTCGATTCTGAGGAGCAGGTAAACCGTGTTGATTTACAGAACGGCTGTGTTGTAACAGTGGAGGAGTCGTTGCTCAGCGCCTTGGAAGAGGGCAACGACGAGGCGCTACACGATCTGCCAGACTGGCAGAAAGAGGAGATCGAAATCGCGCGGCGCATGCTGGAGGACGCGGGGGAGCGTTTCGTGCCTTTGCCCGACAAGTTTGATTTTCACGAATATCGTTACATGGAACGGTTCATTAGGACGGTGGAAAACGCCGAGATTGCCGAGCAACTCTGGCGGGCAATCAAGGGCAAAGGCGCGTTTCGATATTTCAAGGACACTGCCAGCCGCCTGGGCTTACTGGAGCGGTGGTATCAGTATCGGGACGATGCCATGAAGGAGTTCGTCATCGAGTGGGCCGAAGCACACAACGTTCCATACGAAAATGACATCAAAGCCAGAAAACAATGAAGCGAAGAAACAAGGGCCTATACGAGCCGCAGCGAGTCGGCGAAGGGCACGAGCGCCTCCGATGTACTCGACGCGAGCGCTCTCCGGACGGGAGGAGCAATGCATCGCACGCTCGGTAGAAGTGAAATGGAAAAGGAGGAGATCATCCGCGAACTCGCGAAACGAAACGAAGTTAATCCCCGGTGGATTCAGGCGGTGAAATGGTCGCCAAACATCGGCAGGCCGCTCTTCGATTCGGCTTTTGTCGCCTCATCTTGCAAGACGTCCCAATGCTCGGCAAGGCGGCCGTTCTCGATCCTGACAATATCCGCGGCGATCCAGGCGACAGGCCGGCCAGTTCCTGAGAAGCGTCCGTGTACGACCACGTAGTCGCCCTCCGCAACGATGAGCCGATTTTCGTAACGCAAGGTGTCGGGCGTGTTGCGGATCAAATTGAACAGTCCATCGCGACCCGGTTCGATGTGCGCGCTGTGCTGAATGTAGTTAGGCGACCAATACTTCTCAGCGGCGGCGTAGTCGCGCTTGTTAAACAATGTGTCGAAGGCGTCGAGTACCAGCGCCTTGTTTCTCTCCTGTATTGTCTGACTCATAATAATTTCCTTTTCCTTTAGTTATTGCAGTATTGGAGAATTCATCTTCGGAGCAGTTGCAGCTCGCTCGGCAGTCTTAGAGCTTTGATCCTCCGTCCACCGGAATGCTCGCACCAGTGATCCAGCGCGCTGCATCCGACGCCAGGAATGCAACCACGTCTGCAACATCTTCCGGTTTACCGATTCGCTTCAATGCCTGCATACCGAGCGTGACCTCACGCCCCGTCTCGGTCTTCGTGAAATTCGACATGTCGGTGTCAATCACGCCCGGCGCGACTGCGTTTACTCGGATGCCCTGCGGCCCAAGAATGGCAGCCCAGTTTTTAACCAGAGTCTCTAGTGCTCCCTTGGTTGAGGCGTAGGCGAGGATCGAAGGGTTGTCCAAGCCCGGTTTCCCAACTACGGCGTGAGCCCCGATCGAAGATATCACGATGATGTTCGAGCCTTCACCGAGGAGAGGGAGGAGTTGCTGCACTAGAAAAAACGGACTGCGCACGTTCGTTGCAAAGAGATTGTCAAAATCCTCTACCGTATGATCCTTGATAGTTGCAGCCTTGGAGATACCAGCGTTGGACACGAGCACATCCAATCGCTTGCCGACGATCGAGCGAACGTCCTTGGCCAGCAATGTTGCTCCGTCTAGAGTTCCCAAGTCTGCCCCGATCGTATCCGCGCGTCCCCCTTTTGAGCGGATGTCGGCCACGACAGATTCCGCATCCTGCACCGAATGGCCATAGTGAACCAGGACATGTGCACCGGCATTGGCAAGCGCGGATGCCGTAGCGCGACCGATTCCGCGAGAGGCTCCCGTAACAAGCGCCATTTTGTTGGTAAGACTAGCCATAAGGGTACCTCCTTAGACTAGCCGCTCTTTAACGTTGGAAGTTGCTCTGCTATCTCATCGACTCGGTCGGGATAGAACGCGACGTGCCCCTTGATCTGCGCAACAGCAGGATACGGGTCCTCATACGTCCACACAGCATTGACGGACTTTTTTCCTCCAGCGGGAACGCTGTAGTAATTGCAGTCCCCTTTATAGGGACAGTAGGTAGCGTGATCCGTCCGTTCCAATTGAGTAAGATCGACATCTTCACGTGGAATGTATTGGACGGCCGGATAGTCGGCTTCGCGAAGTGCCAGCGCGTTCCGGGTATCGGCGATCACGCGACCCGCGACCGATACTACGACGCGAGCACGATTATGCTGGATCGAAATCGGATGATCGGAACCTGGATTCTTAATCTGTTTTTCTTTCATGTTTCGTTTTCCTTTTGGAACTCCTCAGATTGTTAGGATGACTCTGCCGAACGGGCGGCCCTCAATTAAGTAACGAAGAGCAGCCGCCGCTTCTACCAGCGGAAAGGTCTTAGCCACGATCGGTTTGATCGCACCGGATTTAAGGAGAGAGACAATAACGTTCCATGCGCGAGTAATGGCAGCCTGCGGCTGAGCGAACATATTGAGACCGCGGATGCTGGCTTGTGGCACGATGAGATTTGTCACGTCAATGGTTGTCTTGCGGCTTGCGGAATACCCCAGTGTGGTGAGGCTTCCTCCCAACGCGAGTACTCCGAGCGCCTCGCTCAAGAGTTCACCACCGATCCCGTCGACGACAATGTCTGCGCCGTAACCGCTCGTAATACGACGCACGCCGTCACCCAACTTCTCCGAGGAGGTATCGATGACTTCATTGAATCCGAGCGCCTTCGCCTGCTCTGCTTTCGCATGGTTGGTCGTGCTTGACATGGCGCGTTTCGCGCCCAAGGCGCGCGCCAATTGCGTCACTGCATTGCCGATCGATCCTCCGATCGCTGGTGCCAGAACAGTTTTGCCTGCCCGAAAACCAGCCAGAGTAAGAGCCACCTGCGCGGTGAGATAC
>QHPP01000006.1 GCA_003219125.1 Verrucomicrobiota bacterium
CGATCTGTTTGAGCTGATCGAGCAAAGCCGAGGCATCACCGGCTCCGTGAAAAACCGGCTGATGCTCGCGCAACCATTGCTCGCGTTTCGACCAAAGATCGCTTTCCCGCAGCAAGACCGTTTGCTCATTGTGCGCTTGTTTTCGTTTCGCGACTTCGACTCGCGAATCTCCAATGGCGCGGAAAAGCCAGCTCCACAAAAACAAGTTCGCCAGCGAAAATACCACCAGCGCCACCAGTCCAGTCAGGACCTGCTCACGCCGGTTCATTCGTTGCAACACTTGCGCGATCATCGTGGTCTTCCCTCCAGCCGGAATTGCGCGTGATCGTTGGGCAAAATCCGCGGCGATTGCATGTCGAAGGTAAAACTTTGCAAATCGGGATGCTTTTTGACTTTATCCGCGAATTGATAAGCCAGTGCCGCTTTGTTCGCTTCGCCCTCAACCGAAATTTGACGTGCCGATTGATTGTAGGCGGTGATGCGCACGTCCGGCGATGGCAGGCTGTCGAATAAGTGCAGCAAAATTTCGATCGGGTAAAAATGTGGATCGATCGCCGGAGCAAGCGCTTTCCAATTATTAGCCGCCGCTCGCACAAAAACAGTGTGAGGAGCATCACGTTCAATCTGGCGATTCAGTTGCCGTTCACGGAGTTTCAAGTAACCAAGCTGAATAAGAGCGAGCGCGACGATTGCGCCGTAGACTATTCCTGCTACTGCCAGCCGTTTTTTCCATTGTTCGCGCCGGACCTGTCGTAAACGCTCATCGCGCCATGCTTGTGGAAGAAGATTGAGGCCGGTCGACGCGGGTGGCGTTTCAATCGCCATCGTCTCGGTCGGCGCTGCCATGGCCTGCTCGATCTTGTCACGCAGCCCAAAACATTTTTCGTCCACCAACACGTTTTGAAACGACGCGGTGATTCCCTGTAATTCGGCCGTCATGGTTAATTGCGGCAGTTCGAGCTCGAGCGGCGCCGCCACCCCGCCATCAATCGTCCGCGCAAAACTAAGCTTGCCGTTTTCGGAAATGGCGGAAACAAGTGCACCGGATTCCAGATAGATGAACAAAGCGCAGCCTTTTCCCGCGTGGGTGGCGACGCGTTGCGCGGCATAGACCGTGACTACCCTCGGAATGACCCTCCGATTCAACAATGGCGCCGCGATTTCCGTCAGCCGCTGATTCTGCACCGCCACCGCAGAAATCACGCACTCACCATTGGCTTGTTCGATCACCTCGAAATCGCTGGTGACTTCTTCAGTGGAAAAGGGAAGCGCCTTCTCCAGTTGGATGCGAACCATCTCGCGCAATTCCGATCCTTCCACGCTGGGCAAACGCATCCGTTGCGCCAGCACCATCGAAATGGGAAGCGCCAGCACGACATCATCATCCGTACTCAAGGTTTCCGCGGCGGCATCCAAACTGGGAAACGCCCGCACTCGCCAATTGCCGTTTTCCGCAGGGCGACTAATCAAATTCCATCCTTCCGCCCCAGGAACGAGAAAGAACTTGCCCATTAAAATTCCTTCCAAGTAATCAACTGCGGCGTAAGCCCGGCGCGACGAAAGACCAGCTGGATTACGCGAGTGATGTCGCCAGACCGCCCAGTGCTAACGATTCGTAGGACAGGATCCTTGAGCGAAACGAACGGACTAAGCTCCCGAAATTGCTCCGGGGTAAGACCGAGCGCGGCGCGAATCTCATCCAGGCTTTTGAAGACGGTGTCATCGGCCGTGCCATCAATCCCATCCGGTCCCGCCCGGAGTTGGAGGAAACGGTCGACCATGGCATCCGTAAATCCCGGGAGCGCGCGCAGGACGTCTCGCGGCGCCCAGGCCATATCAACCGGTCCGGTGCTGTTGAGCGTGAATTCCTCGTCCCAGCCCGGCGCCGAAGTAAAAGTCTCCCACCCTTTCACTTTTTTCAGTTCGTCGATTCGGACCAATAACGCATTGGCCGGTTGGTAGTCTTCGCTCGCTTCCGCTCCATTCAAACGCACCAGATCATCCGGGTCCACCCAGTCGAGCAGACAGTCGATCATCCGATCGCGTTCGTTCAATTCGATGCCTTTTAGCTCGAGGTACTGCCGCAGCATTTCGATCCGCGTCGGATTTTCCCCGGCCACCAGCCAGTTGATATTCAAACGCCCGCCTTCGCCAGTGATGCGAGCGCTGTAACTTTGACGGGGACCAAACTTGCCTTGCAGATTCGGCGAATTCGGTTTGATCGCCGGAGCGATTGCCACTTCCGCGCCCGAGGCCGCCATGGCCTGTGCTTCCAGAATTCGGTTTTCGCTTCCGGAAAGGTTAAGGCGTGAATCAATGTTCAACGCCCAAGACATGACCAAGGCTGCCAGCAAAAAGAGAGCCCAGAGCGAAAGCAAAAGGGCAGCGCCGCGCGATTTCGAGCTTCTCATAATGGCATTCGCGCCAATGGCACTGTGATTTCTGTAGGTGCCTTCGCATCGGTGCGACCGATCACCACCTTGACGAGACGCGGCAGCGTGACGGTGTCGGTCCAGCGCTGCACCCACGTATTCAAACGCGAATCAAAAAAGCGAATTTGTAAGGTGCCGACGTTATCGATCAGACGGACCCATGTTTCGTGTTCGCTTCCAACGGCCGTGTCCTCCTTTGGTTTGCGCACGAGACCGAGATCGAGCTGCCGGCTCTTTGCATCGCGCGCCCGTAATCGCAGGCTCACCCGAAAATCGCCTGTTGCATAACGAGTCAATAATCCCGGGCCCGCCGGGCAAAACCAGGTCAACTCATCACGATCATGGCCGTCGATCCTTAATGGCTCGCCCGCGAGTGCGGCCGTCCCCGGCGGCAAACTCTGCAGCTGCTGAGCCAACAACTCGCGTAATCCGTCATAGCGCGCTTCCATCGCATCCGCTTCCGATGAGATCCGCATCGCGGTGACGTTGGCTTGCACGAAACGATAAATCGCCAACGACATCATCCCCAGAATGATCACCGCCAGCATGATCTCAAGCAGGGTGAAGGCGCGCGCGCGCAGATTTCCGAGGAGCGCAGGCTGCCAGCCTGCAGCATTCGGCCGCCGTGCCGAATGCAGCTTCGTGCGCAGCGGGAATGGGGATTTTGCTGAGACAGGAATGTCATGGGAAACCGCAGTTTGCGGCAAACTGCTGCAAACGACAGGTTGGCAGCCTGCGCTCCCCAAAGAAGAACTTGCGAGACGCTGGCGATCTTCAGAGCCGGTAAACATAAAATGCAATCGTTTTCGACTGGTCCGCTCCGCCGCGCCTCCAATTTGCCGTTAAGGTTACGCGATTAATTCCGGTTAGCTCGGTCCCGTCTTCCTCTTTCATTTCCTGCGGCGCGGCTTTCTGCACTAGCTTTACTATACCAAACCCAGTGTCGATTTTAGATTCCTTTGCCTTGTCCGGTTGCCCTGGGGTTGTTTCGATTTCCACCATCCGGTTCGCCAGAATCTCACGCACCCGCGCGTCATCCGTGCTCAAGGCGCTCGCGTTCATGCAATTATTAACCGCGCGCCCAAGCGCGATAATTCCAACGGCAAAGATAAGTAATCCAAGTAGCACCTCGTAAAGGGCAAAAGCTGACCTGGAACACAGGCATGCCGGCCTGTGCGCCCAGCGGGCTTTTAGCCTGCTGAAACGAAACAGGCTTGAAAGTCTATGTTCCGGCACTCCGTCGACAGCGGGACGCAACCTAGCGCGGCGCATAACTGATAATTTCCCCTAGCCCGCTCAACGGCGAATACTCTGTCGTCCAGCTGCCATCGTCGCTGGCAAAACGGATTCTGGCTGGCTCGCATACACCCGACTCCCAAAAGATCCACTCCGCTGGCACCTTTTTCGACAACGCCGCCGGCAACTCAAGCCGCCATTTCTCCTGGCGCGCAATAGGCATGGTATCGATCGGTTGGTGCGGTTCCGTTTTCAAAAATGCCGCTGGTTGCAAGCTAATCTGGACATCATTCCAGACAATTAAATAGGCACGGTGTTCAGCCAGACTACGCTCATGCGCCTGACGCACCAGCTCATTAAAACGATCTAGCGATCGATGAAGGCGCTTGTCCGCCAGCACACCATTCAAACTCGGCACCGCCAAAGTAAGCAGGAGCAGTAGAATAAAGACCGCGATTATTACTTCGACCAAGGTAAACCCGCGCTGGCGCTGCATGCCTGGAATTTACGACTTGGCTGGAAAATCACAATGCGCCACTCAGATATGGAAGATTGGAGGGAAGGAGTAATGGAGCAATGGAAAGCGGCACAGACAGCCGCTCCAAAAGCTGTCGCCTGCTTGCACCCCCAATTCGCGAGTGTTTGTTTAGCGCCAGGCCGCTGCTCGCCAGAATCTTTTCGTCATTCCGACTTCGTCATCCTTTCGTATTCGTCATTCGTGCTTCGTCATTCATCGATGATCGGTGCGGACGAAGTAATGAAACAGCGACAGCGCCGCTCATCACTCCATTGCTTCGCCGGACAACGAGTCGCGGGAATACCGGCACGCATACCTGGGCACGGAGCCTCGAATGCTTTCGGGGCTGGAGGGGAAACCGGCTACAAGCCTGGTTGGCACACAGATCCGCACACGGGACGGATTCGTCTTCTGGCGAACTTGGAAGTCTACGTTTGGGCGCTCTCCCGGACAACGAGCCGCTAAAAAATGGCAACCAAGCGACAGCATGTCGAAATTCAATGTGTTAAGTTTGTTATATGGCTAGCACGGTTGCGCGCGGAGTTTACCAACAGCCAAAGGTCAATGTACTCCCGCGAGGCACGAGGGAAAATCGCAGTTCACGCGCTCTCGTCGTTCGCGTCGGTTTATTGTTCGCTGCGCTCTTCGTCATCGCCGCTTTCATCTGGCAAGGGATCGCTGCCCACGGGGCGCCCGATCCGTTGCAAGCCCAGACCAGCGCCACCGTCGCCTCGCTCGATATCGGTGTTCTCGTTTTCCGCGAGGGACTCGAATGCATTCTTGTCCTCGCCGCCGTCACCGCCAGTATGACAGGCTCGCGGCGCAATTATCGCAAACCGGTGATGTCGGGTGCGGCGATCGCGTTCCTCGCCACCTTCGCGACCTGGTTTGTCGCCGTCGGAATCATGAAGCAGTTGAGCGAGAATGTTCCCGCGCTGCATTTGCAAGCCGCGACCGGACTGCTGGCAGTGATCGTCCTGCTTGTGATCATGAATTGGTTCTTCCACAAAATTTACTGGGGCGGCTGGATTCGCGCCCATAATCGCCGGCGCAAATCGCTCCTCGATGCTGCGACTAGCAATTCGCGTTTGCGCTGGGGGCTCATTCTTCTTGGGTTCACTTCACTGTATCGCGAAGGATTTGAAGTCGTGCTTTTCCTCCAGAGCTATCATCTGCGACTCGGTGGCGCCGTCGTGCTCAAAGGAACGCTGCTCGGTCTCGTCCTTACCGGGATGGTCGCGCTCCTCACCTTCGTTCTGCAACAGCGTTTGCCTTATCGCAAAATGTTGATTACCACCGGCATTCTGCTCGGCGTCGTCCTGCTGGTGATGGTTGGAGAGCAAGCTCAGGAAATGCAACTTGCTAATTGGATCTCGACTACACCGATTTCCTGGCTCGCGCATTCCATTCCGGCTTGGATGAGTCTGTGGTTTGCCGTTTTCCCGACTTACGAAACCATGGCCGCACAATTTCTCGCTGCTCTCCTTGTCATCGGTTCTTACTACGCCGCAAAACGTTTTGGCGCGGTCCCGCTCGCCGGCACCGACTCGGTTGAGGAAGCGAAACGCGTCAACATCCATGCGCCAATGGCAAGACCGGTTCCGGCCGTCCGGTAAGCAGACGGCTCCTAAACGAGATGGCGCTGGGAAACCCAAGGAGCGGCGCCTTCCTAGTCGCCGGGGCGACCTGGACGTCGCCCTTCCTTGTTCTCCTCTTATCGATGGCCTCCGCCTTCGCCGGTGCGCGCCATTTCACTTTTATCTATGAAGCGCCTACATCCCCGCCCGGCTCATTTGAAATCGAAAACTATGCCACGACACGGTTTGCTAACGGCTTTACCGAAGCTGTCTTTCGTCATGAGCTCGAGATCGGAATTACTGAGCACTTCCAAGCCAGCATCTATTTTGCGAACTGGGATTATGCGCGGAGCCACGAGAATCGTGGCGCGCACTACGACAGCTCATCCCTCGAGCTAATCTACAACCTCACCAATCCGGTTACCGATCCGGTCGGAGTTTCTCTTTACCAGGAAATCAGCGCTGGCCGGCGCGCGTTTGAATCGGAAACAAAACTCATCGCGCAAAAAAACTTCGGCCCGCTCATTGTCGCTTATAACTTAACTCTGGAGGCGGAATGGGAAGATAAAGGCCTGCGCGAACGTAACGGCGAAATCCAACAAGTCTTCGGCGCGAGCTATGAAATTAGCCCGAGAATTTCTGTGGGAGCGGAGATGCTGCACGAGATTCTCTTACCAGCCTGGCATAGCGCGGAAGCAGAAAATAATTTTTTCCTCGGCCCAAATGCTTCCTATCGCAGTGACCGCTGGTTCGCCACCGTAACCGCCCTCGCGCAAACCACCCGCACCGAAGGCGAACCTGATTACCAAGTGCGCCTCATCTTTGGAGTCAGCTTGTGAACCCATTGCCCTGTAGCCGTGGTCGCCGGCCGCGGCCTCTTTACCCTAAACCTGTAGCCGGTGTCGCTGACCCGGGCCCGCGGTCATTGACCGCTACAACTTTCACGCATCGCAGCTCTTGGGTAGGCCAAGTTGTATCTGCGATGATTACCCTATTTATCGTTAGCTGCGCAAACTTTGCCTCGCCGCCCGCAATTACTCCAGCCATAATTGCAAATGCCCGACCCGATCACGCAAGCGCAAACGAACTCGCAACCGGCCGCAAGTTATTTGTTTCCCGCTGTCTCGAATGTCACACTCTGCCCCTGGTGACGAAACATTCGCCGGATGAATGGCCACACCTCGTTAGCCGAATGTCCGGCCGTGCCAATCTGTCTGCCTCCGATCAATCCGCCATCATTGCGTATCTGCGCGCCGCATCGTTTGTACGCCACTAATTTGTCATCCTGAGCGAAGTCGAAGGATCTCTTACTATTCCCAAACGAGATGTATCGAATTGACGCCCGAACCGACTGAGCGTCGATGATTCATCTCTTTCGCTCACATTTGAGCGGGCCGAGTGCCGTGACGCTCGGGATAATTTGGCAAGCCCACGACTCTGCGCCCGCAGTTTGCGCTCATCTCGCCCTTGCGCTTTACCTTCCGCACGGGAGAAAAGCGACACATCAAGATTGCGACTTCGCTTGGAATGGCAAGTGGGTGCAGCACGCCGCTCACCGAAACCCCCTCGCTGGCAACCGGGAGCGGCTGCCCTACAAATATCCGTATCATCCGCGGTTTCGGCATGATTAACTGCGCGTTTGCAGTTGAACGGTGTGCGTAAGTCTGGAACTTACGCGCCATGTATTCGCGTGGTCTTTGTTTTTTCTTTGTTTTTGTTCTTGTTGCATTAACCGGAACGGTGTTCGCCGCGCCGTCGCCGGGCGCGTCCCCCACTCCAGCGCCGCAAATCGATCCGAAACTTTTTTCCGGGATGCAATGGCGACAGGTCGGTCCGTTTCGCGGAGGTCGCGCACTGGCGATCGAAGGCGTGCCGGGCGAGCCGAATACCTGGTACTTCGGCGCGGTTGCGGGCGGGGTTTGGAAAACGCTGGATGGCGGCGCGAACTGGACGCCGCTCTTTGACAAGCAGGACATTTCCTCGATCGGCGCTATTGCGGTGGCGCCATCCGATCACAACACCATTTACGTCGGCACCGGTGAAGCAGCCATTCGCGGCAATACCACCTACGGCACCGGCGTTTACAAGTCGGTCGATGCTGGAAAGAACTGGAAAAATATCGGTCTGCGCGACACCCGCCAGATCGGCGCGCTCATCGTGCATCCGAATAATCCCGACATCGTGCTGGTGGCCGCACTTGGTCACGCATTCGGTCCAAATGCGGAACGCGGAATTTTCCGGACCAGCGACGGCGGCAAAACGTGGACGAAAGTTCTCTCGAAAGATGAGAACACTGGCGCGATCGATGTCGTGTTTGATCCGCATAATCCTAATGTCGTCTTCGCTTCGCTCTGGCAGGCGCGGAGGCAGCCGTGGTTTTTTTCCAGTGGCGGGCCGGGCAGCGGTCTCTACAAATCGGAAGATAACGGCGTAACCTGGAAACAGCTAACGGGAAATGGACTGCCAGATGGCATTCTCGGAAGAATAGGGATTAGCGCTTCGGGTGCGGACTCGAATCGGGTTTATGCCATTATCGAAGCGAAGGGGGGCGGCATCTTTCGCTCGGATGATGGAGGGGAGAAATGGACCAAGGTCAATGACGATGGCCGGTTTCGCCAGCGGGCGTGGTATTTTAGCAAGATTTACGCAGACCCTAAATCAGTTGACACCGTCTACGTGCTAAATACCGGGGCATTCAAATCGGTGGACGGCGCCAAGACGTTCACTCTCTTGCCGGCGCGTCATGGCGATCATCACGGGCTCTGGATCGATCCGCAAAATCCGAATCGGATCGGCAACGCCAACGACGGCGGCGCCAGTATCTCGATGGACGGCGGCAAGACTTGGACGACGCAAAATAACCAGCCGACCGCACAGTTTTATCACGTCGCGACTGACAACGCCTATCCGTATCACATCTACGGCGCGCAACAAGACAACTCGAATGTAGGCATCGCGAGCCGGAGCGAGGAGGGTGTAATCACGGCACAGAATTGGTTCGTTGCCGGGGGCGGCGAGTGCGGGTTCGTCACACCCGATCCGCGCGACTGGCACATTATTTATTCCAACAGCGAGGGCTACGTCGTTCGCTACGATAAGAACAAGGAAGAAGGACAGGACGTCAGCGTGTGGCCGATGGACCATTCCGGCCACGGCGCGGCCGATCTTCTGCATCGTTTCCAATGGGTCACCCCACTCTTCCTTTCGCCGCATAATCCAGATGTGCTCTACACCGCGGCGGAATGCGTCTTTAAATCGACCGATCACGGCATGAGCTGGACCCAGATCAGCAATGACCTGACGAAAAATGATAAATCGAAACAACAGCCAAGCGGCGGCCCGCTGACCAATGACATCACGAGCGTGGAATATTACGACACCGTTTTTGCGCTGGCCGAATCGCCGAAGAAACAGGGAACGCTTTGGGCCGGGACGGATGACGGGCTGGTCCATGTCACGACCGACGACGGCAAAAACTGGGCGAACGTCACCCCCAAGATGCCGGAGTGGAGCACGGTCTCGATCATCGACCCTTCACCGCACGACGCGACCACGGCTTATGTCGCGGTCGATCGTCACCGGCTGGATGATTTCAAGCCCTACATTTTCAAAACGACGGATCTGGGAAAGAGTTGGAGAGCAATCACCAATGGAATCCCGGAGGGCGCATACGTCCGCAGTGTGAGAGAGGATCCGAAACGCAACGGGTTGCTCTACGCCGGGACCGAGCTTGGGGTATATTTCTCGTTAGATGATGGCGCGCACTGGCAACCATTGCAATTGAACCTTCCGCAATCGCCCATTCACGATCTGATAGTCAAGGATGACGATCTCGTCGCGGCCACACATGGCCGCTCCTTTTGGGTGCTGGATAATTTGACGCCCTTGCGCCAGCTCACCATCCAGAGCGCGTCGTCCGACATGTTGCTTTACCAACCGCAATCGGCGGTGCGATTGCATTACCCGGAAGAAATCGACAAACGCCAGCCGGCCGGCGACAACCCGCCCATGGGCGCAATGATCGATTATTATTTTAAGAGCGCACCGAAGGATGAAGTGACTCTCGATATTCTCGACGCCCAGGGAAAACTCGTGCGCCATCTTTCGAGCAAGGAGAAAAAGGAAAATGAGCAACCGCCAGAATGGCCTGACCGGGTGGAAGCGCCCAAGACAATCCCGGCAAATGAAGGAATGAACCGATTCGCCTGGGATTTGCGTTACAATGAGCCGATTCAAGTCCCGGGCGCATTTTACTCGGGCAACCCACCACGCGGAGCGCTGGCCTTGCCCGGTGACTACCAGGTGAAACTAACGGCCAATGGGAAAACGCAAACGGCAGCGCTTCATCTCGTGATCGATCCGCGCACCAAAGATCACGAGGGAGAATTACCGAAGCAATTTGAGCTATCGACGCAGGTGAACGGCCGCATTTCCGAGTTGCACCAGGCGGTAAACGAGATTCGGGAGATAAAATCGCAAATCAAAGCGCTGCATACGAAGTTCGGTGACGATCCGAAAGTGAAGCCGGCGTTGGACGCAGCGGACGGGATGGAACACAAAATGTCAGACGTGGAGCAGCAGTTGATTCAGGTGAACATGAAAGGGTCGGAAGGAAATCTGGCATTTCCAAATATGCTCAACGAAGCGTTCGACACTTTCAGCCACTCGATTGATGCGGGCGATCGCGAGCCGACCAAGCCGCAAATGGATGTGTTCGCGTCCTTGAGCGGGCGGCTCGATGAGCAGTTGAAAAAGTGGAACGCGATCAAGCAGGATGATCTGCCGAAAGTCACCGAGCTGATCAAGCAAGCGGATTTGCCGGCGTTGATCGTGACTGAGAAGAAAGGTGAATACTGAGTGGTGAACTGTGATCAGTGATTAGTGAATCGTGAATGGACAAACCTCTCACTTCTCACTCATCACTTGTCACCTTCCCTATCCCTTATCCACGCTGTATTTCCCGGGGCCGATGAAGGAAAGACAAACAAGAACGATGACGGCTTCGATCGGAATAATTATCGAATAAAGACCGTGCTCGTGGTGCGAAACGGCAATGGCGTTTACCAGCGCAACCAGAAAGGCGACCAGAATGCCGATGCGAAAGGCAAATCCGAGCATCATGAAAATTCCGCCAACACATCCGGCGAGCGCTCCCAGAAATCCCCACCAATCAAGGTGGGAATGAAAGTTAAAGACGCGCATGGCACTGCCGAATTGCGACCAGCGATGTTCCCCGGAGAGAAGAACGGGCCCGCAAACCAAAATGAAGATGAGACCGACGCTCGCCCGCAAAAGCAGGAGACCGGCTTCGCGATATTTTCCAAGAAACTTTAGCACGCCGTGATGCTGGACGAGCCCTTCGCGAATTTCAATGCCGAATGGCAAAGCTCGAAGGAATGACGAAACCGAAATGATGATTAAGCGCTGATTGTATTGTTGATTTACTCATTCGAGCTTCGTCATTGAAGCAGTTCTTCGCCACGTTCTCCTTGTGCGGGATCTCTCCTTCAAAAGTCGGCTCATTCCAAGGCTGAAATTTTATCTTGCGACTACTTCGCCTGGTCCCCTCCTAATCGCGTTTCTCTTTGCCCTCACTGGCGATTTCTGTCCGTCTCTCCCACAAGGAGAGAAGGGAGCAGACGAGATCGTCTCATCGTGCTTTCGTGTTTCAAGGCAACGCCTAACTCCTTGCGCGTTCGCGTAAGCAGCAAAGCCGCTGAAGCTCTTTTGCGATTTCCTCTCCCTCGGGGAGAGGATTAAGGTGAGGGCAAACATGAGCGTTCAGCAAGCCAGACACCTGCGAAAAGGAGCTACCGATGCAGAGAAACGGTTGTTATCATGTTTGCGTAATGGCCAGATCGCTAATTTGAAGTTTCGCGGGCAGTATCCTCTTGGGAATCGGATCGTCGATTTCTTCTGCGAAGAGGCGAAGCTTGCCATTGAGCTAGACGGATCTGGTCACTTAACCGGTCGCGGGCAAACTTCCGATCTAGATCGAGAGATCGAACTTTATGAAAAAGGCATTCGGGTTCTTCGTTTTTACAACCACGATATCTTCAGCAATCTCGAAGGCGTTTTGGACGCAATTATCTATGCGGTAAATCCTGAACGATCGTTGTGGCCATGTTACGCTTGGTATCTTAACTTCTCAGCCACGCACGGCATTGCCCTCACCTCAGTCCTCTCCCCGAGGGAGAGGACGCCTGAAGCGCCGAGGTGAGGATTTGGCAATATCCGTTATGACTAAGATCAGCAAGGCGGTTTTGCTCGCTGCCGGTCGGGGCACACGGATGCGCGAACTAACGGCCGATCTACCGAAACCGATGATCAAAGTCCGGGGGAAGCCGATTCTGCTGCACATCATCGAAGGATTGCAGGCAGCCGGGATCAAAAACTTCTTGATAATTGTCGGTTACCACGGCGACGCGGTCCGAGACTACTTTGGTGATGGCACCTGCTTTGGTCTGCAAATTAAATACGCCACACAGGTAGTGCAGGATGGGACGGGGCGCGTGGTCGACCTGGCGCGGGACTTCGTCGGTCAATCGTCTTTTCTTCTAAGTTACGGCGATATACTGGTGGATCCGGTGAACTACAAATCAATCGTCGATCTGTCGGACGAGGTCGAGGCGATCGTGAGTGTAAAACAAAACGAAGATGTGAGCAAGGGAGGCGCGGTTTTTGTTAACGAGCGGATGGAAGTGACCGACATCCGCGAGAAATCGCAGCCGGGCGAAACGACCAGCGCGTGGTACAACGCTGGCGTCTATGCATTCCGACCGAGTATCTTTGACTGGACCGCGAAATTGCAGCCATCGCCACGCGGCGAATACGAATTGACGGATGCCATTCGCGACCTGGCGCAGTCTGGAAAAAAAGTTAAAGCGTTTGAGCTCAGCGGAGCATGGGCAGATGTGCGCGATCCGGAAATTCTCGCGCAGTTGAATCAAAGTTAGCGCGCGACCGCTGGGCCGTTCACTGTAGAGGCAGCCGTGTCAGCTGCTATAGAGAAATTGCAGGCGGCATGCCTGCCACTGCAGCAATTTCGCTGGAGCGTTTCCCTATGATTATTATTTCAACGCGACGGGTTTCTTCGCTTCTTCCATGATTTTCTCAAATCGTGGATCATCTCGCAGCGGATCCCACCAAGGGTGCAGTCGCAATTGGCCGTAACTGATCGGGCCGGACTGCAGCAATGCCTGCTCCAATACCTCTAAGGCAAGTTCTCTTTCGCCCATCCATGCGCAGGTGATTGCGAGGTTTCTTCGGACTTCCGCGCCGGTGACGGCATCCTTGCTTATCGGCATCAGTTCGAGCGCACGCCGGCCTTCGTCCAGAGCCTTTTCGTTTTTTCCCAGAGCAGCATCGATCATCGCCAGAATGGATAACCCCTCAGGATAGTCCGGTTCCTCCCGCAAAATATTTTCCATTTCAGCTCGCGCGGCCTTAAAAGCCATCTCGGCGGCGGACGTGTTACCTCTTGCACGTGCGCCGAGTGCGACGCAAAACGGCCTAGGCATACGTACCGTGAAAGGAACAATTCCAGCCTGTGGTATTGAAGCTAATGCGCTGGTGATCTCCGCCGCATCACGCCGGCATAGCGCAACGTATAGCCACTGCTCCGCGATCGCATCCACCGCACTGGGATCTGCGGCCAAGGCCTTCTGTATAGCGTCGTGAGCGCTGCAAGGATCGCCGCGCGTTTCCAAGTCGACCAATGCCCGCGCAACACGCGTGTTTGCATCGTCAACTCCGACAGCCACAGCGTGCTCCAGCAAACGTGCCATATCCGAAAAGCGTCGGAGCAACCAATAGGTCTGGGATGCCTGTTGGACGGTCCAAACATTGCGCGGGTCGAGCTCTACCGCGCGTTCGAAGTTGCGGATGCATTCCTCCCAATTCCCTTGCCTTCGAGCGATAAAGGCAGGCAATGAGAAGGCGGTCGGATCGTTGGGCAATC
>QHPP01000284.1 GCA_003219125.1 Verrucomicrobiota bacterium
AGAACAAACGCCGCCACCACAAAAGAATAAGCCGAAGGCTCAACCCATTAAGGCTCCTCAGGTGGTCGGTCCGCCTAAGCCGCCCGGGATGATGACGGCCTCACAGGCGAAAGCCAGCGCCATCAGCGCTCCGCGGCCGGATTACCCCTACGAAGCGCGTAGTCGGCACATCACCGGCAGCGGCGTCTGTGTTGTTACCGTTGATCCCGGGAGCGGAAGTGTCACTGACGCTACCATGGCTCAGAGTATAGGGAACCCGATCCTGGATAATTCGGCTGTGAGCGCATTCAGACGCTGGCGATTTAAACCGGGAACGGTTTCCAAGGTTCGAATACCAATCACGTTCACTATGACTGGCGCATCCTATTAGCCAGCGAAAAGCTTATGCATGTCGCTTCACCGATTCCAAAAAAGCGGGCGCGTATCGAAATCATTCCGCTCATTGACATCATGTTTTTTCTTCTTGCCAGTTTCATGATGGTGAGTCTGAGCCAGACCCACATGAAAGGCATTAAGGTCAATCTGCCCGCCCAAGGTGCGCCACCCACTACGGTTACGAAAGATTACGTCGCCATCCGCGTTTCGCCCGGCAACGCGATTTTTTTCGACGGTCAATTTGTTCAGGATGATCAGGTTTTGCCGCGGCTTTTTCAACTGCACGCCGCCAATCCGAATATCAAGATCTCAATCAGCGCCGAAATGATGTCGACTCATGGCGACGTCATTGCTTTGCTAGATAAAGTCCGCCAAGTCGGCATCCAAAAAGTCGGGTATCAGATCCGCGCCGCACCGCCGACGACTCGTTAGGCGCGCCGGTCATCCCCGAGCGGAGTCGAGGGATCCCACAATGGTACCTTTAAGGCAACGCCACGGAATCCCTCGACTGTCGCTCGGGATGACGAATCGGTGACCCGCGCTACGACGAATTCTCCTAAGGTTTCTCCCGCTCGCGTGTTTGATCTCACAAGAAGGTGTGATGAAAAACAGTGCGTTCATATACCGAAGGCCATCGAAATGGCCGATCGCGACAGCGCTGGCCGCGGCAGTTCTAATTCACTTATCTGCCGTGGCAATTGCGTTCCGTCAAGAATCACCGCCAACAGCACCAGCTGCGATCGATCCTACGACCATCGGAGTCTACTTCGCCGACAATCCGCCAATTCCGCCAGATCCCGATATTTCTGTCCTGCCGCCCGGACCGGTTCCGGCAGCCGATTTCATTGAACCTCAGGAAACTCGTCGCGTGATCAAAGCGCAACGGACCCCCGCTCCCACTCGGCCATCGCGGGAAACACGGCTAGCCGCAGTGGGGAATGGCAAGGCGTTCGTGCTCAGCGCGCCGCGACCCGATTATCCCTACGAGGCGCGCAGCCGGATGGAACAAAGCATCGGTAATCCGATTTTGGATAACTCCACCGTTTCCGCTTTCCGCCGCTGGCGTTTCAAACCAGGAACGCCAGCACGGGTTCGTATTCCAATCACTTTCGTGCTGACCGGCGCGCAGTATTAAAATAACGAACCAGTTCGGCCACTGCGTTCGCGCGATGACTGATCGCGTTTTTCGTGTTGGAAGGTAATTCGGCGAACGTCTCTTCAAATCCTTCTGGCACGAAGATCGGATCGTAGCCGAATCCATTTTCGCCGCGCGGGGATTTCGTGATCGCACCGGCTACTTCGCCCACGACCGTTGTCATGAGTTTCCTATTCTTCGCCAGCGCGATGACGCAGCGGAACCGCGCCCATCGTTCCGTCGCGCCTTGCAATTCGCACAACAATTTCTTCACGTTGCGCCGATCGCTCGCGTTTTCTCCGGCATAACGGGCCGAAAAGATTCCCGGCGCGCCCGCAAGCATGTCCACTTCAAGGCCGGAGTCGTCTGCGATCACCATTTTGTGCGGGAAAATTTTAGAGATGGTTGTCGCCTTGATCACTGCGTTTTCTTCAAAGGTGCGACCGGTCTCGAGGATTTCCGGCAGATCGCGCTGACTCGTCAGATCGCGGAGCGTAAAATTCCGGCCGAGTAATTGCGTAAATTCGCGGGTCTTGTGTTGGTTGCGCGTTGCCAAAAGCAAATCCATCGCGCCCAAATTCGCCGTCATCCCGAGCGGAGTCGAGGGATCCCGTTGCGAAAGCTTTAAGGTAACTTCATCGGGATCCTTCGGTCCGAGCCGGACTGGCGTTTTCGCTCGGGACGACAATAATCTCAATCTCACATGAGCGCGCGCCGCAAACCATATCCATTCGATCGGTTTGAATCCAAATGGCAGCGCCTTTGGGATGAGCGCCAGCTTTTTCACGCGCCGAATCCGGGCGAGAAGGGTTTCGACGCAGCCAAACCGAAATTTTACATCCTCGACATGTTCCCGTATCCGAGTGGCGCCGGTTTGCACGTGGGACATCCGGAAGGTTATACCGCGACCGACATTATCGCGCGCTACAAACGGATGCGCGGTTTCAACGTGCTGCATCCAATGGGCTGGGATGCCTTCGGTTTGCCGGCCGAACAATATGCGATCAAGACGGGGCAGCATCCGGCGGTCACCACGCGCGAGAACGTGGCCAAATTCAAATCGCAACTGAAACGGATCGGTTTTTCCTACGATTGGCAGCGAGAAGTGAACACGACCGATCCGCGTTATTACAAATGGACGCAATGGATTTTCCTGCAGATTTACAATTCCTGGTTCAATCCGGAAATGAATAAAGCTGAACCGATCTCGGCTTATCGCGGAGCCGATCCGGACAGTGTGCGGCTGGCTTATGTCGCTGACGTGCCAGTCAATTGGTGTCCGGAGCTCGGGACGGTGCTGGCGAATGAGGAAGTGATCGACGGCAAAAGCGAGATCGGCGGCTTTCCGGTGGTGCGACGACCGATGCGGCAATGGATGCTGCGCATCACTGCCTTCGCCGAACGGCTTTTGAATGAACTTGATGACCTGGATTGGCCGGAAGGAATCAAATTGCTGCAACGAAACTGGATCGGCCGCAGCGAAGGAGCGGAGATCGATTTCCTCGTTGCGGAAAATGACGAAGCACGAAAGCCGAAGCACGAAGGCCGAGAGGTCCGTCATTCGTCACTATCAGTCATTCGAGTCTTCACGACGCGGCCTGACACGCTTTACGGCGCGACTTACATGGTGCTGGCGCCGGAACATTCGCTGGTGGATCTGATCGTCACAGAGGAGCAATGGCCGGAGGTGCGCGAATATCGTGAGCGGACCGCACGCAAAAGCGAGCTGGAGCGGACCGATCTGGCCAAGGAAAAAACCGGCGTTTTCACTGGAGCGTTCGCGATTAATCCAGCGAACGATGAAAAGATTCCGATCTGGATCGCGGATTACGTTCTGCTCGGTTACGGCACTGGTGCGATCATGGCGGTGCCCGCGCACGACGAACGAGATTTGGAATTCGCGCGCAAGTTTGATTTGCCGATTCGCCAGGTCGTTCGGCCTTTAGGAGGTGAAGACGCAATTGGGTTTACCGGTGATGGCGTTGCGATCAATTCACCGGTAATTGATGGACTGCCCTCGCGGGAGGCAATTCGCAAGATTACCGCGTGGCTGGAGGAGCGCGGGCTTGGCAAGCGCTCAATCAATTACAAACTTCGGGACTGGCTCTTTTCCCGGCAGCGATACTGGGGTGAGCCATTCCCCATCGTGTGGGAAGGTGGCAAGCATCGATCGTTGGCCGAATCGGAGTTGCCGGTAATGCCGCCGCCGCTGGAAGACTACAAACCAACCGGGACGGGCGAGCCACCATTGGCCAAAGCGAAAGAATGGGTTCGCTATTCCGACAAAGCCACACGCGAAACGAACGTGATGCCGCAATGGGCCGGCTCCTGTTGGTACTACATCAGATTTTGCGATCCGGAGAACGACCAGCGCTTTGTTGGAGAAGAGGCAGAGCGCTACTGGATGGGAAGCAAGGGTTCAGAGTTCAGGGTTCAGGGTCCAGGGACTTCCACTGAAACCCGAAACATGAAATCTGAAACCTCGGCGAAGCCGGGCGGGGTGGATCTGTATGTCGGCGGAACCGAACACGCCGTTTTGCACCTTTTGTATTCACGTTTCTGGCACAAGGTGCTCTTCGATCTCGGGTACTTGTCAAAACCGGAACCGTTTCAACGGCTGGTCAATCAAGGAATTATTCTCGGCGAAGACAATCAGAAGATGTCGAAGTCGCGCGGGAACATCGTTAATCCCGACGAGGTGATCGACGAATACGGCGCGGACGCGTTTCGTTGCTACGAAATGTTTATGGGCCCGCTGGAGCAAATGAAACCGTGGAGCATGCGCGGCGTGGAAGGCGTTTCGCGCTTCCTCGCCCGGGTTTGGCGCTTAATGATGGATGAGAACCAGTCCGGAGAATGGGGATTGTCTCCTCGCATTCAGGAGATCGCGCCCGACAAATCGCACCTCAAACTGGTTCACGCCACCATCAAGAAAGTGACTGAAGACATCGAGTCGCTTTCATTCAATACCGCCATTTCCCAGATGATGGTTTTCGTGAATGCCTTTACCAATGTGGAAAAAATTCCGGTAACGGCCATGCGTACGCTGCTGATTTTGCTCAATCCATTCGCGCCGCATTTGACCTCTGAGCTGTGGGAAATATTGGGCGCTAAATTCCAAATCCAGCCTGCTGAGATCGCTCAGCAAACCTGGCCGGACTATGACGAAGCGCTGCTGATCGAGGATGAAGTCGAAATCGTCGTCCAGATAAACGG
>QHPP01000007.1 GCA_003219125.1 Verrucomicrobiota bacterium
TCAATTCCACCTTCTATTCCGCGCCCGACCCGATGCTGCTGCGCCGGTGGTGCGATGTCACTCCGCAAGACTTTCTCTTCAATATCAAATTGCATCAGTTGCTCTCACATCATTCCACCCCGGCGAAACTTCTACCCCCCGCGCTGCAAAAGAAATTGCGACTGGAGAAGGGCGCGAAAGTCTTACCCACCACCGCGACGATGGATGAAATGTTACAGGCTTTTGCGCCTTCCTTGGAAGTCCTTCGTCGTGCAGAAAAGCTGGGGGTCTTGTTGTTGCAATTGTCGCCGGCCTTTTCGCCGCGCAAACATAAACTCAATGAGCTCGAAAACGTGCTGAAATTGACCAGCGACTTTCGGGTCGCTGTTGAATTGCGAAACCGAAATTGGGTAGAAGGCGAGCAGCTTGAGAAAACACTCGATTTTATACGGGAACGAAATGCAATCTTTGTGAATGTCGATGCGCCATCCGAAAAGCATTTCACGATTATGCCGAGTGAGCTTAACGCAATTACTAATTCGGACGTCGCTTATCTTCGCCTGCACGGACGCGATTCGCGCGCCTATATTACCGGCAAAACCGTAGCTGCGCGGTTTAATTACAATTACTCAGACGCCGAGATCGACGAAGTCGCGAAGCGGAGCAAGCGATTGGCCCACAATGCGAAAGAAGTGCATGTCATCTTTAACAACAACGCGCGCGATTACGCGCCGCACGCCGCCCTTCGACTCCGAAAAGCGTTAGGTCAGCTCGTTACGCTCCCTCCGCAGACGGCGGAATTGTTCTGAGCTAGGATATCGCGTGGAAGCACCGAGATCTCCCGCCGGTCCGCCATTACCGGGTCCACTCGTTCGATTGAAGGCCTGGCTGGCTGCGCATCACATGACGCTGATGACGATCGCGGACAGCCCCCATTCCATTGCCCTCGGTTCGGCCATCGGAATTTTCTTTGGCTTTACGCCGCTATATCCATTTAAAACGCTTTTGTCGATTGCGGCCGCATGGGTATGTCGGTGCAATAAAGTGGCGGCCGCGATTGCCGTCACTGTCCACGACATCGTCATCTTCGCCATGCCCGCAATCTACTTCGTTGAATACAAGCTGGGGTGCTGGATTCTGCAGAGGCCGCCACCGCAACGACTGCGCATCACTCATTTTCAGGTGAGCGATTACCTGCATTGGGGATTTTTTCTGCGGGTGGTCTGGCCAGCGCTGATTGGATCGCTCTTCATCGCCGTTCCCAGCGCCATTGCGACGTACTTAATCATGCGGCTGCTTGTCAGTCGCGCACGTAGCGAAGGGCCTCCCGTGGGCACCAGCTAGGCGCAGTCCGTCGCGCTCCGACGCTGAACGATAAAGGCTTTCAGTAGCGGCCTTCGTAAGTGTTAGAAGGTGGCAATTTTCCCTCGGGTGCGGCACGATAGTTGCATTACGGAAGCCACGCGATCCGCCCGGTTCTTGGGGAAGAACAGGTGGTCGCCCGAAAAAATTATGAAACCTCTTATCGCTATTGCTTCCAGCTTGTTGCTCTGTTCTTGCGCAGACATGTACGTTACAAAAAGCCGGGTCGGCGGATCTGGTGCGGCTGCTCCCACGGATACAAAAGATTTCGGATCGCACGTGCGCATGATCACCGCCAATTGCGGTGTAGGCGCCTACAATCCACGGGCAATTTACATTCGGCCATTCTGTGTGGATACCGCGAAATTTACAGGCGACCAGGCGCAAACTGACGGCGAGATGCCGATCCGGAAGGCTCTCGCGCCAGTCGAGTTCGCGGAAGACCTTAAGGAACAATTGGAAAAAATTGCGCCGGCTCGGATTCTCAAACCGCACGAAATAGCTCGTATCGGCTGGCTGGTTGATGGCGAATTCGATGTGGTCGATGGCGGCAGTCCAGTGGGCCGGTTCTTTTTAGGGTCATTCGGCGTCGGCCAATCCATTCTCGCGCTTCATGTTCGCGTCACGGATGTTAAAAGCGGTTCGGTTGTCTACGAGTTTGACATGTATGGCGGAAGCCAGCTTCAGGGCAGACACGGAACCGTTCGCGCAAGCGGACTTGGTCGGGCTCTGCACTTCGATCTGCAAAATGCGGCCGAGCGCGTCTATCTGACATTAAGCACGGATCCGTATCGTTACGGTGCGCGCGCCAACGTCAGCCTTCCGGAATAATCCAACACGACGAGTGGGATTCGCGTTGTAATTCGAATTGCCCTGGCTAAGGTGCTGCCGGTTTTCTCCGGGCGTGGCTTCTACTATTAAATTTTTTCTCGTCGCGTTTGCGATTTGCGTAATTTGCGTCGCGCCGCCAAGGGCCGCCGCCGGGCAGCTTCCGCCATCCTATCTTGTTGTCGATTCGCAAACCGGCTACGTTTTGATCGAGCAGAACGCTCGCGAAAAGCGTCAGATTGCCAGCTTGACCAAGATGGCGACCGCCTGCGTCGTTCTGGATTGGGCTGAAAAGAAGGGCGGCGATCTCAACCAGCTAGCAACAATCTCCCAGGCCGCCTTTGTCGGCGTGGAAAAAAATGAAGTCGGCTGGCAGGTCGGTGATGTAGTTTCATTACGCGATTTGCTGTATGCGGCACTGGTGCAATCGGACAACCTCGCCGCCAACGCCCTTGCCCTTCGCGTGGGTGAAACGTTGGAGCCGGCAGAATCAAATTCAAAGATCACGTCTGCCACCGTGTTCGTCGCGCAAATGAATGCGTTGGCAAAACAACTCGGCATGGACCGGACGCGTTTCGTCAATCCCAGTGGATTCGATTACAAGGAACGGCCGATGCCATATTCCACTGCGATGGATCTCGCGCGACTCACCCGTTATGCGATGAACAAGGCGAGCTTTCGTTTTTATGTTTCGCAAAAGGAGCGGGAAATTTCTTTCAACCGTGCCGGAAAACAAATGCATGCTCTCCTTCGAACAACCAACGATCTGCTCGGCACAAACGGAATCGATGGCGTCAAAACAGGCCAGACGGCCCATGCTGGCGAATGTCTCATCCTTTCGGCTAATCGCCCCTCCGAAGTGATCAAGAATGGCGACAACGCCACAATTTTTCCACGTCACCTCATCGTCGTAATTCTTGGTAGCAACGATCGATTTGGAGATGGCGAGCGACTCGTCCGGCAGGGTTGGCAACTTTACGATCAATGGGCCGCTGCCGGTCGACTGGTCGATCCGAAAAAGATGCTGTAATTTCTCCGCGGATGAAAATGCGGATAGGCATTCTTACCAGCGGTGGCGATTGCCCCGGACTTAATGCCGTTTTGCGCGGCGCCGCGCTCGCGGCCGACAAACTTGGTTGGGAAATGCTCGGATTCCGCGACGGCTTCGAAGGATTGCTGCCGCCGGGTGACTTTACCGTTCTCGACCGCAAGTGTACGGAAAACATCATGGCGCTGGGTGGGACGCTGATCGGGACCACTAATCGTGGACACTTTGTGGCCAAGATTGGCGCGGGCGATCGTGCCGTGGTGGCAGCGGACGTAATCGAGAAAGCACGCAAAGTTTTAAATGAAGCGCGCATCGAGGCGCTTATCATTGTCGGAGGCGATGGGTCGATGACGACCGCTTTGCAGTTGCAAGAGGCTGGAATCAATTGCGTCGGCGTTCCGAAAACGATCGACAACGATCTTGAAGCGACGGCCATGACCTTCGGTTTCGATTCTGCCGTAGCAGCGGTGATGGACGCGCTCGATCGTCTGCATACCACAGCCACGAGCCACAAGCGCGCCATTGTGGTGGAAGTGATGGGGCGGCACGCCGGCTGGATCGCACTGCACGGTGGGATTGCGGGTGGCGCTGATGTCATCCTGATTCCGGAAATTCCATTCGATTTTGATAGGGTGGCCGAAGCCATTCGCGCGCGCGATGCTGCCGGTGATCTGAGTTCCCTGGTCGTCGTCGCCGAAGGCGCGCGTCCGAAAGACGGACAGCAGGTCAAACGCGAAACGAAAGAAGGCGAGTTCCGTTTGGGTGGAATCGGCGACATTGTAGCGCGAGAAATTGCGGCGCGGACTGGGAAAGAGACGCGCACCTGTGTGCTTGGTCACCTGCAACGGGGTGGCGCGCCCACCACGCTTGATCGTATTCTCGGCACCCGCTTCGGAGTGAAGGCAGTACAGTTAGTTAACGAAGGCCATTTCGGCTCGATGGTCAGCTACCAAAACTATCAGGTACGCCACGTACCCATAGCCGATGCGGTCAATCGTTTGCGGCTGGTGCCACCAAATGGCGAGATGGTTCAGACCGCGCGCGACGTCGAGATTTCCTTCGGCGACTGAACGCTCAAGAATCGCTAACGAATGCTGTTCTGATTTGCAGCGGCCCACATTCGCCCCTCACCTGGCGCCAGCGCGTACGGTCTCCCGCCCTGATTCCCAAGACACCCGCGACCCGTGTCCTCCTCTTCCCATCTCTCCCGCTGGGAGAGACGCACGCGTAAGCGGCAGTGAGGGCAGAGGAGTGGGTCGGGTAGGGGATTGGGGCGAGGCGAGCTTGTGATACCCGATTCGCGGAATCTTTGGTTGGAAATCAAACATCAAACATCGAACATCAAACATCCGTGAAAATTGTTCTTGCATACTCGGGCGGGCTCGACACCTCGGTTGTTCTCGCCTGGCTGAAACAAAACTACGACGCGGAGATTATCGCCTTCTGCGCCGACATCGGTCAGGGAGAAGAACTCGAGGGATTAAAGGACAAAGCGCTGCGCACAGGCGCGGCCAAGTGCATCATCGAAGATCTACGCGAGGAATTCGCGCGCGACTTTATCTTCCCGATGTTTCAGGCCGGCGCGATTTACGAGGGACAATACTTTCTCGGGACAAGTATCGCGCGTCCGCTCATCGCAAAACGCATGGTCGAGATCGCGCGCGCAGAATCGGCCGAAGCGATTGCACACGGCGCGACGGGAAAGGGGAACGACCAGGTTCGCTTTGAACTCACTGCCGCGGCTATGGCGCCGGAATTAAGAGTGATCGCACCGTGGCGAGACGAAAAATTTCGGAAACAATTTCCCGGGCGCGCTGAAATGATCGCATTTGCTAACGAGAATAAAATTCCAGTGGAGGCGAGTGTTTCGAAACCGTACTCGATGGATCGCAATCTTCTTCACATTAGCTTCGAGAGCGGAATGCTGGAAGATCCGTGGTTCGATGCCAGCGGCCCTGAAGCGCGCGAGATGTATAAATTGAGTGTGTCACCGGAAGACGCCCCGGACGAGCCTGAATACGTCGAGCTCGCGTTTGAGAATGGCAATTGTGTTGGCGTCGCGTGTCAAAATTATGCCAGTGCGGCTCGCACCGCCGACAGCGCCGCGCCCTCCAGGCTTACACCACTTCAGGTGATGCAAACGCTGAATAAGCTCGGCGGCAAGCATGGCGTCGGTCGCGTTGACATTGTCGAAAATCGTTTTGTCGGAATGAAAGGCCGAGGCGTATACGAGACACCCGGTGGGGCCATTCTGCATTTCGCCCATCGGCAAATGGAAACGCTGACGATGGATCGCGAAGTGATGCAATTGCGCGACAGTCTGATTCCAAAATACTCTTCTCTCGTTTACAACGGCTTTTGGTTTTCACCGGAACGGGAAGCATTACAGGCGCTCGTGACTGAATCGCAACGCAACGTCACTGGCGTCGTTAAGTTGAAACTTTACAAAGGCAATATCATTGTCGCTGGGAGACAGAGCCCGAAAAGTTTGTACGATCCGCAGATTGCGACGATGGAAGGCGAAAGCGCCGAAAAATACGACCAGAGCGACGCCACCGGTTTCATTCGGTTGAATGCGCTGCGGCTGAAAGTTCGCGCCGTTCGGAAGTCATTGACCAAAAAGTAGGGAAAGGGCCGTCAACGGGCGAGCTTTTCTGTCGACTAATACGGATAATCGAAATGGCCACCCTGTGGTAAGCTTGGAACGAAATGTTATGCCAGCGGTGCTCAAACCGTGAGCGTTGAACGTTTTCTTCTTCTTTTCGATATAACGTTGTAACTCTTTTAACGAATCACGTTCTTCGCATCATTGATGTCCGCCGAGATCAAGAAAGAGATCCAACTCGAGATCGCCCATGTCTTGTTCATCGACATCGTTGGCTACTCAAAGCTTTCAATTAACGAGCAACACGCGGCGGTTGAGGAGCTAAACCGGATTGTTCGCGCGTCCGAACAATTTCAGCGCGCCGAGACCGCGAGCCGTTTGCTTAAAATCCCGACCGGCGATGGAATGGCATTGGTCTTTTACACCACTCCGGAAGCGCCTGCGCAATGCGCGGTGGAGATCAGCCGCGCGCTTAAGGAATATCCCCGCCTGCAACTTCGGATGGGAATCCACAGCGGGCCAGTTAGCGGCGTGATCGATGTAAACGAACGAGCTAATCTCGCGGGGGCTGGTCTTAATATGGCGCAGCGAATGATGGATTGCGGCGATGCCGGCCACATTCTTCTTTCCAAGCATGTGGCCGAGGACCTCGAGGAATACGAACAGTGGCGACCGCTTCTGCACGATCTTGGCGCCTGCGAAGTGAAACACGGCGTGCGCGTCTCGGTTGTGAACCTTTACGCGGAGCAATTTGGCAATGCGACACTGCCGCGGAAATTCAAGGCCGTCCAGAAACGCCGGATGCGCGTGCGCTGGACGGTAATGACGGCAGCGTTGCTCGGGCTCGCAGCAATTGTTGCTGGCATCGCAATGTTTTCCCGTTATCGCGTGCGATCGACGCTGGCGGCGCCCGAAAAAAGCATCGCGGTGCTTCCATTTGAAAACCTGAGCGACGACAAAGAGAACGCCTACTTCACCGAGGGCGTGGGCGACGAGATCCTTACCGATCTGGCCAAAATTGCCGATCTCAAAGTCATCAGTCGCACTTCGGTCATGCAATACAAGAGCGGCATCAGCCGGAATCTGCGCGAAATTGGCGAGCAGCTAGGTGTGGCGCATGTCCTGGAAGGAAGCGTGCAGCGGATTGCTGCGCGAGTGCGCGTAACCGCGCAATTGATTGATGCGCGCACCGACGCCCACCTGTGGGCGGAGCACTATGATCGTCCACTTGATGACGTCTTCGCCATTCAAAGCGAAGTAGCACAGGCGATCGCCGATCAGTTGAACGCTAAGCTCTCCGCCTCTGAAAAAGCGGCTATCAATCAAGCACCCACGACCGATCTTGTGGCCTATGATCTTTATGTGCGAGCTGAAGCTTTTCGCGCCGCCACCAGTTTCGATGCGCGGCTGAAGGAAAATCTTCTCGAGGCCGCCCGTCTGCTCGATCAGGTCATCGCGCGCGACCCGACCTTCTTCCTTGCCTATTGCAGATTGGCTGAAGTCCATGACCTCATTTACTTTTTCGGAAGCGATCACACGCCGGCGCGGCTGGCACTGGCGAACACGGCTATCCAGGTCGCGCTGCGTTTGCGGCCCGACTCAGGTGAAGCACACCTTGCCTTGGCCGAGCATCTCTACCGCGGTTACCGAGACCACGAACACGCTCTCGCCGAACTGGCTCTGGCGCGCCGCGCATTGCCGAACGACCCACTGATCTTCGAACTAATCGGTTTCATTACTCGACGGCAAGGTCGGTGGGAAGAATCCACTATCAATCTTAAGCGCGCGCTGGAGCTGGACCCGCGCAACGTATTCTTTCTCCAGCAGTTGTCTTTAACTTATGAATTGCAGCGCCGCTATCGAGACCTCGCTTTAGTCCTGGACCGCACGCTCAAACTGGTTCCTTCGGATCCAGACACACGGGTAGTGCGAGCACTGATCGATCTGGAAGAACGCGCAGACCCAGGACCCGTTCATGCAACTATCGAAGCGGTCGTTGCAGAGGATCCTGCGGCTGCAAAAAGCACTGCCGAAAGATGGTTCTATGTCGCGCTGTGCGAACGCGACAACTTCGGGGTCTCGCGCGCGCTCGCCCTTGTTCCTCCCGAGGGGATTAGTGAAGGCAGCATTTGGTGGCCTCGTACCTTTTTTGAGGCCCTAGCTGCTCGCGCTCGTGGTGATGCGACCGGGGCACGCGCTGCGTTCACCGCTGCTCGCGCCGAAGTGGAGAAAACTATGCGCGAGCAACCCGATTACGCCCAAGGGATCATCGTCCTCGGCCTGATCGACGCCGGCCTTGGCCGCAAAGATGACGCCATCCGAGAGGGAGAGCGAGCAGTTGCATTGGTGCCCGCTTCCAAAGACGCAATCGACGGCGTCGATTTGATCTTAAATCTCGCGGTCATTTACGCTTGGACAGGCGAGAAGGATCTCGCGTTAAAGCAACTGGTGGAAGCAGCGCAGCTGCCGAGCACATTAAACTATGGTTGGCTTCGTCTGCACCCGGACTGGGATCCGTTACGGGGCGATCCGCGCTTCGAAAAAATCGTGGCCTTGCTCGCACCAAAATAATTAAAGCGATACTGGATGCTAGATCCTGGATGCTCGATTGGGCTGCCAGCTTTGGCCTCGTGCCCTCTGACTTGGACATTGGGCGTTGGATGTTGGGCGTTGGACGTTTTCTTCCTCTTTAAGATGTAACGTTGTAACCTTTTTAACGAATCACGTTCTTCGCATCATTGAATGTCCACCGAGATCAAAAAGAAAATCGAGCTCGAGGTTGTCCATGTCCTGTTTCTCGACATTGTCGGGTATTCGAAGCGGCTGACGAACGAACAGCAAACGTTGATTGATCAACTCAATCAAGTCGTCCGCAGTTCGGAGGAGTTCCAGAGTGCGCAAGAGGCGGGTCGATTAATAAAAATCCCGACGGGCGACGGGATGGCGCTGGTCTTTTATAAGAGCCCGGCACAGCCGGTGGAATGTGCGCTGGAAATCAGCCGCGCGCTGAAAGCATATCCCGAATTGCGAGTGCGAATGGGGGTGCATAGCGGACCAGTCAGCGCGGTGACCGATCTGAACGACCGCACGAACGCCGCCGGCATCGGAATCAATATCGCGCAGCGGGTGATGGATTGCGGCGATGCCGGACACATCCTGCTTTCACAGCGCGTTGCTGAGGATCTGGCACAATATGGCGAATGGCAATCGCAGCTGCACGATCTGGGCGAAGTGGAAGTGAAACACGGAGCCCGCGTCCACGTTTTCAATCTATATAATAAGGAGCTAGGCAATCCGGAGGTGCCGGCGAAGCTGCGGCAGTTCAAGGGGCAAACGAATCCGGCAGTTGCCAGGCGCGGCGAAGAGCTGTGGGTCGCCGTGCTTCCTTTCAAGAGTTCTGGTGATGCGGAGATGGAGTCGTTTGCCGACGGGCTCGGCGAGGACATTACGACTGGACTTTCGCGGTTTCGGTATCTCTCGGTTGTCGCGAGCGCTTCGGCAGCACGGCTGAAGGGAGGGACGGGAGGCGAGCGTGCCCTGGGTGCCAAACTCGGTGCGCGTTATGTGCTGGAAGGAAGCATCCGCAAGGGGGGTTCCGGCATTCGCGTGAGCGCTCAGCTTGTCGATACTCAGACGGGAACGCAGCTCTGGGCCGAGACCTATAATCGCGATCTCCGGGCATCGAGTATTTTTGCGGCGCAGGATGACATCGCCGACCGCATCGTCGCAACGGTCGCCGACAGCTATGGAGTGCTCGTTCATTCTATGCGGGCCGCGATTCGGCAGAAGGACGACGCCGATGTCACACCAGTGGAGTGGCAGTTCCAATATTTCGCCTACCGGGAGCAGATTACACCCGCCGCTCACGGGGCGCTGAGGAGCCGCCTGGAGCACGCGGCGGAGCGGGAGGATCGGCAGTCGGACCTGTGGGCCTGCCTCGCGCAAATCTACGTTGACGAATACGCTTTTGGCTTCGGGGGTGACGCGAACTCTCTCGATCGAGCCCTGGCTGCGGCGCGGCGCGCGGTCGAGATCGATCGGTCGAATCAGTTCGCGATGGTGGCGTTGGCGCAAACACACTTTTTCCGCCAGGACCTCGCGGCCTTTGGTCCGGCGGCCGAACGCGCGATGGCCCTCAATCCACTCAACACTGACGCGCTCGGGATTCTGGGATTACAAATCGTGCATACCGGCGAGTTCGAGCGAGGCACTGCGATTGTGCGCCGCGCGATGGAACTAAATGCCAACCACGCGGGTTGGATGCATTTCGCCCCCCTTTGGCAACACTTTCACAAGGGCGAGTATGAGCGGGCTCTCGAGTGCGCGAACCGGGTGGACGTACCCGGACTCTTCTGGCCCTACCTCGTAATGGCATCGGCCTGCGGGCACCTCTGCCGACGCGTCGAAGCCGCGGCCGCGGTCCGGGATCTGTTGGCGCTCGATCCCGAGTTTGCGGCGCACGCGCGCTCCAACGTCGGGACCTGGCACTTCGCGAGCGGCCTGATGGATCCCATCCTCGAGGGGCTGCGCAAAGCAGGGCTTTCGATTCCCGAAAACAGATCGGCCGACCCACCGAGGTAGAACGGAACGGTCATGGCAAAAGCAGATCGAGCGAAGTCGGGCACGGACATGGGACGGGTCCGGGCCGAGGAAGGCTTCTGGGTCGCGGTGCTGCCGTTCAAACATAGTGGCGTCAACGCTGATCTTACGGCCCTGGCAGAGAGCGACTGATCGAGGAGATCATAACTGGTCTGGCGCGATTCTCGTATCTCAGGGTGATCGCGCGCAGTTCGACTTCGCGCTACGGCAATGCGTCGGTTGCTGTGCGGTTCGCAGCAAGGAACTCGGCGCGCGTTATGTGATAGAGGGGAGCCTTCGCCAGGTGGGGACGAGACTACGGCGTCGCGGTACAGCTTATGGATACAAGTTCCGGCGCCCATCTGTGGGCCGAGACCTATGATCGCCCTTTCGAATCGGAAGCGGTCTTCGAACTGCAGGACGATCTCGTACCACGAATCGTGTCCACCGTTGCCGATATGCACGGAGTTCTGCCGCGCAGTATGAGCGAAGTGGTGCGGCTGAAGGCTCTAGCACACGCCAGACGCGAGCGCTACTCTTGCAGCGTGCGATTCTCGATCTTATATTTTGGTCCGATCAATCAACCAGAAGGATTCGCATGCCAAGCACCATTGCTGCCCCCAAGAAAGCGGCCGTCGCCGAAACAGATTTCCTGCCTCTCCAAGGAACCGATTACATTGAGTTTTACGTCGGGAACGCCAAACAGGCCGCCCATTTTTACAAAACCGCTTTTGGCTTCCAAAGCCTCGCTTATTCCGGGCCCGAAACCGGCACCAAGGATCGAGTCAGTTATGCCATTCGGCAAAACCAACTAACCTTCGTTTTAACTACAGCGCTGCAGCCTGACAATCCCATCGCGGACCACGTCGCCAAACATGGTGACGGCGTGAAAGCGATCGCCTTGAAAGTCGAAGACGCCACTTCTGCCTGGGAGGAGACAACCAGCCGCGGCGGCAAGAGTTTCCTCGAGCCGATGACTTTGACCGATGGCGACGGGCAACTGGTCATGAGCGGTATTCACACTTACGGCGACACCGTTCATCTTTTCATCGAACGCGAGGAGTACAGCGGCGTTTTCATGCCCGGGTTCGAGAAATGGAAATCGAATTACAATCCCTCTGAAACAGGATTGCTTTATTGCGATCACTGCGTGGGCAACGTCGGTTGGAACCAAATGAATCCATGGGTGAAATTTTATGAGGACGTGATGGGGTTCCGAAATATCCTGACGTTCGATGATAAGGATATCTCGACCGAATACTCTGCGCTGATGAGCAAGGTGATGAGTAGCGGAAATGGTTTCGTGAAATTTCCGATCAATGAGCCGGCCGAAGGCAAAAAGAAATCGCAGGTGGAGGAATATCTTGATTTTTACAACGGCGAAGGCGTGCAACACGTGGCCATCGCGACCAAAGACATCGTCAAAACCGTGACCGAAATTCAGAAGCGCGGGATCGAGTTCTTGAATATTCCATCAACCTACTACGACGAGTTGCCGGACCGCGTCGGCCACATTGATGAAGACCTGGAGCCGTTAAAGCGACTCGGCATTTTGGTCGACCGGGACGACGAGGGGTATTTGCTGCAAATATTCACTAAACCAGTGGAAGATCGCCCCACGCTCTTCTTCGAAATCATCCAGCGCAAAGGGGCAAAGAGTTTCGGCAAAGGCAATTTCAAAGCGCTGTTCGAGGCGCTCGAGAAAGAGCAGGAACGGCGAGGTAATTTGTAACCAATGCTGTCATGTTGAGCGAAAACGCCAGTCCGGCTCGGACCGAAACATCTCTAACTATTCTCTGGGCGTCGCTTCGCTCGCGAATGTCGAGAGATCCTTCAACTCCGCTCAACATGACAACCTAAAGGAGGGAAAAGACATGCCGTTTTATCAAAAGCTCGGTCAGATTCCGCGAAAACATCACATTTGGTTTCATCGCAACGGCGCCGCGCCGACCTACAAGAGCGAAGGCATCGCCTACGAACACGTCATTACGACGGAGGGATTCAACGAAGCCTATTCCATCATGTATCATCTGCGTCCGCCTACGCGTGTGCGGAGCGTTAAACTCCTGAAATGTGAAGAGCTGAAGAAAGCAGCAGACAGTCCGCTGCGTCATCACCATTTAAAGACCGCGAATATTCCGCGTCGCGGCGATCTCTACAGCGGGCGCATCCCGATTCTGTTCAACCAGGATATGACGGCGTGGCGGGCGCGGCCGGAGAAGCTGTACGGAAAATTCGAATATTATAAAAATGGCGGTGCCGACGAAATCATTTTCATCTTCAAAGGTGGCGGCACGCTCGAGACGGTTTTCGGCAAACAACGTTATCGCGCGGAGGATTACATCGTCGTTCCCCGGGGAATCACATACCGGCTGGTGCCGGATAAGGTTGAAGAAGAAGACTATCTTATTCTCGAATCGTCCGGGCCTGTCCGCATTCCGAAACGCTATCTGAACAGCGAAGGTCAGATAAAAATGGGCTCGCCTTATTCCGAACGCGACTTTCACGGACCGACCGAACTCAACCCAATCGACCAGGAAGGGGACACCGAGATTCTGGTGAAAGATGGACCGCGCTGGACCTGCGTGACGATGGCGCATCATCCCTTCGATGTCGTCGGCTGGGATGGATACGTTTATCCGTTTACGTTCAACGCCCAGGATTTCGAACCGATCACCGGCACGGTTCATCAACCACCGCCAATCCATCAGACGTTTGAGATTCGCGGATACGTGGTCTGCACGTTCGCGCCGCGGTTTTTAGACACACATCCCGAAGCGGTGAAAATTCCGTGGGTGCACGACAACGTCGAGGCAGATGAAGTTTTGTTCTATGTGCGCGGAAATTTCGGCTCCCGCCGCGGGATCGAGCCGGCCTCGATCACATTGCATCCGCGCGGAATCCCGCACGGGCCGCACCCGGGAACGATTATGGCGAGCAAGAACGCGACGCGCACGGAAGAACTTGCGGTCATGTTCGACACGCAACATACGCTTGAGCTGACTGAGGCGGCTGTCGCGCTCGACGACGAAAAATACCCACTCAGCTGGCTCGATTAGGGGTGTCGATCTTGCGCATGAACGACTCTGAAATTGAAACCGAAGATCGGGTGGCGCCTTTTGGTCAACCGCTCCCGCCGGGTCAGATCGGCCGCCTAACGAAAG
>QHPP01000008.1 GCA_003219125.1 Verrucomicrobiota bacterium
GAAGTTCGTGCGCGCGCCCTTGCCGGTCCCTTTGTCGAGCGCCTCAACCAGAGACGAGTGCACTTCGTAGGCGATCTCAGGTTTAGTTACGTTCTGCTTGCCGTAATCGCGCTGCGCGTGCCAAACCGTCCCGTCCTTTTCTTCGATCCGTTCCAGAACATGCGGCACTTTCGGTCGCCAACCGCCGTTCGGGAAAATGGTGTAGGCCAGCGCCAGTTCCGCCAAAGTAACTTCACTGCTCCCAAGAAATGTCGCCGGATAAGGTCGCAGCGGCGATTTCATTCCGGCGTTACGACAAAGCTGGATCACATTATCGACTCCGGGGTTCATCCCGAGGCGCACGGTCGCACCATTTTTCGATTTCGAGAGTGCCTCACGCGCTGTGATGGGCCCCTCGTAGCGGTTCTCCGCACTCTCGGGTCCCCATTCACCGAGAATCCCAGTTGTCCCGCCGATCATGACCGCGCGATTATCGAGCGCGGAATCCTCTACCACGGAGCCAGGGAACATTCCGTTCTCAAAGGCGGCGGCGAAAACAAACGGCGTCATCGCCGTCCCAGCCGGCCGCCGGGCCTGCAAGGCGCGATCGTATTGGTTATGCTCGAAATCGCGGCCGCCTACCAGCGCGAGCATCCCGCCAGTCGCGTTATCCAGCACGATCACCGCGCCCTGCAAATAATCGGGCACCGTTGGTGGGCTGCTTCCCGGACGTGCCTTGCGGAAATTCGCGGTGTATTCCGCATAGGTCGGATGTCCATAGTCAGGATGCTTTTCCGCGCGATCGAGGTGTGATCGCAACGATTCCTCGGCCGCTTTTTGCAAATCGGAATCGATCGTAGTGTGAATGCGGAAACCTTCGTTCATCGCGCGGTTCCATCCCACCGCCTCGATCACCTTCTGCCGGATGTAATCGACCGCGTAGGTTTGGCCCTGGGCATTCTGCCGGTTGCCGATGAGGATATCTTCGGATTGTGCCGCGGCACAACGCTGCCGATCGATGAAGCCAAGATCGCGCATCCGGCTTAGCGCGACATTGCGCGATTCACGTGTTGCCGCCCGGTCCGACCAGGGCGAAAGCCGATTCGGACTTTTGATGATGCCGGCCAAAGTCGCGCATTCTACCAGCGACATCTCTCGCGCCGGTTTATCGAAATAACCGCGCGCGGCTGCCTCCGCGCCGTAGAGTCCGCCACCGAAATAGATTCGGTTCAGATACAATTCCATGATTTTTTGTTTATCGAAATGCTGCTCGATTCGTTCAGCGACAAAGATTTCGAGAAGTTTTCGCCGATACGTTTTTTCTTTGAGAGCAAAACTGTTGCGCGCCAGTTGCTGCGTAATTGTGCTTGCGCCTTGCCGCACATGACCGGCGACAAAATTCTTCAAGGCCGCGCGCACGATGCCAAAGAGATCGTAGCCGCCGTGCTGATAAAATTTGTTGTCTTCCATCGCGACAACGGCATTCACCAGATCACGCGGCAATTGATCGTAAGGAATGGTTTCGCGGTTCTCGACGTAGATCTGGCCGAATATTTTTCCGTTCCGATCCAGAATCACGCTGGCTGATTCCATCTGTTCGAGCTTGCTCAGATCGTAGGTCGCGGCTTCCGCCTTCAATTGCGACGAGACGATTCCGAAATAGATCACTCCGAAAATTATTGCGAGCAGCACAATCAGCGTAGGCAGGTAAAATTGGGGGCGCCCGTACCACCGTCGGCGGTAGCGGTGCGGAAAGGTCGGCATCAAAAACGAAACAGGCATGCGGGAACGTAAAAAAGAGGAATAGACTTGGAAGGAAAACTTAGGCGCAATTCTCCAGAAAATCCAAAGGGCAAAGAGCCGTGGCAAACTCCGAACTAATCCAGATTATCCGTACCGAAATTGGCGCGAACGGACCGATCTCATTCGCGCGCTTCATGGAGCTGGCGCTCTATCACCCCGTCCGTGGGTATTACGCCAGTGGGCGGGCGAACATTGGCCGGCGCGGAGATTTTTTTACCAATGTGAGTGTAGGATCGCTCTTTGGAAAATTGCTCGCGGTTCAATTTGCGGAAATTTGGGAAAAGCTCGGGCGGCCGGATGATTTCAGAATCATCGAGCAGGGCGCACATGACGGGGTATTTGCGGCCGATTCGCTGAGTGCGCTGCGGCAATTTGCCGGCGATTGTTTTGCCGCAACTTCCTATTGCATCGTCGAGCCGTTTCCGATTTGGCGGGAGCGACAGCAGAAGAATCTGCGCGAGTTCGGCGAAAAAATCGCCTGGGTCGGGTCGGTTGACGAAATCGCGCCCTTCGTTGGAATTCATTTTTCCAACGAACTATTCGATTCATTGCCGGTGCATCTCATCGTTTCCAGCGGTGTTGCGAATGGCGCCACAGTTTGGAACGAAAGACTCGTCAGCTTGGAACAGGGGCTTTCAGTCTGTGCTCCCAGCGGAGTTGAACTCCGCTGTCCCGGAGCTCCCTTCGCATTCACGAACGCGAACGTTAGCCGATCCGGATTGCAGCTTGATCATCTCGGATTTTTCCCGGCTGGTTTCGAAACGGAAGTGAATTTAGCCGCGCCGAAACTCATGAACGAGATCGCCACCAAACTTTCGCGCGGACTCATTCTCGCAATCGACTACGGTTTTCCCCGGACGGAGTTCTACTCGCTTCATCGCAGCCAGGGTTCTCTCCAACTCCGGACGAAACAAAAGAAGGTATCGTCGCCCTTCCAGCAGATCGGGCTGGCCGATATTTCCGCGCATGTCGAGTGGACCAGCCTGGCCGAAGCGGCGCAATCATCCGGGGCAAGGCCGATCGGTTTTACCGACCAACATCATTTTCTCACCGGGATTATTTCGAAATTTTTTCCGGACGCAGCCTTCGACGCTTCTGAAAAACGCGCCCTGCAAACTTTGCTTCATCCAGAAATGCTGGGCCGAAATTTTCAAGCGCTGGCCATCGGCAAAGATTTTCACGAGAAGCTTGCCGGGTTTCAATTCGGTCGTGATCCCAAGGCTGCGCTTGGGATTAAAGACGAAGAGGGAGAAGAAGTGGGGAGAAGCGGATGGAACCCGCAAAGTTAGTGCGACACCGCGATAGCATCAATTTGAACCGGCGACTCACCGCGAATTTTTGCCGTGCCCGTGATCCGTGCCGGAGTCTGTTCGTCTCGTTCCTCGGCTTCGGCTTTTGCCTTGGCCATTTTCTTTTGCCCGACTGGCGACGCGATGTAGTTGCCTTCGAAAACCAGGCGCTTCTTCAAACTGCTGTTGTAGCCGGTGGCGCGGAAATAGAACTCGGCATTGGCCGCCGGCGCTTTGTCATCAAAACTGGTGGCCGCGCGGGATGACGGGGCCACATAGTTTCGTTTCTGGTTAAAGATGCTGCGCGCATCGTTCTGGGCCAATGGTTCGAGCTTACCCGAATACGTCGAACCATCTGCGTCGACCACCCGAATTTCGTGATCAGTCTGTTCCACCTGAAACTCATTCAAAACGTTGAGCGTTTGTTTGGGTTTACTGCGAAAGGCTTGGTCGGCAGCGTTCTGTGAAAATTGCTGACGGAAATTGGTCGCCTGCCGGTTTTGTGTCAGCGAAGCCGCGGGTGAGGTGGAATTGACACCTTCTTTCGCGGCTAACGATCTGCCGGCTAGCAATGGTTGGTCGGCTTTCGCGCCGGCAGCCATAAGATCTTCGGTGACCGGCCCTGTTGGAGAAGGGGTGCTCGTTGTCCCGGCTGACTTCATCAGTGCGTCAGCGTCCTTGGCCTCTTCGGCGGGTCGCGAGGCGGCAGCGTTGCCGTTTGCGAAGGTCGGCGCGGTAGGGCCCGCGGCCGCCGCACCGTGTTCGAATACTTTTTCCGGTGGGACGGCTTCATTTACCGGAGCAATCGGCTGTTGCATTGCCAGCTTTGTGGTCTCGCCTGCGGCTGGTTCGTGGTTCCGCCACCACCAAATGGCCGATGCGCTAACGAGAAGCAGAGCCAAAGCTGTTGTGGTCATGAGCCGCGGCCATGAAATTCCAAATGCGCGCCAGCGCGACTCGCATTCGTCCTTTCGCGCCAAACGTGTGATCTCATGATGCAGCTGTGCCCGCATCGGATTCGGCATTTTCGGATCGTCCCCGAACTCGGCCCGGCGGGCTTTGGCGGAGGCCTCCAGCAGCTCTTCAATTGGCTTTTTCGGTTCCGGCGGCATGATGCAGTAAGTTAGACGGCAAATAAACGTTCCGACGGAAAGATTTTTTTCGCGATTACGCAGAGGCGATCAAGACACTTGCTTAAGCGCGAGCTGACCGTTTTTGGATTCAACCGTAACTCGGCGGCGATTTCGCCGTAACTCAGCTCGCCATAGTAACGCATCTCTATGATTTCCCGGCAGGGGTCCTCGAGCTGATCGAGGCTTTGCCGAATGAGACGAGAAGTTTCGGCGTTTAGCAGCATGGTGTCCGGTCCAGGACATTGAGATCGCGGATCGATTTTGCCCTGTTCATGCGCGCCATCGAGCGAGAAGTGAACCATGCTGCCACCGCGTTTTTCGGTGCGACTTTTTCCGCGAAAATCCAGCGCCTTGTTGGCGGCCACGCGCAGCAGCCACGTTTGAAAAGAACTCTTTCCTTGAAATGATGCCAGGTTTCGCACCACCGCGAGAAAGGTCTCCTGGCAGATTTCTTCAGTGTCTTCGTGATTGAAATCGGCCGACAATTGGAAAACGAAGCGCGCCGCCACCGGATAATATTTGTCGAATAACGCATCCCAGGCTTCCGCCTCGCCGGCGCGGCAACGAGCAATCAAATCAGAATCGGCTACTCCCGGATCAGAGATAGCAACTTGACGTTCGCTCATTCTACCTTGGCCTTACCAATTTAACACAATGATTGTAGGGCCGTATCGGTCAGACGGCATTTTAATTTCTGGCGTTCGATACTGAGAGCGGCGAAGCCGCGGCACGAGAGACGTTCATCTCGGGTTAGCGCCCATTTTGTCATCCCGAGCGCAGTCGAGGAATCTCTAATTTTTTGCAGAGGAATGGCAAGAGGTGTCTCGGTCCGAGCCGGACTGGCGTATTCGCTCGACATGACAAAATGGGCCCATCGAGGCCTCAAGAGCGCGCGGGTCCGTTTCGCTTCATGAAAGATCTTCGCAGGAAAACAAGATTGCGGCGGTACTAACCGGCGCTGACGATTCCCACCGCATCTTACCTGTCGAGTTTCTCTCCGGTTCAGAAAAAGGCGGGAGCATTTCCACGGGAATGCCGACTAACAGGGCAATGAAAAGATCGCTCCTGATTCTCGCAGCCGGTTTGTTTGGGATACTTTCCAATGCGCGCGGCGATGGGTTCATCGTCGTGGAACGGCCATTTCTGGTTCGGCCCGGGCACTTCTCCTTTGCGCCGCTCGAGGTGGCCAGCCACCACGTCGAAGTCAAAATCGATGGCCAGGTAGCGGTTACCGCCATCGATCAGGAATTCTACAACCCGAATGATCAGCGACTGGAGGGAACCTACATGTTTCCGGTGCCGAAAGGCGCGCACATCGATAAGTTCAACATGGAGACCGGCGGGAAAATGGTGGACGCCGAATTGTTACCCGCGGAAAAGGCACGCCAAATTTACGAGGACATCGTGCGCAAAATGCGCGACCCCGCGTTGCTGGAATATGCCGGGCGCGATCTCTTCAAGGTTCGCATTTTTCCGATCGAACCGCGGAGCCGCAAGCCGGTCAAAATTTCCTACACCGAATTGCTGCGTTCGGACGCCGGGACGGTGACTTACAGCTACCCGCTAAGCACGGAGAAATTTTCTGCGCAACCGATCAAGAGCTTGAGCGTAAAAGTTGACGTGAAATCGGAGCAACCGCTCGCTTCGATTTATTCGCCCAGTCACAAGGTCGAAATCAAACGGGACGGTCCCAATCGCGCGGTGATCGGATATGAATCGAAAGACGAAAAACCAGACACAGATTTCCAGCTCGTCTACAACTCGGAAGCGCGCGATGTCGGGCTGAGTTTGATCACCCACAAACCCGCAGGCGAAGATGGTTACTTTCTTCTCCTTGCCGCTCCTACCTTAGCGAAGGAAACCAAGCTCGCTCCGAAGGATGTGGTCCTTGTCGTCGACACCTCGGGTTCGATGGCGGGCGCGAAATTGCAACAGGCGAAGAAGGCGCTGGAATTCTGTGTCGAGAATTTGAACGGCGAAGACCGTTTCGAGATCGTGCGGTTTTCCACCGAAGCGGAGCCGCTTTTCGGCAAACTGGTTGATGCCGATTCCGAACATCGCAAGCGCGCTTCGAACTTCATCGGCGAACTAAAACCGATCGGCGGCACTGCCATAGCCGACGCTCTCCAGGCCGCACTCAAAGCGCGCACGGAAAAAACCGACCGGCCATTCCTCATCATTTTTCTGACGGATGGATTGCCGACCGTGGGAACGCGTAACCCCGACGAGATCGTGGCCGAGGTCAAGAAGGCCGGCGACGCGCGCATTTTTTCCTTCGGCATCGGATCTGATGTAAATACGCAACTACTCGATCAAATCGCCGAGGGAACGCGCGCATTTAGCCAGTACGTGCTGGCCAACGAAGATCTCGAAGTAAAAGTTTCGAGTTTCTATACCCGGATCAAAGAACCGGCGCTGACGAAGGTGCGTTTAGAATTCGGTGGCGGCGTTCGCACGAGTAAATTGTATCCGAGCCAGTTACCGGATTTGTTCAAAGGCGATCAGCTTGTCCTAACTGGCCGCTACACTGGCTCCGGCGAAGTGGACGCAAAACTTACCGGCATCGCCAACGGCCGCGAACAAACATTCACCTACAAGGTAAAATTCAATGATTCTTCCAATGATTATGTGGCGCGGCTTTGGGCGACGCGTCGTGTTGGATTTTTACTCGATGAAATTCGAATTCACGGCGAAACCAATGAGCTGCGCGATGAAGCAACCGATTTGGCGCGACGATTTGGGATAGTTACCCCCTACACGGCCTACTTAATCGTCGAAGACGAAGATCGGCGGCGAGTGCCAATGACTGAGCGTTCGATGCAAAGCATGAGCGCGGATAGCGCGGCGCGGGCTGAAGTTTCGAAAGCTTGGGGCGGATTCAAGGAGAAAAAGGATGGCGAAGACGCGGTGGCAAACGCGCGTAGTCAGAACGCATTCAAGTTTGCCGATCAATCCGCGGCCTCGATCTATTCCGGGGCAGCGGAATCGCGGCGTGGGTTCGCGCTCGCTGCTCCGGCTGCGCGAGCGGAGTCGGATCGCCTCACGCAATACACCCAGCAATCAAAATTCGTGAATGGCCGCGCCTTTTTCCAAAACGGCAAGCAATGGGTAGATACGAACGCACAAAACGCAACCAAGCGGGAACGCGTTCAGTTCAACTCCGAATCCTATTTCGATCTTCTTAAGAAACACCCCGAGGCTGCGCCATGGATGGCGCTGGGACAAAACGTCCTGCTCGCGCTCGACGATACCGTTTACGAAATCAGCGAATAAGTTATGAAAAAAACCGTTATATTCCTCACCCTTGCGATCGCGATTGGCTGGTCGCAAATACTCAACGCCAAAACGCAGACCGGCGAAACGAAGCCACGCATCGAAGTCTGTTTTGTCCTTGATACCACCGGCTCGATGGGCGGGCTGATCGAGGGCGCCAAACAAAAGATCTGGTCAATCGCCAATGAAATGATCAGCGCAAAGCCGACGCCGGAATTAAAACTCGGTCTGATTGCCTACCGCGATCGCGGCGATGAATACGTTGTTAAATCATTTCAACTCACAGACGACATCGATTCGATCTATGGCCATCTACGCGACTTCAAAGCAGAAGGCGGCGGGGACGAACCGGAAAGCGTGAACGAAGCTCTTGCCGAAGCAATCGAGAAGATGCCATGGAGTCAGGACCGCAAAGTTCTGAAGATTATTTTTTTGGTCGGCGATGCGCCGCCACACCTGGATTATGCCGATGGTCCGAAATATCCCGAGCTCTACCGGATCGCGGCAAAAAAGGATCTGATCATCAACACCGTGCAATGCGGGAACATTGCTGAGACCACCCCGATCTGGAAGGAGATCGCGAAGCTGTCTGAAGGCAGCTATGCCGCTATTGTTCAATCTGGCGGCGTGGCCGTGATCGCGACCCCGATGGACGACGAGCTGGCGCGGTTAAACAAAAAGATCGGCGCTACCCTGATTCCATATGGCGATGCCGCCTTGCAGCGCGAAGTCGCCGCGAAACAAGCTTTCGCGGAAAGTGCGCCGGCCAGTGCTGCAGCCGATCGCCTGAGCTACAACGCCAAGACCGGTAAAGCGGTTCAAGGCCGCGGCGAACTTCTTGATGCTTTGGCAAACAACAAAATCAAACTAGATGCCATCGATAGGAAGGATTTGCCGCAGGAATTTCAGAAACTAACAAAACAGGAGATGGAAGCTCGCATCGCCAAGACGCGTACAGAACGAGATAGTCTGCAAAAAGAAGTTCAGGATCTCGCCAAAAAACGCGACGCTTATATCCAGGCGGAAAACAAGCGGCTGGCGGAAGCAGGGAAGGGCGATGGATTTGACGACAAAGTAGCAAAGACGATCCACCAACAGGCCGAAAGAAAAGGTATTAGCTACGCGCCGTAAGCTTTTGTCATCCCGACCGCCAGTCGAGGGATCCTGTTGCACAATCTCAAAGGTAACTTCCGTCGGGATCCCTCGACTGGCGCTCGGGATGACGGCAAGGTGCGGCGGCCTGCAGACCGGCGTTTATTTAGTCGGCGACCGGAAGGCGCCGCTTCCTGAGGTCGCTCCTTCGCTGCTCGCCTTCGAATGCTCGATGCCGCGCTTGGTGGTGAGATAAACGGCAAAACTTCCCAGCCAGTGTCCGCCTTCGTAATGCTCGCCTGTTACCGCCGCCAGTCCGGCGCGATGATGCGCATCGGCCGTGGCTTGCAGGGCGGGACGGCGTGGATCGTCTGAGGGTAGCGCGGACAGAATTCCTTCCAGCATCCAGGCACGGCTTAAATTCAAACCATCAAGGTGCGCAAGCTTCGGATCGCTCGGGTCAGGGGAAATCACGAACGGCAACCAATCGGCATTAGCCGTCGCCGGAATCTGCGGCATGAATTCTTTAAGCCACTTCGCAAATTCGCTTTGTGGAAGGACACGACGCATCACGTCCGCTTCGCCTAACGAGGGCGAGAGAAAATCTTCACCGGAAGGTTCGTAAGCGAGCGGACAATTTTTATCCGCAAGAAAGAACTTCTTTGCCGAATCGCTAACTAATTTGGCGAATTCTTCATTTCCAGCAGTGTGCGCATAGTCCAGCATCAGGCCGAGACCGAAAGCGGTTTGATCGTGTTCACCAATCCGGACTGGATGGGATAACTTCGGCAGCCAAGTTTTTAATCGTTCCACCGCGGCCTCCTCGAGCGGACGCAGGTTCGCAGTCATCTCGCGCGCTTGCGGATCGTCCCATTCCCGCAATTCCGCGCATAATTGCAGCAACCATGACAACCCGTAGGGCCGCTCGAAGCTGGCCCGACCTTTTCCCCGAAGATAGTTGGCTTCCTCCTTCAGGTTCTCGGCGGTGAGGCTTTTCTTTAATGCGTCGCGCGCAGCGGCGGCAAAGGGCGCATCCGGGAAGGTACGGACCAGCCGGACGAGCAACCAATGTCCGTGCACGGATGAATGCCAGTCGTAGCAACCACAGAAGGCAGGCGTGAGTTTGCGCGGCGGCGCTACATCGGCATCGCTGTTCAGGACGTGACTGATCTTGTTCGGATATTCCTTGTGGACGCAGGCGAGGGCGAGTTTGGCGAATCGTTCCGCTGCGGCCGCATCAAATATGGGAGCACTCGTGTTCTCGGCGGCGAGAGTGAACAGGGGAAACAAAATCAGTGCGGTGGTTAAGAATCTCATGTTGAGGAATGTAACCGATTTACATGCTATCGATCTCATAACTTTGACGTCATGATGATGTTTAGCGTGATGCAGAGACTTTGGCTGTCGCAATAGATTTGGGGAGCGCAGTGGTCCTGGTAAGTCTGGCTGCGTATGGTGCGCGATTGCTTTGTCAGCGGGCTCAGGCGAGTTTTATTCGAATCAGAAACCGAATATTTTGAGTGAACATTGGTATGTTGCACCTGCAACACTCAAATATTCACTCATTCGCACTCCAATCCATTATGCTTTCACAATTTTTCCCAATCCAATTGTCGGGACTGCGGGTGTTCGCGCTCCTCGCAGCGATGCAAATCACGGCTACAGCCGTTGCCGCACAGAATTCCTCACCCATGCCTTCTGATAATCCATTCCTGGTCGAAAGCGCCCTGCCTTATCACCTTCCTCCCTTTGATAAAATTAAGGACGAGCATTTCGTGCCTGCGACCGAAGCCGGGATGCAGGAGCAGCTCAAGGAAGTCGAGGCTATCGCCGCGAACACCGAGAAAACGAATTTCGACAACACCGTGGTGGCGTTGGAGCGGACG
>QHPP01000285.1 GCA_003219125.1 Verrucomicrobiota bacterium
CACCATTTTCTTCCGCGAAACCCGCAGCAACATCGACACTGTGCGCAAATTGCTGGTGACAATTGATAAGCCGACCAAGCAGGTGATGATTGAAGCGCGGTTGGTGGAAGTGACGGCGAATCCAAAACAAAGCTACGGTATTAACTGGGCCGGTGTTGTCGGCAGCTCCAGTGCACCGCAGACGTTCAGCTACGGAGGATATAACGAATCCAAGGCAGCGACAGGGGGGAACATTCCAACCAATGGATTAGCCTTTGGGAATCCCAACAACAACAACGTGTTCGGTAACCTCAGCCACCTCGCTCAAATTCCGCAAAGTGCATTCGCCATCCTGAGCGTACCGCAAATGTCCGCTACCTTGCGATTTCTCAACGAAGATGCGGATGCGGAATTCCTCGCCAACCCGCGAGTCGTAACCGCCGATAATCTGCAGGCGAAGATCGAGATTAACCGAGCCCAGCCAGTTCCACAATTAAACTTCAACGAACAGACTGCCACCGCGGTTTTCGGTGGATTCCAGGACAAGAAGTTTGGCAACACCCTCATTGTCACCCCCAGCATCAACAAGGATAACTTTATCACCATGAAGGTGAAGCCGGAGATCAGTAACAAGGTTGGGGATTCCAACTTCATATTTGCCGGCGCACAAGTGAGCAGCCCGATCATTGATACTCGCACCTTGGAGTCCAACGTTTTGATCCGCAGCGGGGATACCCTGGCAATCGGCGGATTACTCCAGGACGAAGTGGCCAAGGGACGTAACAAAGTGCCATTGCTCGGCGATGTACCAGTTCTTGGTTATCTCTTTCAGGAACGCCTGAACAGCCGCACTAAGCGCAATCTGCTGGTATTTGTGACACCGACCATTATCAATTCGAAGTACGGAACCGGTTTGGAGGACCAGGTCAGTGGATTACACCATGTCGGAGAGGAATATTCCGATATTAATGGCTGGCGCAACAACGCCAAAGGCGCTGTCCGCCTTGTCCCGACCGGTCACCGACAAGTAGTTGCAGATTATCCGAAACCAGGGACCCCGCCGCCGCCGGCAATGGGCGAACAGGACGTACAATTCAAAAGCTCAGCCAAGGATCGCGATTTCTAGAGTATCAGTAGAATGTGGGGTTGAGAGGGGGCGGACGCTTCGCGGCGTTCGCCCTTTCCCCTTTCTAGGCGCACAGGCCGCAGGCCTGTGTTCCTGTGACCGTAGTCACATTCAGCTGCGCGGAAGCCGTTCTTATTTTTCGAGGTAGCGATTGAGAGCGGACCGCAGTTCGGTGCGTGCGCGAAATAACAGGCTTTTCACCGCCGCCACCGAAAGACCGAGCACCTCCCCGATTTCCTCGTAGCTCTTGCCTTCGTAGCGCCGGAGGACGACTGCCATTCGCTGCTTCTCAGGCAAGGCACGAATTGCCCTCTCGACCGCCAGCTGTAGCTCGGCTTGGAGCAGTTCTTCATCCGGCATATGTCGCGCCGAGTCGGTCAAGGCCAGCGCCTCTTCGCCTTCGTGAATATCGAGGGTATCGCCAGGATGGCGTTTCCGGCGCCGGGCTTCATTGAAAACGAGATTGCGTGTGATCGTTAGCAGCCAGGTGGTGAATTTTGCTGTTGGCCGGTAGCGCGGAGCGCCCTTCCAGACCCGGATGAAGACTTGCTGAGCCACGTCTTCCACTTCTGAATTATTGCCGAGCATTCGCCCCACCGTCCCAATGACGAGCGCCTGGTGCCGCTCGACCAGGCGTTCGAACGCGACCGTATCGCCGCGGGCGACTTCCGCCATTAGGGCAGCGTCGTCAATCCCCTCCGTGCGTTGCTCCGACATGAGAAAGGACGACGGACACGCGCCCACCCTTATTCGCTAAATTCGGCATCGGCTTTGGGGTCGCAGCATGCCGTTAGTCGTTTTGGTTGCATCAATTTCTCGAAGCATGCATCATTTAGCGACTCTTTACGCGTAAATTTGCGAATGAATCACCGTCTAATTCCCGACGCGCTTCGGCCCATTGCAGAGAAAATCGAAGGCCAGGAACGCATCAGCGACGCCGATGCGCTGGCTTTGTATGAATCGAGCGAACTCAACGCGCTGGGCATGATAGCGAATGTCGTGCGCGAACGAAAGAACGGCAATTACGCCAGCTACATCCACAATCGTTACATCAATTACTCCAACATTTGCATCCTTTCGTGCCAGTTCTGCGCGTTTGCTGCCAAGAAACGCGATCCCCACGCTTTCGAGTATGCGATTGAGGAAATCGTTCGCGTTGTCAAAGAAGCTATTCCGCTTGGTATCACCGAAGTCCATATGGTCGGTGGTCTGCATCCGACGCTGAAAAAAGAATGGTATCTCGACTTGCTAGATGAGTTACGCGCTCTCGATCCAGACTTACATATCAAGGCTTTCACCGCGATTGAGGTGCGTCACCTCGCGCAGCGTATCTTTCGGCTCTCGATTCGAGAGATGCTGGAGCTTTTGCGCGAGCACGGTCTTGGTTCGATTACCGGCGGCGGCGCGGAGATTTTCGATCCCGTGGTGCGCGATACGATTTGCCGCGGAAAAGAAACCGCTGCCGAATGGCTCGATGTTCATCGCACCTGGCATGAAATGGGTGGCCGCAGCACCTGCACGATGCTGTTCGGTCACATCGAGACCCTCGCGCATCGGGTCGATCATTTGAGTCAGTTGCGCAGGCTGCAGGATGAGACTGGCGGGTTTACAGGCTTTGTTCCATTCGCTTTCGAACCGCAAACTACGATTCTGGCCCACATCAAACCGGCTTCAGCCATCGAACAACTTCGCAATCTCGCCGTCAGCCGCATTTACCTCGATAACATCGATCACCTTACCGCCTATTGGGTGAGCATTGGCTTGCCGCTGGCACAGGTCTCACTGAGCTACGGCGTGGACGATTTACACGGTACAATTCTGGAAGAAAAGATTTTCCACATGGCCGGTGCGACAACCCCTCAGCAGCAAACGGTGGCTGCCCTTGAGCACGCCATCCGCGAAGCCGGCCGCAAACCGGTCCAGCGCGACAGTCATTATCGACAGGTGCTTTCGTCGAAAAATGGATCGGCCCCCAGTGTGCAGTCGACGGAAGCGGAACTCGCCTTCGTCTAGTTAGGGCGCAACCGCCTTTCAACCGCGACAATGTTGCGCATTGGCTGCGTCAAATATCTTAATGCTCGCCCGCTCATTCACGGCTGGTCCGGAGCGGTTGATTTTGATCATCCGGCCGCCCTTTGTCGGAAACTCGAGCGTGCAGAGCTCGATGTCGCACTTGTTTCCAGCTTGGAATAC
>QHPP01000286.1 GCA_003219125.1 Verrucomicrobiota bacterium
TCTAAATGCGGCCGCTCCGGACAAGCCATTCTTTGTCTACTACGTGCCCGGCGGCACTCACTCGCCGCACCAGCCGAAGAAGGAATGGATCGAGAAGTTTAAAGGTAAGTTCGACATGGGTTATGAAGAGTTGCGCGAAGAGATCTTCGCCAATCAAAAGCGACTTGGCGTGATTCCGGAGGACACCCAGCTTACTCCATTGCCTCCCAGCATCCCGAAGTGGGACTCGCTTTCCATGATCCAAAAGAAACTCTATGCGCGCCAGGCGGAAGTCTTTGCCGCTTACGCCGCATATACCGATTTTGAAATTGGCCGTGTCATCCAGGAGGTCGAGAACATGGGCAAACTCGACGACACGTTGATCGTCTACATCTGCGGCGATAATGGCTCGAGCCCGGAAGGCACTCTGTCCGGAACACCGAATCAACTCACTGCTTACAACGGTATTCTAAGCTTGCCCGAGGCTGAGCAGATTCTTAACTACGAAGCATGGGGCTCGAACAAAACCTACCCGCACATGGCGGTGGCGTGGGCGCTGGCCTTTGATACGCCTTTCCAATGGACCAAGCAGGTCGCGTCGCATTTCGGCGGAACCCGGCAAGGGTTGGCCATTTCATGGCCCGGTCATATCAAGGATGTAGGTGCCATTCGCTCGCAGTTCCATCATGTCATCGATATTGCGCCGACGATCCTCGAAGCCGCGGGCCTGAAGGCTCCGAACACGGTCGAAGGTATTGCGCAAAGGCCGATTGAAGGCGTGAGCATGGCCTACACATTTGATCAGGCGAATAAGAATGCGCCTTCGACACGCAGCACGCAGTATTTCGAAATGGCCGGGAACCGCGCGATCTACCACGAGGGTTGGATCGCCGCCACCACACCTTTCGCTCCGCCGTGGGACCTTGCCACGGGCAAGTTGCCTGACGTAGTCAACGGTTACAAATGGGAACTCTATAACATTTCAGACGACTTCTCGGAAAGTAACAACCTAGCGGCCGCGAATCCGGAAAAGCTCAAGGAGCTGCAAGGATTATTCCTGACCGAGGCGGCTAAGTATAACGTTCTGCCTTTGGATAATACAGCATTCGTGCGTCTCCAAACCCCGCGCCCGAGCGCAGTCGAGGGTAAAACTGAGTTTACCTACACCGGTGAGAATGCCGGCATTCCTGTCGGCAACGCTCCTAACATTCTGAACAAGGACTACACCATCACCGCCGATGTAACTATTCCCGAGGGTGGCGCGGAGGGAATGATCGTTACCTTTGGCGGCCACTTTGCGGGCTACGGACTCTTTCTGCAAAAAGGTAAGCCGGTTTTTGTTTACAACCTTCTCGATCTAAAACGATACCGCTGGGAAGGTGGCATTGGTGGCAAGGTAGGCGAGGATTGGTTTGGCCGTGCGCTCAAGCCGGGCAAACACTCAATTGTGTTCGACTTCAAGTACGACGGACCGGGTCCAGGCAAAGGTGGCACCGGCGTACTGTCAGTTGATGGCAAGGAGCTGGCAAAGCAAACGATGCCGCATTCGATTCCGCTGCTCATGTCGATCGACGAGACTTTCGATGTTGGGCTCGATACTCGCTCGACGGTGGATGACAGCTATCAGCTTCCCTTCCGCTTCACCGGAACCATCGACAAACTGACCTTTAACCTCGGACATTCCCAGATGACAGCCGAGGAAAAGCATGACGCCGCAATCGCAATCGCCAAATCCACCGACTAAGGAGACATACTATGAGCCAAAACCACTTTACCCTCAGCTTCCCACTTAAGACACCTGGCGATGCTAAAACGCTCGCCGAGTTACTTCCGCCTTTGATGCCGCAGTTATTCGAAGCCGCGGATATTATCGGCACGATTCACTACTCACGCTTCACGGTATTGAGTGAAAAGACGCTGCTGTTTCTCGGCGACTTCGACGGTGAATTTGGTCAGCTTATGACCGATCTGGCAGCGCACGCCGGACCGGTTTTCGACGCTATCTTTCAGCACGTTGTTAATCCGCCACCTACTCCGGTCGCGATTAATGCAGAGGCTTTCGTCAAGTGGACCGGTGCGCATCTACTCCATGCGTTAAATCTTTACACCGCCTACCCCGATGTAACCGCCAGGGAGATTAAGGCTCTGGCAGCCGCAGCGGATGTTCACGACACCAGCGAACAACGCCCATTCCTGGTGATTCTGCCCATCAAATCATCCATTGCCTTCACTGAGGTAAAACTTCTCCTGCTCGCGAGGGGAAAAGGAACAACCAAAGACCTGGACAAGGTCGGCACACCGCACTTCGCCCAGTTCGTTCCGCTCGAGGATAATCAGATCGGTTTCTTTACTGTGTATGATGGTACATTCGAGACCTACATCGCGGACTTCACCAAGAATATCGGTCAAGTATTCGATCTCTTATTCAAATTCACCAAGAACGCGCCGCCCTCGCCCTGCAGAAAGCATCTTCAGGAGTTCATTGACTTTGCGGCGGGGGCAAACCGCGCTCCTATCGGGTTCTACTCGGCCTATCCAGGCCTGACGGTCCAGGACGTCCATGCCCTGATTGCCGATAGCAAATCACAGGCAGGCTCGCAACGATTCGCGATGACTGCGTAGGATACTAATGAGCAAGGGAATCGAAGTAGATGACCCGCCGGCAAGAAAAGCCGCGGGCATTATTGGTCATCTCTTTGGGCGAAGCGAGCATAAGACTCCGGGGCTCGACCTGGATGATATTCAAGGGTTCATCCTCCGTGGTTATAGGATGCCGATGGTGCGGCATTTCCTGCTCACGGTGGGTGTTCCGGCAGAGGCCCGCAAGTTGCTCGGACGGCTCGTTAGCGGCGATGAGTCGGATGCGCCGCAGATCACGACGGCTGAAGAATGGCAGGTAGGGTTTGTGGCTGGACCAGGAGACAATGCCGCCGAGGTTTCACGCCACAAGCCCGACTATTGCCTTAACCTTGGCATTACCTGGCAGGGAATGATCGCGCTTGAGATCAAGGATCGCGTCCCGACACTCTCATTCAATTCCTTCG
>QHPP01000287.1 GCA_003219125.1 Verrucomicrobiota bacterium
AACATGCAGATGTTGACGCGGAGGAGTTATGACAACTCGCCGGATTTCGGCCGGGTGTTTTTTATCGATCTAGGAGTGACGAAAAACGATCGCCGCTGTTCCTAGAACGCCGCTGGCAACGAACAAGGCAAGATCGGCCACAAGGAGCGGCAACAGCATTAATGCGAGCCCGCAAAGCATCGGCGTCCAGTAGCCCATTCGCTTGCCGTAAGTGAAGACGACGAAACCGAACGCGCTGAAAACAACGCCAGCGACGCAGTTCAGCGAGAAGAAGTCAGGCACATCGGGCATACGCCCTTTCCGCAGCTAATCGCAGGCCAAAAAGAGGCGCGCATAAACTAAACATTGACCGAATCAAGAATGGAGTGCCACGATGCAGCGGCAATGGCCTGCGTAAACACGCGGAACGATCGAGGCAATGAATACTCTTTTTCGCACTAAAAGTCCGGACCATCTGATCCAGGAAGCTGCCGCGCCAGAACGGCAGATGAAGCGGGCTCTTGGGCCCTTCCATCTTACCTGCATTGGCATCGGAGCGATCATCGGGACGGGTATTTTTGCGCTCGCGGGAACGGCCGCAGCCGGGGAGCAGGCGGCAGCGGTGGACTCGATTTTGAAAACGCCCGTAATGAATTTCATTCAATCATGGATCACTCATGCGCCGCTGGTGTTTGGCCGGCCCGGCGCAGGCCCAGCGGTAATGCTTTCGTTTATAGTGGCTGGAATCGCATGCGGATTCGCGGCGCTTTGCTATGCAGAACTTGCCGCGATGATTCCTGTTTCGGGCTCGGCCTACACATATTCCTACGCGACGCTCGGTGAGATCATTGCCTGGATCATTGGATGGGATCTCATTCTCGAATACGCCGTTGGTAACATGGCGGTAGCAGTAGGCTGGTCCGGTTATTTCGTAAGCCTTTGTTCAAGCGCGGGAATCAAGTTTCCCCTCTGGTTGGTGAATGACTACGCCAGCGCAAAAAATATACTCGCGACTGGCGGTGATGCGCTGGCGACTTACTCTTCGACTACCCTTCCAATTATCGGTGGTCATCAGATCGCGCTAAATCTTCCCGCGTTTCTCATTGTCGCAGCTGTGACGACGCTTTTGATTTTCGGAATTCGCGAAAGTGCACGAACGAACACGACCATCGTCATTATTAAAGTCGCAGTTGTTGTTTTCGTAATCGCTTTTGGCGCATTCATGGTTCACCCAAGCAACTGGAGTCCATTCTTGCCGACTGGTTTTGGCGGCGTCATGAGCGGCGCCGCGATTGTCTTCTTTGCCTTCATTGGATTCGATGCGGTCTCGACCACGGCCGAGGAGACGAAAAATCCTCAGCGCGACATGCCCATCGGCATCATCGCGAGCCTCATCATCTGCACGCTACTTTATGTATTGATGGCGGCCGTGATTACCGGAATGAGAAAATATACCACTTACTTTGGCGATCCAGCGGCAGTCGCAACCGCTTTTGCTGCCTATCCGGTGGCAAAGGCGCTCATTAGCGCCGGAGCGATTGCCGGAATCACTTCGGTCCTCCTGGTTTTCCAGTTAGGTCAACCGCGCATTTTCATGGCCATGGCTCGCGACGGGCTGCTTTGGCCGTGGTTTGCCCGCATTCATCCCCGCTTCCGCACTCCGCACAACACCACCATCGTGACTGGGGTTGTCGTCGGCGTTGTGGCTATGCTCTCGAGTATTAGCTGGCTGGCCGATCTAACGAATATTGGGACGTTGTTCGCTTTCGTTTTGGTTTGTATCGGCGTGATGGTGTTGCGCAAAACCGCACCGCAGCGGCCTCGACCCTTTCGCGTTCCGATGGTCCCGTTGTTTCCGATTCTCGGTGTCCTCTTTTGTTTCGTGTTAATGCTAAGCCTGCCCCTTGAAACCTGGGGACGCTTTTTTGGGTGGCTCATCATCGGCCTTTGTATTTATTTCTTTTACGGCATGAGCCACAGCAAATTGCGCGGCGGTCTCGACACCGGAATAACGGAAGATCAGCCGCCGCCCTTGATCAAAACTTAGATCGACCTGCTCCTGACACGCGCTCGAGCGAATGTCTCATCGGCAAGCATGGCGCTGCTGCCATTAGCCCGATCCTGAGCTGGTCGCGCTCGAAGCAGTTGAAGTCTCGGGATGCAGATGTTTGTCGAGGAACTTTTCCATCGCTTCGTAGAAGTCGAATTTGTTTTCTTCGTTATGAAACCCGTGGCCTTCGTTCTCCTTGACCATGTATTCCACATCGATGCCGCGCTTCTTCAATCCATTTACGATCTGATCTGACTCTGCCTTATTTACCCGGGGATCCTGTGCCCCTTGGGCGACAAGGAGCGGAGTCTTAATTTTCTGCGCATTCAACGCCGGCGAGGTTGCGGTTAACAGATCCTTATCTTTCAGCGGATCGCCCACCATCTCATGAAACATGTCGAGATATGGTTTCCAGTAGGGCGGGATCGTGTTCAGAAACGTGAACAGGTTTGAAACGCCAACGTAATCGACCGCGGCGGCGTAGAGATCGGGGGTGAAGGTCACGCCAGCGAGCGTGGCGTAGCCGCCGTAACTGCCGCCGTAGATCGCGACCCGTTTTGGATCGGCAACCCCTTGCTCAATCAACCATTGCACGCCGTCGCTGATATCGTCTTGCATGGTTCGGCCCCATTGCTTGAAGGATGATTCCCAGAATTTGCGCCCATAGCCGGTCGAGCCGCGAAAGTTCACCTGCAACACGGCATAGCCGCGATTGGCCAGAAATTGTAGTTCGGGATTGTAGCCCCAAGTGTCGCGGGCCCACGGGCCGCCGTGGGGGTTTACCACCACTGGCAGATTTTTCGGATCACGCCCCAGTGGCAGTGTCAAGTATCCATGAATCGTTAATCCGTCGCGCGTTTTGAACTCGATCGCTTTCATCGGCGCGAGTTGGTCTTCTTTTAACCAGGGCGCGACATCCACAAGTTTCGTTAGTTGACCTGATTTTTTATCGAACAAATAGCGCGAGCCAGGCGTGCGGTCGTTGTTCGCCACCACGATGAACTTCTCCTCCGCTTTATCATGAGCGGCGACATCGATTTCGTAGCCTGGCAATTTGTCAGAGAGTGTTTTGTAGATGGATTCCGTTTCAGGATCGAAGAAATGACGCTCGAGTTTCCAGGTATCGAAGGCGGCTAAGGTCAGCACTTTTCGTTTCTTCGAAAAAGCCAGGCTATCGACATCGACTTCAGGATTTTCGTAAACGAGCTGCGTCTCCTTCGCCGTCTCGGGGTCGATCACCACGATAGCTGATTTGTCGCGGCCAATGTTCGAACTGGCGTAAATTGCCTTGTTATCGAAAGTGTAAAACTGCGGGGCGCATTGCTCGCGGAAATTCGTTGTCAGCACGGTCTTAAATTGTGCAGTTTCGTCTGGCCGCGTCAGCAGGCTCGTGTTCACGCCATCGGTGGTGATGGCGGCGCGAATCTTGCCGGCGTGATCGGTGATGTAACGGTCGATATTACCGGGATTTTGCGCCGCCAGTT
>QHPP01000009.1 GCA_003219125.1 Verrucomicrobiota bacterium
AATCGAACGCTCAACATGGCCCACCGCTATCGGAGTGGAAAGTTAATCTGTGCCTGGAAATCTTCGGGGCCGTTGGATGCAGCAGAGGCGAAGCAGGGAATAGAAGTTACGAGACGCGGTGGAGATCTGGAGTCCGTAACAATTTCTGTTCCGAGGTTGCAGTTCGACGCCGAAGAAGCCGTGGATCGCGCGACTTCAGATATGGATGATCTTGATCCTGAAAATACACTGCAGGCGGTGAGTCAGTTTTCATCAGCGTGCGATTACACGATTGAGGTTGCTGCTCCTTGGCAACTGACGAAAGATCCGGACGCTCAGCAGCTGCTCGACCAAATTCTTTATTCGCTCATCGAATCGCTTCGGATCATCGCAATTCTCGTTTCACCGGTGTTGCCGAGAGCCGCGCACGGAATCTTCGACCAACTGAACTGGAAGATGGAATTGAGCGGAAAAGAAGAACGGTTTTCACTCGCGGACGCGGAGTGGAGCGGACTGCCGGACAGTCATGTTGTCGGCAAGCCGGTGCCGTTGTTCCCACGCGTTGAACGGTAGGGCGACGCTCTGCCGAGGCGTCAATTCTCGCCCGGCTCGACGGAGTCTCGCCCTACCATTTCTTCAGACGTGTTGAGCAATAATTCCGGGTAGAACGCGTCTCGCGTGTTGGCAAAGGCGTCCCGTGCCTTCGCGGACTTTTCTAAAGATTGTTTCGGCGAGACGCCGAAACCAACACGCGAGACGCGTGCGCTACCCGGAACTGCAGCGATGCGCGAGCACAGGGAATGTTGCCGACAACTGCAGGCTGGCAGCCTGCGCTCCCCAGACAAGGGAAGGGAAAGGAAAGGTAATTACTGCGCGCACTCTTCGAGCGCATTCGGCTCGCCGCGCAAGTATGCGAGGGCTTCGCCGGCGAAATGGAGAGAGCCGGTGATCAAGATGCGCTCGCTCGTTCGCTGCGCAGCCGAGATCGCTTCGGCAACTGATGGAGTAGTGGAGTAGGGGGGTGATGGAGTAATGGAGGAGAGTACTCGCGCGAGCTCATTCGGGGGCAGGGCGCGCTCGCTACGAATTTGCGGGAGCACAAACTTTATCGCGATTGGCGCGAAAACCCGAACAATCTCCGGAGCATTTTTGTCCCGCAAAAGCGCGAGCAAAATAGTCGCGCGCTTGTTGCCGAACTGCTCCCGCCATGTTTGTGCAAGAATTCTTGCGCCGGCGGGATTGTGCGCGCCATCGATAAGGATGCGCTCATTCCAGATTTGGAAACGTGCCGGCCATTCCACCGACGCAAGACCGCGGCCGATTTTGTCATCCGAAACCGGAATGTCTACCGCTTGCAGGGCTGCAATCGCAAGGGCCGCATTCATCTTTTGATGTTCGCCATGCAACGCGATTTTCGTTTTCGTCCAAGGGTCGTTAACTAATTGCAGTGGGGCGTCACATTCCTTAGCCCGTTGCCCGATGATTGCTTCCGCCTCCGCTAGCTGCGGCGCCGAGACGACCGGAATGCGTGGCTTAATGATTCCTGCTTTTTCGTTCGCAATCTCGGCAATGGAATGGCCGAGCCATTTCTCGTGATCGAAATCGATCGGGGTAATGACGCTGACCGACGATTGAATCGCGTTAGTGGCATCGAGTCGCCCGCCCATGCCGGTTTCGAGTACCAGAATTTCGCAGCCCATTTTTTGAAAATGTTGCAACGCCAGGGCAGTCGTAATTTCAAAAAATGTCGGATGCGGATCCCAATCTCGAATGCATTCACGAATTTCGGTGAGGCCGCCAGCGACTTCGTCTTCGGAAATCTTCTCGCCGTTCACGCGAACGCGTTCGCGAAAACTGATCAGGTGAGGGGAGGTGAACAGACCAGTCCGATGACCCGCGGCTCGTGCGATTGCGTCGATCATTGCGCAGACAGACCCTTTGCCGTTGGTGCCGGCTACGTGAATGACCTTGCTGCTTCTACTCTCTAGCTGGAGGGCGGAGCTCCGCGACACCGTCGCTTCGCTATGGCCCATGGATGTAGATGGGCGGTCTCGCGGAACTCGACCCTCCGCGACAGAGAGTGCGACGAGTAAACGCTCAGTATTTTCGAGCCCGAGTTTGATGCCGAACCGTTGGGTGGCATAAAGCCACGCCAGCGCTTCGCGATAATTCACGCGACCGTTGGCGCAAAGAAGCGCAGGAATTCCGCAATCTGCGGCCGTAATTTTTTCCGATGCACGATTTGATCGATCAAACCGTGTTCCTCGAGAAATTCGGCAGTTTGAAATCCTTTGGGTAAATCCTGGTGGGTCGTTTCCTTGATCACCCGGGGCCCGGCAAAACCAATCATGCTTTTGGGTTCGGCGATGATGATGTCGCCGAGGGAAGCATAACTCGCCATCACCCCGGCGGTGGTTGGATTGGTGAGCACGGAAATGTAAGGCAAGCGCGCGTCAGCGTGCCGGGCGAGGGCGCCGCTGGTCTTAGCCATTTGCATCAAACTGAGCATGCCTTCATACATGCGCGCGCCACCGGAGGCAGAGATGATGATGATCGGAATCCGTTCCGCGGTGGCAAACTCGATCACGCGGGTAACGCGTTCGCCCACCACTGAACCCATGGTGGCGGCAAGAAAAGTAAAATCCATCACTGCGATCGCGACTTTCGTGCCTTCAAGCATCCCATAGCCACTCAGCACGGCATCGATCAGCCCCGTCGTTTCCTGATATTTTTTCAATCGATCCTTATAACTGGCCATGCCTTGAAAACGAAGCGCATCGACCGAGTGCAACTTCGCGTCCATTTCGACAAAGCTGCCGGGATCGAGCAAGCTCTCGATTCGCTCTTTGGCTGTTTGCGGGAAATGATAATCACAGTGCGGGCAAACTCGCTGGTTCTCGATTAACTCGATTTCGTGAATCACTTCGTCACATCCGGAACACTTCTGAAAAAGTCCCTGCGGAATGTCGCGCTTCTTGCGGTCTTGAATTTTGATCGCAGGTTTTTTGAAGATGGCCATGGTTTACGCGCGTGCCGCGGTCACGGCGTAAACCGATTGCGCGCCCGCTTCGCGCAAGACCCGCGCACATTCGCTTAACGTCGAACCGGTAGTGAGGATATCGTCCACCAGAAGCACTTGCAATCCTCGCACGCCGATCTTTTTTCGTAAACGAAAGGCGCCACGTAAATTTTCCATGCGCTCGGCCCGATCAAATGCGGTTTGGGTGGTGGTGTAACGGATGCGTTCGAGCGCGCGGCTCAGCGGCACATTTATTTTTTGCGCCAGGATTTTTGCGACGAGCTCGGCTTGATTGAAACCGCGTTCGCGTTGTCGGGCAGGATGAAGCGGGACTGGAATGACGAGATGGAAATGGCGCTGGCGCAGCCGCGCATCATTCATCGCCTCCTGCAACCATTCCGCGATGGGATGCCGCAGCTGTAACTGGCGATTGTATTTGAACTGCAAAACGATAAAACGAACCACGCCGCGGCTGCGATAAGCGGAGACGGCAGCGTCGAATCCGAGTGTTCGATTTGCGCAGTTCGCGCAGGTGAACTCACCATCGATTGCCCCGGCAAACGGCTCGGAACACTTGGCACAAAAAGGCGCGACGATACGCTGCGCTTTATCGAGGCAATTCCGGCAAATGTAATCGCCGCGCTCAACCGGAGCATGGCAGATGGCGCACAGCGCCGGGTAAAAAAGCGACGCGATCGCACGCAACGGCTCAAGAGTGCGGTCGATTCGCATAACGCAGCCAGCCAATCATCAACGCCCAGGTAATCAATCCCAAAGCGAGTGGAAGCAAACCGGTCAGCAAGTTAGGTCCGAGCCAGGGCAAAATGATGGTTTCGCGTTTGGTCATTTTACCGACGACACCCGCGACAAAAATCCAGCCGGCATGGAGGCCGATCGGCAGAAAAAGGGAGCGCGTGCGCAAGCGGGCATCGGCCAGAATCCAGCCAATGAGAAACAAGGTAGTGAAACTGGCAAGCATCATCATTGGATCGGCGAATTGCGCGAATGAGTTTGCGATCGAATGAAATCCAGAGAACCAGGTTACGCTCTCGCCCGTACGAGGAGGCGCTTTGAGAAAATGAATGATGGCGAAAAACGCCGAAGTGATCAGCATTCCGACGACCGGGCGCAAACCGCGCAATAGAATTCCGAGGAGCAGCCCGCGGAAAAAAAGTTCTTCGATTAAAGGGACGACTATGGACGCGACCAGGGCGGCACCGAGGGAACTCCCCGGGATCGCATTTTTTAAAAGAAAAATCCTGGTCGCGATTAAGACGACGAAGCCGACAAGGAGAGGAATGGCGGCCAGCAAAATGCCGGCAACGACATCGCGCAGGGCATGCCGGTTTTTATCCAATTGTAGATCGCGGAAAGAATGGAGCCGAAGCGAGCGCAGAAGCGGCCAAAGAAATGCGAGCGCGCAAATGAGGAGCGCACGATGAAAAAAACTTTCGAAATCGTATTTCGCAAAAAAGGTCGAGAAGCGATGAGCACTCCAAAAAAGCGGAGGCGCGAGGAGGCCGCCGCCGAGTACGACCGCGAAAAAATAAGCGAACAGTTTGGCGGCATCTTTCAAGGGCGCTAATCTAAGGGCGCGAAATCATGCCTCGTCAACATGTATGGAGCGAACGCCAAGAGGATGGGGTAAAACGCGAAGTCCGCGCCTCGCGTTTTGGCGGCGTCTGGCGTCTGCAATCGAAGCGGGCGGATGAGGACTCGTGGACGTACTATGATCGCCCGCTGGCGGCTGATTTGCTGGTGCTAAAGGAAATCATCGAGAAAAAATATCGTCGCCGCCGGGCGACGGTGGAGGAGCTTTTGTCGCTGAGAGAAATGGTTCGGGAAATTCGATGAGCGCTTGTAGGGCGTCTGTGTCAGAGGCCGTAAATTAAAATGCCGTTTCACCGAGAGGGCCTACAATCGGAAGACTTAGAGAACAGCGAAGGCATGAGTGATTGGAACACACAAGACTTAATCGCTACAGACAAACAATTTGTCTGGCATCCGTTCACCAACATGCCGGAATGGTGTGCGCCGGCGCATGAACCAATCGTGATTGTCGAAGGGCACGGCGCGATTTTACGCGACAGCCGCGGCCGCGAGTACATCGATGGCAATTCGTCGATCTGGACAAATATTCACGGACACAACCATCCTCGGATCAATCTGGCAGTTCGCGAGCAATTGGAACAGATTGCACATTCGTCGTTTCTGGGGACCACGAATCCGGCGGCAATCGAACTGGCGCGGGAAATTGTTGAATTATTTCCCCAAAAAACTTTGTCTCGTGCTTTCTATTCGGATGACGGCTCGACTGGAATTGAAGCGGCTCTCCGCATTACCGCACAATTTTTTCAGATGCGGGGCGAGAAACGAAATTTGTTTGTCGCGTTTCGTAGCGGTTACCACGGTGATACTGCGGGTGCAGCGGCGTTGGGGGCGGCGAAGATGTTTTCGGTCGATCACGAAGGTTGGAGATTTCCGGTTCGCTCCGTTGTTTCAATCGAAGAATTGGAAAAACTCTCTCGGGGATCGTCAGACGAAATCGCGGCGGTGGTGATCGAGCCGATGATTCAGGGTGCCGCGGGAATGCGAATTTGGCCGGCGGGAACTTCCGCTGCGGTGCGCGATTGGTGCAATCGGAATGGCGCGCTCGTGATTGCCGATGAAGTGATGACGGGATTCGGTCGGACTGGGAAAATGTTTGCCAGCGAGCATGAGAACGCGCTGCCCGATATCATGGTGCTGGGGAAGGGATTGAGCGGCGGTTATCTTCCGCTGGCGATCACGCTCACGACCGAAGCAATCTTCTCGCAATTCGACGGATCGGTGGCAGACGGCCGGGCGCTCGCCTATGGGCACAGTTACACCGGCAATGCACTTGGTTGTGCGGCGGCACGAGCAAGTCTTGCAATTTTTCGCGAGGAAAATGTATTGGAGAATTTGCAACCCAGGATCAAGGAACTGGACTCGCAACTGCGGCCATTGCGTGAATTGGCCGGTGTAACTGAAGTGCGACAATGCGGGTTCGTCGCCGGAATCGAAATGGATGACGCGGAAACTGCCAACGAAGTTTGTTGCCGAGCGCGCGAATACGGTTTGTTAACGAGAAATATACGGGAAACAATTGTGTTAATGCCACCGCTCTCTACCACCGAGAAACAATTGGAACGCGCGGTCTCAGCATTGGCCAGCGCGACGGAAAAAATCAAACCGGAGGGACGCGCTTCCGCGCGTCCGGGACATGCAGAAGCATATCCCTCCGAGCCCGCGGCGAGTCCTTCTGAAGTAGCGAGATCATGAAAAAAATCCGCCTTGATCAGGTCCTGGTCGAGCGCGCGCTTTATCCAAGCCGCGAGCAGGCGCAACGCGCAGTGATGGCTGGCGAAGTCCGCATCGGCGAGCAAGTCGCGCAAAAGCCGTCGCTCTTAGTTGATCCCAACGCGATGATTGCGACCGCGGTCGCGCCTCGTTTTGTCGGCCGCGGTGGATTGAAATTGGAAGGCGCGCTGGATTTTTTCGGAATCGATGTCCGCAATCAAATTGCGATGGACATCGGCGCCTCGACCGGAGGATTCACTGATTGCTTGCTCCAGCGCGGCGCTCGCAAAGTTAATGCGATCGATGTCGGCCACGGTCAACTTGCCTGGAAAATTCGCAACGATCCACGCGTAACCGTTTTCGAAAAGACCAATGCGCGGACGATTTCGCCGTCGCTTATCGGTGAAACCGTGGCCATTTGCGTGATCGACGTTTCATTCATTTCTCTGACTTTAATCTTGCCGAATGCGTTTCAGTTGGTAACTCCGGGCGGAATCGTGCTGGCACTGATCAAACCGCAGTTCGAGCTGGAGCGGACCGATGTCGGTCGCGGCGGCATCGTGCGCGATGCGTCGCTGCACGAGAAGGCGCAGGGTAAAATCGCATTGTTTGTCAAAGAGTGCGGGCATGACGTCATCGGCCTCGCGCCATCAGTCGTCGCTGGCGCAGACGGTAATCAGGAATTTTTTATATGCGCACGAAAACGATCGGTTTAATCGCGCATACGGAAAAGGCAGGCGTCGCAAAGCTAGCGCGCGATGTCATTCGTGAATTCAAGGAGCGATCGCTTGACGTGATCGTCGAAAACGAAACGGCCAAAATTGCGAAGCAAAAAGCGGGCGGTTCGATCGCGCAGGTCGCGCAACGCTCCGACCTGATCGTGGTCTTGGGCGGCGACGGAACTATTCTGAACGTGGTTGCAGTGGCCGGTAAAAATCTGAAGCCAATCTTCGGGATCAATGTCGGCTCGCTCGGATTTTTGACCTGCGTGAATTCTTCAGCTTATCGCCAAGCCGTCGAGGCAATCGTCAGCGGCCGCATTTCTTACAGCAAACGAGCTCTGCTATCGGTCGAGCTCCGCACAAGTAAGCGAGTGCTTTCAAAGGTCCATGCTTTGAACGATGCCGTGATTAGCCGGGGCGATCTCTCGCGTTTGATCAGGCTGAATGCGAAAGTGAATGGAGAAGCGCTGACGGAATTTAATGCCGACGGATTAGTCATCGCGACGCCAACCGGTTCGACCGCGTACTCGCTTTCCGCCGGTGGCCCGATCCTATCTCCGGAATCAGGCGTTTTCGTTATCACACCAATCTGCCCGCACGTACTGACCAATCGTTCCGTCATTGTCAGTGATACTTCGGTGATCGAGATTTCTCCGGGGAGCACGGAATATCCAACTTTCTTGAGTGTTGATGGGCGCGAGCCGGTGCGAGTGCCGCCAAGAGCACAAATTGCGATCCGCCAGGCCAAGGCAACCCTTCAGCTGGGATTCCTCCCGAACGTTTCCTTCTTCAGTGTGCTGCGTCACAAACTGAAGTGGACCGGTAGTAACGTCTGATCGACAGCTTCGGACACTATTTTTTCAGCAGACGTACGTTTTGTGCTCGCGGTGAAACAAGGACTTTGTCAACGTGCCCCCTGCAATGAGATTTCATGTAGCGCGCGAAGGCGCGGTGCTTGGAGAATTCGAAGAGCAAATTTTTCGCAACAAAGTCTTTTCCGGCGAAATCCGGCCGAACGACTGGTATTGGACCGCCGGCTTCACCGATTGGCGGCCGGTTACTGAATTTCGGGTGGCGCGAAAGACTGAACCAATTGTGCTGGATGCCGGCTCGGCCGGGCCTCCGGCAATTCAAAAACAGGGTCAGCGTTCGGCGCCGGCGATTGCGCTAATCTGCATATGCGCACTTGTATTACTCATCGGGCTGGCCACGATGGCGGGGAGATTCAAAGGGCGCGGGCCGCAACCTGCGCGCGTTGAAGTAAAGGCGGCGATCGCTCGCGGTCAGATTCGAGTGGGGATGACAGCGGATGAATGTATCAGGATGCTGGGCCAGCCGACGCGAATCGAGCGAAGCAGCGGTTCGAAAAACGAGCAGTGGACCTACGAACGTCCAGATGGGCCGGTGATTCTTCATTTTGAAGGCGGCGTCTTACGATCCTTTTGATTGAGCCGGAGCGATTTTTAGCTGGCTCGCCGGGCCGACATACTCCATCTTCCTCGACTTTTAACCGATATGTCACTCCCAAAGCCGCGCAATGTTCTTCCGCTGGAAGGCCAAATCGATCTCAATGTTTCCGCCAAGGTAGCAGAGTCGATTGCTGAACTGGTCAAAGAGAAGCCGGCGCGCTTGGTGGTAGACCTCTCGGGGGTGAATTATATCGATAGCTCTGGGCTGGCGGTTCTAATCAACGGAATGCGAGACATGGAAGATTACGGCGGAATTTTTATTCTCGCCGGGGTGCGGGAGGAGGTGCGTCCGATCCTTGAGACCGCGCGCCTGGAGAATTTTTTTCTCATTTTCCCGAGTGTGGATGAAGCGCTGGCCGCGCCTTGAACGTAAAACCTAGAGCGGGTCTGCACGGATCCGTGTTCAGCTGCATCTCGGCCCTGGCACTCTACCTCGGCCTTTTCGTGATAGTCACCACCAACGTAATTCTCGCTTCCACGACAAAGCATTTTGCGCCGGCCAGTTCCATTGGTATTTCCGCGAAAGAAATCGGCTCGGCCCGCAACATTATTACCCATTGGCAAACAAGCTGGGGCAGCTTTGACCGCGATTACCTGGCGACGCGTGATATCGAAATCGAGATTCATAATCTGAGCAAGCTACCGGCGAGGATAGCGATCGATTTCTATTTTGTTGGCCGGCCGCAGCGGTTGCCGACGCCGCACAAACTTTTCTCGAAGCATTCCTTCGTCGTCAATGTCGCTGCGAGCTATCAGGAGCGATTTTCGTTGAGATCCGACGTTCTTCGTTCGCGTGAAACATATTACGCAACTTTGGGTGATCGTTATACGTCCGGTTATGAAATTGAGGGGTGGATACTCTTCGCCAGATTGCCTGGTCAACCGCAGCCATTCGATAAAGTATCTTCGAGTAAGGCAATGCTCGAGCACTTAGATTGGTTTCCAGACGCGCTGCGAGCGTTTGAGAATGCGACTAATGCGCGTCCAAACTACGCAGCCGAGATCGAACCGGAGCCGGCGCCAGCTCCCGAGGCGGGGGCAAACGGAATGGAACCGTCGACGCCCCTCATTGTGGTACAGCCGACGCCTAAGACGATCGAAACGGCACCTGTGAACATCCCGCAAGGATCGGCGCCGACTCGAGCATCGCTGCCGCCAGCTATTTTCATCACCGTTACCAAGCCTACGAAGATCACAATTGGCCGAAGGGACGAGATAATTCCACCCGGAACGAAGGTTCAGCTGGTGGCGCGAGCGGCGGATACGGTGCAAGTGCGGTACAAGGGCGAATCGACGTTTGTAAAGATATCCTCAACGGATTTGAAGTAACGCCCGCCAATCCGGTCCGTTACCGGAAAACGCCTGTCGTTATCCCGAAGGATACCACGCATTCTCTCGCCAGAACGCTTGCAGCGTGGCGTTGTCGCCACGAAAAATGTTGCGTTCAGCTTTTCGAATGTTGGCTACCGATTTCGGAAACAGGCTTCGAGGTCGCAAATTGCATTTTCCGTCGCCACAATATTGCCACATACGCCAGGTGCGCCAGGGCGCTGTGTTCCGCGGCTCGGCATGGTAGTTAGCGATCCACAGCCAGCAATTCGCCAGTGTTTGGCGGTGTGCTGAGGTGGCCCCCGGCCCGTAGAGCATCTGCCGCAACCGATATTCACTGCAGTACAGACCTGGATACTTGCCTGTGCGTTCTTTGATGCGCTCAACGAACGCGACTGCCTGGGCCACGCTCATCGTGCCCCCTGGATAATGACCGTTTTTTTCGAAATCCAGGACGAGCAACACACCCTGCCGTTTTTCCGGATCGGCTGGGCGAATCGGTGGCCGCGCCGACGCGACAGCGTTCACAAAATGGTCGGCCTGTCCGATGGGGTTGGTTGCGTCGCCGTAATGGTAAGCTCCCCATAACAAACCTGCTTCCAGTGCGGCCCGTTGCCGTTCGTAGTATCTCGCGTCACGC
>QHPP01000136.1 GCA_003219125.1 Verrucomicrobiota bacterium
ATTATCCCGAGGACCCATTTCATGTGCGGGTGTTTCAGCAAACGTTGCAAAACGTGTCAAACCCTTTATCAATCGCGCATGACTCGCGTGTTGGCGACGGGATTATTGTTGATTCTGGCGATACCGTTCGCATCAGCCAAATCGAAACATTGTACGGTGCGTGTGCACGCACAGGGAAATGAAAACGATGGCAGCGTTTTTGCCACTCCGGTGACCACGCCGATCTCCGGCAAAAACATTTTTATCGAAAAAATACCCGCAATTTCCGAGCATGATGTTTCCGCCTATCGCCCCTATGCGGCGAGCGATGGGAGTTTCGGCGCTTTGCTGCAACTCGACGATCATGGCCGACTCGCTCTCGATACTCTTAGCGTCGAGCGCCGCGGTGGTACTTTGCTGGTTTTCATCAACGGACGGATTATCACCGAGTTCTTAGTCGATCGACGCGTTTCCGATGGCCAGATTTTTATTGCTTCCGGGTTAACTGCTGCCGACATCGCCTCGATGCAAAAAACGTGGCGGCAGATCGATGCGAAAAAACACAAATGACGTGGCGGGTGCTGGCGATCGCGCTGCTTGCAGTCGTGCTTTCAACTTCGTTGCTCGCACAAAACCCGAAAATCGAAATCAGCTTGCCGACCGATAACGACGCGCTTTTTCGGGGGGGTGGTCCGGACTTTTATCAATACATTGAGCGCGATTTTCAGGGCGAAAAATCGACCCCTTGGGAAGGCGGCCGTTACGGATTTGTGCGCAATCCGGTGCCGACGGCGCAGGGTCTGATCTACACCCGATTCCATGAAGGGATCGACATTCGGTGCCTGCATCGCGATGCGCGGGGCGAGCCGCTCGATGATGTGCGGGTGATCGCCGACGGTAAGGTCGTGCACACCAATCAGGTGCCAGGTTATTCAAACTACGGTCGCTACATTGTGATCGAGCACGACTGGGATGGCTCGCCTTACTACAGTCTTTACGGTCATCTCAGCGAGATCGCGGTGAGCGTTGGTCAAAGGGTGAATCGCGGCGAGCGCATTGCACGCATGGGTCATACCGGCGAAGGCTTGAATCAAGCGCGGGCCCATGTCCATCTTGAGCTAAACCTGATCTTCAATCGCAATTTCGAATCGTGGCACGATCGCAACTTTCGCGATCCAAACTACAATGGCATTTACAATGGGATTAATCTGGCCGGGCTTGACATCGCGCGGTTTTTTCTCGAGCACGAAAAGCGACCCGATCTTAGCGTCCCGCAATTTCTGGCCGAGGAAGAAACGTTTTACAAAGTGATCGTGCCCGACTCACCCCACTTTGATTTGCGGAAATTTTATCCGTGGATGGTGAAAAACGTCTCGGCCAATGCCAAATCCTGGGAAGTAAGTTTTGCGCGCTCAGGAGTACCGCTGCAGATCGAAGCGCGCAGCGAACCCGTCTCGCAACCGACGCTGAGCTACGTCAAGAAATCGGCGATCGATTGTGCTTATCTCACCCGTGGGGAGCTGGCTGGTCGCGGCGATCATGCCCATCTAACGGAAAATGGGATGCGCCTGATGCAGTTGCTGACCTGGCCGGAGTAGTGGCGGGACGTCAAAACGTCATCCCGAGCGCAAGTCGAGGGATCCCGCGGCGAAAGCTTTAAGCTAACTTCATCGGGATCTCTCGACTTCGCTGGGGATGACCGCTAACAGGAAGTAGGCTCGCGCTGCGCCAGCGCGACAGAGTGCGGAATCGCACCCTCAACAAAGCCGAGACATTCCACCGCTCCACTTGGTTTGCCTGGCAACGCGATCACGAGCGAGCCGTCGACGATGGCTGCGAGGCTACGCGAGAGAATGGCGTTTGGCGTGATCTTCATTGATTCAGAGCGCATCACTTCACCAAAGCCAGGTATCTCCACGCGCATAATCTCGCGAATCGCTTCTGGCGTCACGTCACGATCGGCCACCCCAGTGCCTCCAGTCGTCAGGATCAAGCCGCATCCTTGGGCCGAAAAGCTGCGGATCGTTTCCTGAACTCGCTTTTTGTCATCAGGAATGATCGCCTCGGCCAGGACATCCCAGCCGCGTTTTTCCGCGGCTGCTTTCACCGCGGGGCCGCCAAGGTCCTGGTACTGTCCGCCACTGGCGCGGTCGGAAATGGTGATGATGCCGACGACAATTTGCATTTCTTTTCTCGTCATTCCGAGCGAAGTCGAGAAATCCCGATGAAATTAGCTTTAAGATTCCGCCGCGGGATCCCTCGACTTTGCTCGGGATGACCGATCATACGAGACGCTTCTCTTTTTTCACCAACCGCACGCCGGAAATCTCCATCTCTTTGTCGATGGCTTTGCACATGTCGTAAATCGTCAACAGAGCGATCGCGACGCCGGCGAGCGCTTCCATTTCGACTCCGGTTTGCGCGGTGGTGCGTGCCGTGCAGTTTGCGCTGACCACGCCGTTCTTCATTTCGAAATCGATTTCGACGTTGCTCAGCGGCAGGGGATGACATAGCGGAATCAATTCCGAGGCCCGCTTGGCTGCTTGAATTCCCGCGATTTGCGCCGTGGCAAAAATATTCCCCTTCCCAATCCGATTACGCGAGATTGCGTTGGCAGTCGCGCGCTTGATTTTTATTTTTCCGGCCGCGATCGCAGTGCGAAAACTATGTGGTTTCTCCGAAACATCCACCATCCGCACCCGCCCGTCGGAGCTAACGTGACTGAGACGTTTCACGCTTTTATCATTCCACTATTCCCCGCCTTCACCAAGATTACGGCGCGGCAGGCCATCACTCCATTATTCCACCCAATCTTCACCCGCCAATCGCGATCATCTTCCGATTCGGTTGATAGTTCTCCCGAAAATCGTGCTGTTGCGGTTTTCGGTCGACTACTTCAAGGAAAAATTGCCGTAGCTCCTCATCGCTCGCGCCTGCGCGCAGAGGTTTCATGATGTCGAACTCCAGATAACTGCCAAGACATGGTCGAAGTTTGCCATCGCAGGTTAGGCGAAGTTTGTTACAGCTCTCACAAAAATGCAGATTGGTCATCGCGCCAATAAATCCGATGCGTTGGTTGCGTCCCGGAATTTGATAGTAAGTGGCGGGGCCATTGGTGTGGAAAGTTGGTTCGGGGATCAGATTTCCGTAACGCGCCTCAATTGCGCGTTTCGCTTCCGCCACGGGTAGAAAATTTTGCTCAGTTAATACTTCAGTCGTGCTCACTGGCATCATTTCAATGAAGCGCAGAATCAAACTCCGCGATGCGGCGAAATCGATCAGTGGAATGAGTTGGTCTTCATTGCGGTCGCGCATCAGCACTGTATTCAATTTTATTTGCTCGAGCCCCTCCGCCACGGCAGCGTCGATTCCCTGTAACACCAAAGGAAGAAAATCGCGCCCGGTGAT
>QHPP01000010.1 GCA_003219125.1 Verrucomicrobiota bacterium
AAGAGGTCGTTTGTTTCATTACTCCGCTACTCCAACACTCCATTCGCTTACTCTTCATAATGCACCCAGCGCTTTGAGAGTTTAAGTTGCGCCAGCGTTAAGAAGAAGACGGCGAGAAAAAGGAACCAACCAAGCGCACTGGCATAGCCCATCTGTAGAAAACGGAACGCGTTGTTAAAAAGATGGTAGGCATAAAAGAGAGTGGAATCTATCGGGCCGCCTTGGGTCATGATGAATGACTGAGTGAAGATTTGCAGGGTTGCAATCAAGCCCATGATGAGATTGAACAAAATGTAGGGAGTGAGTAAGGGCAGCGTGATGGTGCGAAAGCGTTGCCAGGCATTGGCACCATCGAGTGCGGCTGCTTCGTAGTAGCTCGCACTAATTCCTTTTAATCCCGCCAGCCAAATAATCATTCCGCCCCCGGCCGACCAAAGTCCCATCAAAATCAGCGCGATCTTGCTGGTGTGTTCGTCTTGCAACCAGTTAGGTCCGTGAACGCCGAAAGCAGCGAGCACATTATTAAGCAGTCCGATCCGCGGATTGAAAATCCAAATCCACAAAATACTGGATGCGACTACCGGTACGATTGACGGCAGATAAAAACATGTGCGCCAGACCGCCACCCCCCGCACTTCAAGGTTGAGCAGAAGAGCGATAGCCAGACTCAACGCCATGCCGAGTGGAATACCGATGATCATGAAAACAGTATTGCCGATCGTTTTCCAAAACAGCGGGTCCCGCGTGAACATCCAGCGATAGTTGGCGAGACCGACAAAGCGCGCCGAATTCAGAATATCGTAATCGCAGAAGCTGACGATGATGGCGAAGAGAATCGGGCCGCCGGTGAAGAGGGTAAAACCGATAATCCATGGCGAAGCGCAGAGCCAGCCACCGGCCCATTGCGCGCGGAAGTAGCGGCTGCGGGTTCCTTCGATTAGGGGCTCGTGCTCGTGCGCGTAATCGTAATCGATTCTCCTCTTTCGATTAGGAGCACGATTACGATCGCGAGCACGATGAGTGCGCGTCTCCCAAAGATAAATTCCGATAGCAGCGGCAGCTATTAACAAGAAATAGACAATCAGAAAATACTTCCACCGCACAACCACACCACGTGGCGGACTAAGAACGCGATCGAGGGCACTCTGGACGACTTGGGCGCTTTGATTGAGCGCCTCTTGGACCGTCATTTTGTGAAAGATCGCGTTCTCAGTCGCTCGCTTCTGTTCGTTAAAAAGTAATTGACCGACCGGCGTCACTGGCCGGAAAGGCGAAGTGTCGATCAGATCGTTTAGCAGTTTAACGCCGTCCCGAAGCTTAGTGGGAATAGTTGGATCGGACGCGATATATTTTTGGTAAGCCCATTCGTTGATGTGTCGGTTGGCGTTTTGCGTCGGCACATAAATGCGGCCGATGCTTTGCAGCCGGAGCCGCTCGCTTTCGCCGATGATTTCACGTGCCTGCTGGCTGCACAGGAACCTGAGCAATTCCCACGCGGCTTCTTTTTGTCGTGCAGTGGAAGGGATAGCATAACACCAGCCGCTGACCCAACTGTATTCGCGGTTCTCCTTGCCCGCGGCGCTGGCGGGCAATGGTGGAAGCGTGACTGCATAGTTCAAGTTTTGACCGTATTGCGCCAGCACTTCTGGAAAGGTCCAATAACCGTCGATCTTCATCGCAACTTTGCCTTGGACAAAGAGATCGAGTTCGCCGGGCGGCGCGCTGCGCTGGCCGGATTGCGCCGTCCCCTCAAAGGCAAATTCCTTTTGCGCCCCGCCTAACGAATCATATACACGGGTCATCCACTCGAGTGCCCGCACATTGGGGGGTGTGTTCAGAGTGCAGCGACGGCGATCGTCGCTCAGGAACTGTCCGCCATTCATCCAGGCGTAGAGATAAAGCCAGGCGTTGCCGAAATTCGGGGCGAAGCCGAGCTGGGTAATGCGTCCGCGGGCGTCGTGTTCGGTCAATTTGACCGCCATTAGCTCGAGCTCCTCCCAGGTGCGCGGCGGCTGCGCTTCGCCGCTTGCATCGACAAAGCCGGCGCGCTTCAACAAATCTTTATTGTAAAAAAACGCGCGATCGTCCACTCGCTCCGGGATTCCGTAAATGCCGCGCTCATGTGTGGTCGGATTTTCATAAATGACTTCGTCCCAGCACGACTTGTAAAAATTCTCCGGCCGAATTGCGTCGGGCGCAGGATTGGTCGATTCGCGTGCGACAAACTCATCCAATTTGGTGAAAGCACCGCGGGCCCCCCATTCGCTCACCGCGTAACGATCGAACAAGATCAGGTCGGGCGGCATCCCCCCCGCCACGCTAACAAGAAATCGAGTTGGATCAGCGGTCGGATCGCGCGAAGCGGTCTGGCCTTTAATGATTTTGTAAATCGGGTGCCCGGGATCTTTTCCGTGCGCAGCCCGGCTTTGAGCCTCGAACTCGCGCATCGCTTCGTCGACCGAAGCGGCTTCCGGTCCGCTCTCGCCGAGATAAGCAATTTCGACGATGCCAGGTTGGTTGCGTTTGATTGAGCGTTCGGGATTTAGGAACCAAAGCAAGGCAACGCCAGCCAGCGCGATGAAAAGAAATTTCCAGGTTCTCATCGCTTTCCTGTCATGTCGGGCCGAGTCGAGACATCTCTATCTATTTTGAAGTTGGTCTTTGCATCGCATAAAAAGAGGAATAGTCAGAGATTCCTTGACTTCGCTCGGAATGACAAATAACACGCGTGCCGCGTGCGCAATCGATACGCCGAAAGCTTTCGCGAGCAGTCGAGCTGACTCTACAGAAACTGATGCGGAATTCACCGAACCATTCGACTATGCTCAGGGCGGCCTTCGCTCGAAATGAGAGGATTAAGTAAATGACATTTCATCCGCTGGGTGATTCCGCACTCACTATTGATTTTGCCGATGAGTCTCCCGATCGCGAGCGATTATTGGCGCGCGCACTGTCCGTGGCGGGGGCCCTCGAGGGGGCGAACATTCCAGGAGTAATCGATGTTACTTCCGCTTACGAATCGGTGGCGGTGTTTTTTGATCCAGCACGAATTGAACGAGACGTTGAAGAGAAGATTCGCGCCTTCGTGGCATCGGCTGGTATTCGCGTGTCACGAAAGAGGCGAAGGATTGAAATTCCAGCGTGCTACGACGCCGACTTTGCCCTCGATCTCGCCCGCGTCGAAGCGGAAACAAATTTACTCGTCGACGCCATCATCGCATTGCATTCATCAAGCGAATACACCGTAGCTTGCATCGGGTTCGTGCCCGGATTTCCGTTTCTCGCGGGGCTATCGGAAAAGTTGCGGGTGCCACGACTGGAAAGTCCGCGGACGAGAGTGCCGGCTGGTTCCGTCGCCATCGCTAATGCTCAAGCTGGCATTTATCCATTTGAATCGCCGGGTGGTTGGAATGTGATCGGCCGCACGCCGCTGCGTTTGTTTGATGCGAAGGCGCAATCGCCAGCGTTGTTGCATGCGGGCGATCGAGTGCGTTTCCGGCGAATTACGCGGCAGGAATTCGAAATGCGCGTAAAAGAGAACTCGAAATGAAAAGCGCGTTATCCCGAGTGAAAACGCCAGTCCGGCTCGGACCGAGCGATCCCGACGAAGTTGCCGTAAAGGTTTCGCAACGGGATCCCTCGACTGGGCTCGGGATGACGACTGTTTTTCCATGATTGCGTCAGTCACTTCCGGCGGGTTTCAGACTACGGTGCAGGATTGCGGGCGCACCCGACTGCGGAAATTTGGCGTAACGCCCGGCGGTGCGCTCGATTCCGTTTCCTTGCGGCTGGCGAACCTTGTCGTCGGCAATTCCGAATGCATGGCTGGTCTGGAATGCACCAGCGGTCGCCTCCAGTTACAATTCGATTGTGAGCGTTTGATCTCCTGGGCGGGCGATGAATTTAAAGTTCAAGTCGGCAAGGAACTAGTTCCGAGCTTGCATTGCGCACGAGTATCAGCGGACGCGATTCTCGAGATTTCTCCCAAACGCGCCGGCCGCATTTGGCTAGCCGTATCCGGCGGGATTGATGCTCCGGAAATTCTGGGTAGTCGATCGACTGACTTGCGTGCGCACTTCGGTGGATGGCAGGGTCGCGCCTTACGCGAAGGGGATGAACTTCCCCTCGGCTCCGAATCAAAACTTTGTGCGCGCATTCGTGCCGCACTTTTAGAACGCGTTTCCGATTGGAGCGCACCGCGGTTTGTCTCGCGCAAAAGATTTCTGCGCGTTATTCGCGGGAAGAATTGGGATGATGATACCGGAGCCAAATTGCTCGCGCAAAAATTCCGCGTGGCGATGAATTCCGACCGTATGGGTTTGCGCTTGGAAGGCGGTGAGCTGGTATCGACTAATCCGCCCGAGCTTGTTTCTGAAGCAGTGGTGCCCGGAACGATTCAACTTCCGCGTAGCGGCGCGCCGGTCGTGCTTCTTGGTGATTGCCAGACGATCGGGGGGTATCCGAAGATCGCGCACGTGATCACGGTCGATCTCGGCTACGCGGCACAATTGCAGCCGCTCGACGAAGTCCGGTTCGAATTGATTGAGTTGGAACAAGCGCGCGATCTTTTGCGCGAACGCGAACGCGACGTCGCGCTTTTTCGCGCCGGTTTGGAGGCGCGCTTCGGATGAAAGTCGATTTAAATTCCGATCTCGGGGAAGGGGCAGGTCACGACGATGAAATTCTAAGCCTCGTTAGCTCTGCGAATATCGCGTGCGGGTTTCATGCCGGAAATCCGGCCTCAATTTTCAATTCCATTTCCGCGGCAAAAGAAAAGGGCGTCGCCGTGGGAGCGCACCCAAGTCTCGACGATCGAAAAAATTTTGGGCGAACCGAAATGCAATTGAGTGCAGCGGAGGCTTACGCGCTCGTTGCCTATCAGGTCGGGGCCTTTCACGGGCTTTGCGCCGCGGCGGGGGTGGAGATGAACCATGTCAAGCCGCACGGCGCTCTCTATAATATGGCGGTGCGTAACCGCGAGTTATCCGACGCGATCGCGCACGGGGTCCTCGCCGTTAATGCCCGCGCAATCCTGTTCGCGCCCGCCGGGACCGAGCTGTTTAGGGCGGCGCAAGAGTTGGGGCTGCAAACCGCGGCAGAAGTTTTCGCGGACCGCAATTACAATAGCGACGGCACGCTCGTTTCCCGAACAGAGCCGGACGCGCTGTTGCATGATCCAGCCGCGGCCGCAGAGCGTGTTGTGCGAATGTTGATGGAAGGAAAGATTCGCGCCGTCGACGGCAGCGACGTTTCGGTTAAGGCGGAAACTATTTGCCTGCATGGGGACAAGCCTGACGCGGTTGAGTTTGCGCGGACGCTGCGAGCACATTTGGAACGAGAAGGAATTATCCTCGCCGCGCCGGAAAAGAGCTAGAAGGCACCGTCATCCGGAGCGGGGTCGAGGAATCCCGTTGCGAATCTTTAAGGTAACTTTGCGGGATCCATCGACTCCGCTCGGGATGACGGTGTAATGATACCGAGATGAGCGTGTGATCGCGTCTGCCCATGAATAACGAGCGCGCCCAATCTTCTTCGCTTGTCCGCGGTCTTGGTTTGCTCGACGCCACCATGATCGTGATTGGGTCGATGATCGGGTCGGGCATTTTCATTGTCTCGGCGGAATCGTCGCGATTAATCGGTGCTCCGGGCTGGTTGTTGCTGGCGTGGACCGTTGCCGGATTGCTGACGATCACGGGGGCACTTTGCTGCGCCGAACTGGCGACGATGATGCCGCGCGCCGGCGGTGTTTACGTTTTCCTGCGCGAAGCGTACGGACAAGCGCTCGGATTCTTATTTGGCTGGACCCTGTTTCTGGTCGTGCAAACCGGAACGATCGCTGCGGTGGCAATCGCATTTGCGAGATTTCTCGGCGTGTTCGCGCCAAGCGTTGCGGGCGATCATTATCTGATCGCGCCAATCGTTCTGTTGCCCGGGTATGCGATCAGTCTTTCAACCGAACAACTGGTTGCAATTCTTTTGATCGCGCTCCTCACGTTTTCGAATACACGCGGACTTCGCGTCGGCAAGATTGTGCAGAACAGTTTTACATTTACCAAAACCGCGGCGCTCATCGGCGTCATCGTGATTGGGCTCATCTTCGGATGGAAAGCGAATTGCGCGGCGCTGGCATCGCACTGGTGGGACGCGACGGCTAACGGCTGGAGCGCACAAGCGGCGCAACCGGGATTCGCCATCGCTGGCGGACTTGCGGTCGCCTTACTATTTGGCAAAGCAATGGTCGGACCGCTGTTTGCCCAGACGGCGTGGACAAACGTCACTTTTATCGGCAGCGAGGTGCGTGAACCGGGGCGGAATCTTTCGCGCGCATTACTTTACGGTTGCGGGATTGTGGTCGTGCTCTACGTCCTCGCGAACGTCGCCTACATCGCCTCTCTGCCATTGGCCGAAATTCAAAACGCACCACAGAATCGCGTCGCGGTCGCAATGATGCGCGCCATTTTCGGAACCCCCGGGGTGCTGGCGATGGCGGCGGCGATCATGATCTCGACCTCCGGTTGCAATAACGGGCTCATCCTCGCCGGCGCGCGGGTTTACTACGCCATGGCACGAGACAATTTATTTTTTCATAAGGTTGGAACAACAAATCGCTTTCACGTGCCGGCAGTCGCTTTGGTGGTGCAGGCGATCTGGACAGGCTTGCTCACTCTCCCGCGTACGGTAACGACCAACGCGCAAACCGGGACACTCACGTTCGGCAATGTCTATACGCAATTGCTCGAATACATCGTCTCGGCGGATTTGATTTTTTACGTGCTCCTTGTTGCTGCCGTCATGGTTTTGCGCAAAAAAAATCCGGCGGCTGAGCGACCGTACCGTACCTGGGGTTATCCCATTATTCCGATTATTTCCATTGCTTTGGCCGCGATTGTAATTTTCGACTTGGCTTATCTCGCTCCAAGTACATCAGGAATCGGAATTCTGATCGTCCTCACCGGGGTTCCTGTTTACTTTTTGTGGCGACGCCAACCGGCGTGACTATTCTGCGCGCAATGCAACCATTGGATGGAGGCTACGTGTCTCTCCATCGCCACCGGCTCGCTTGCTTATCGACTTCGCAAGGACATCACTCGTATCGCAATGCGACCATTGGATCGACCTGAGTGGCCCGGCGTGCGGGGACGAAACAAGATACCGCTGCGACGAGAGCGAGCATTCCTGCAACTGCGAAATAAATGAACGGATCGAGCGTGTTGACCTTGAAGAGAATGTTTTGCAAAGCAGCGGCGGCTAGAACTCCGAGCAGCAATGCGGCGCCACCGGCGCCAAGGACAAGCCCGATGCCCAACTGCCAGGCGCCTTGCGTCATTACCATGCGAAAGATGCGAGCCGCATCTGCGCCCAGCGCCATACGGATGCCAAATTCCTGCGTCCGCTGAGTAACGGAAAAGCTCATCACGCCGTAAAGACCAACTGCCGAGAGCACGAATGCGACCGCTCCGAAAATGCTGAATAAAGTCGCGACAATGCGGTTGCCGCCGAGAATTTCATCGTGGAACCGCGCTGGCGTTCCGGCGAAGTAGGTCGGCAAATTTGAATCGAGTTCGGTAACTGCCCTGCTGAGGGCCGAACCGAGGGTATCGGCTCGCTGTCCCGGACGCGGGCGAACAATGATTGTGCAAAACTGCGTGGCCGGCTCGGCGCCGAGTAGCGGCATGTAAAAGCCTGCGGTATCGGCCTGCTGGTCGAATGGACCCTGCATCAATGTGTCTGGAACCACTCCGACAATCGCCCGCCACGCCTGCGGTTGCCCGGGATTGTAGATCCGGATGCGACGCCCAATCGGGCTTTCGTTACCGTAATACTTTCGCGCGAAGCTCGTGTTAACGATCGCCACCGGTTGTTTGGCATCGGTGTCATCAATGGTGAAGTCACGGCCTTCCAAAATCTTTAGACCGAGCGTCGCAAAATAGTTATCCGACACCGACTCGAAGTTACCCCGTGGCCGATCGCGGTCCGTCGTGTAATTTTGACCGTCCACTTCATATTGACCTTGGCCGGCAAAGGTCATGCGAAAGCGATCCGTCATCGCCGCGGATTCGAATTGCGGATTGGCTCGCAATGCCCGCACCGCGTGAAGGAAAAATCCACGGCGGGCGTCCTGCGTCGGGTAAGCGCCTTCCATCAGGGCCATGCGTGCCGTATAAATGCCACTCTCGTCGTAGCCATAATTGAGCGTGATCTGATTTCGAATTGATTTGATTTGCAGCGTCGCCGCAATCAGGAGCGCTGCTGTCAACGCGATCTGCCCGACCACGAGCACACGAGTGATAATATTGACCAACCGGCTGCTATTGCCGCGGCCGCCTTCTTTCATGATCTCGGCGGCATTGCCTTTCGAGCTGATTAACGCCGGGACCAAACCAGAAACAATCGTTGCCACCAAAGTGATTGCGATGGTGAAGACGAGAACCGGACCGTCTATCCTATATTGAATCCAATAAGGTGGCGGAAACGGCAGCGAATTCGTCGCCCGGACCAATAGATCGACCGCCCAATACGCCAGCATCACGCCCGCGACTGCGCCGAATGTCGCGACCACGAAACTTTCAGTCAACATCTGGCGCACGATTCTCCAACGGGTGGCGCCAAGCGCACCGCGAATCGCCAGTTCCTTTGCCCGCAAGGCGGCGCGACCAAATTGCATATTCATCACGTTCACGCACGCGATCAGCAAGACCAGGATGACCGCGCCAAGCATTCCCCAAACCTGCTGACGTAGTTGCGGTCCTGTCATTGCCTTCAAAAGGGGCTGGACGCTCGCGGACGTGAGCGTGCTATTGGTTTTCGGATTGTCCTGCGCCAACCGACGCGACAGGCCGACAAACTCCGCGTTCACCTGATCGATGCTGACGCCCGGCTTAAGCCGGCCCATGACCGCGGGTGCGGCGTTATTAGCACCGATCACGAGCTGACCGCGTGGTATTGGAGGAAACTCATTGTAAAGGGCAACCCAAAGTTGTTCGGAAAATGGAAATTGAAAATTTGGTGGCATCACGCCGATGATCGTCGCGGCCTTGCCATTAATCCGAACGCTTTGTCCGACAATGTTCGGGTCGCCATTGAAATCGCGCTTCCAAATCTCGTGACTTAAAATGGCGACTTTCTCTGCGCCGGGCTTGTTGTCGTCAGCGGTGAAGTCGCGGCCCATGATCGGCGAAACGCCGATAATCTTAAAGAGGTCCTCGGTAATGTAGGCGCCAGTGTAACGCTGCGGATTATTTTTGTAACTCACGTTGATTGTCGATCCGCTCAAATAACCGGCCATCTGCGCGAACGATTGCTGGGCCGCGCGCAAATCCTCGTAGTCCTGAGCCGTCGGGATGTTGCCGAGACCGAAATTATTGTTTTGCGCACTGGCCTGGGGATCAATCAACCCCACGTTCATCAGCTGTTCTGGATGAGGAAACGAAAACCCGCGCAATACCGTGGCGTTGACGACTGTGAATTGAGTGGTCGCGCCGCCGATGCCCAGTGCGAGCACGAGCACGGCCAGGAAACAGAAGGATTTCTCCTTGAACAAAACACGAAGCCCCACTCGGACATCCTGAAAAAATGATTCAAACATAGTTCGTTCTCCTTCTCGTCTTCATGCTTGCGGGACGATTTGCACGGCTGGTGACAACGGTGTCGTCACGTGCCCATTGCAAAGGTTGTGCCAGTAAACAAACACGTGCATAAGGTATTAATTTTGACCGGGTTGAAGCGGCGCGGTCATGCTCGTTTGTGCTAATATCTCTTCGGTTTCGGGAAATTTCTGTCCCGATTTCGGGATCGTTCTGCCATGGCACGTATTGCACCCGGCTCGACGGAGTCTCGCCCTGCCAAGTTTGCCCCCGCCGACCAACTTTGGTCGGGCGACGCTGTGCGGAGCCGTCTCACACCGCTTCGTCTATCAACGCTGACAACGCCTCCGCTAACGACTCGAAGGTAGCGAGTTTGATTTGCGGGCCGTAATGAAATTGCGAAAGAATATTTAAGCCAATGTCCTTGTGTGGATCGGGAATCACCCGCACCACCACTGCAACATTCTTCTCCGCTAGCGCATCCATAATTTCCGCAAGATGGGCCGTTGCCGCCGGCTCCATCCGATCAAGCCAGCGAAAATCGGTTAAGACGCGAAATCCAGGAGTTACCTCCTTCATCATCTCGCGGACTTGCAGCGCCACGGTTTCCACTTCCTTCTTCGTCACCCTTCCAGCCGCGCTAATCACCAATAGCCGCTTCGATCGATCGGATTCGACGGAATACATCGATACGGGCGCTGAACTTTAATCACGGTTTTGCTTTGGCACCGGCTTATCGGAACTTCGTCTTCTTTCGTCTGAATTTTATCGCTGCCGCATATGCCGCCAATTCGCCCTTGGGATCTCGCCAGGAAAAAGTTCGCACCCGCGTCCGTCCTTTTGCACCGTGATAGGTGACAGAGTAGAACCGGCGCGCCTCGTAGCGAGAAACCCCAACGACCGGCTGCTTCAAACGGAGTTTGTTCAGAATGCGCGACGGAATTGGCTGGCTGCGTTTATTGGGAAGCAGGCCAAGAACGCGATCGCGCCAGCGATGCGCCGCTTTGAGCGACTCCTTCGAATGTCCGGCGAAATGTTTGCTGTATTCCTTTTTATTGCGCGTGATTGCCACCTGATAGCCACTTGGCAAAACGCGGATATTAGTAAACTCGCGATATGCTCCTTGCCGTTTCTTCATTCCGCCACCTTGCCACCGTCTTTGGAAAATGGAAGAACGTCTAACGAAAAATCGATATTTTTTTGATCTGCCGAACGCAATGGAGCCATTCGCTAAATTTGAATACGAAGGGTGGCAGCGTGTTGCCGAGAAATACGATTCGGTGTGGGCGAGATCGACCCGGCAATTCATCCCCCCACTACTCGATGCCGCCGAGGTTACCTTAAACATGTCTGTTCTCGACGTTGGTTGCGGCCCCGGCTACGTCGCGGCCGCGGCGACCGAACGCGGCGCAACAGCGCGCGGCCTCGATTTTTCCGGGGAAATGGTCGCAATCGCGCAAAAGATGTTTCCGCGAATCGAATTCCGCGAAGGCGATGCGCAAAATCTGCCTTTCACCGACGCCACCTTCGATCGCGTTCTGGCCAATTTCGCTTTGCTCCATGTGTCTGACCCGGAGCACGCTTGTTCTGAGGCTTTCCGCGTCCTCAAGCCCGGCGGAAAATTCGGCTTCACGGTTTGGGCAGCGCCGGAGGAAAATCCATACGCGAAGATCATCGACGACGCGATCCAGGCACACGCTGATCTCGAAGTCGACCTTCCAGTTGGCCCGCCGCACTATTTGTTTTCTGATCGCAAGGAATTTCGCCGGGCGCTCGAACGCGCCGGGTTCAATGGCGCTTCAATGATTTTTAAACTCCACACCATTCAATGGAACGTTCCCACTGCGCGCTATCCATTCGATGCAGAACGAGACGCCGGTGTGCGCACCGCCGGATTGCTTGCGCGTCAGGCATCCAAGAAACTCCGTGCCATTCAGCGAGCGATCGAAGAGTCCGTTCGCTGCTATGCCAAAGGCGACACCTTCTCTATTCCTAAAGCAGCCTATGTCATTGCGGTTAGCAAGACGTAGAGAACAGAACTACCGACCACGGACTCCAATTTGGACAAAACGATAACTCGCGATCCTAGTCTCTGTCTCTACTTGTAGTTGTATTCAATTATGAAACTCCTCGCCATCGTCCTTGTCCTCCTCTGTGGTTCAAATGTCGGATCCGCGGCTGAGAGAGACGTCGCCATTACCGAGAACGAATTGGTCCGGCGAACGCAGGAGCTGTACGACGCCGTGGTTCCCGGCGATCAGGCTCCCTGGAAGAAGTATTTCGCCGACGATTCCATTTTCTCCGACGAGAAAGGGCGTACTATGGATAAAACCAAGCTGATTGCCGATATCACGCCGCTGCCAGCCGGATATTCCGGCACGATCAAACTGGATCGCGTCGAGAGTCGGATTTACGATAACGTCGCAATTCTTAGCTACGATGCTAAGGAGACTGAGACAATTTTTAGCCAGAACCTGCGCGCGCGCTATCACATTACCGATACCTGGCTGCGGCGGGACGGTAGTTGGCAGATCGTCGCCAGCCAGGCGCATCGTTATTATGAAGATCCGGCGACTGGCAAAGCTGATCTAAAGAAGTTCCCTGACTTCATCGGTGCCTACGAGCTTGTTCCCGGTCAAACACGGACGGTCATCGCTGAAGGCGACAACTTGTTCGTCGAGCGAAAGGGAAAAAGAGACCAATTACTTCCGGAAACATCCGAGCTTTTCTTTCGCAAAGGCATCGAGGGGCGAATTCTGTTCCGTTATGATAAGGGCGGGAAAGTTGACGCGCTTATCGACCGTCGAAATAACGAGGACGTTGTCTGGCGCAAGGTTGCTGGCAAGTAAGCAAAGTGCTTGTAGTCGGCGACTGATGGCCATTGGGCACAGTTTGATTGCGCATGAGGAACACAAGGCCTGCGGTCGATGCGCCCAGCGGTGATTCTCCCCGTTGTTCTTCAGATTGGGTCACAGCGGAGTAAAACTCCGCTGGGCGCACAGACTTGGAAGCTGGGTTCCTCATGAGGTGACTCCGCAGAGCGTCGCCCTACCAACCGAAGACTATTGCGAGACTCTTTCGGTTTTCTTTTGGTAAACCAGATCGGCCGCGGCAAGGTCCTCTGCCGCTACGCCTACCGACTTAAATAGGGTAATCTCGTCTATCGACTTCCGCGCGGGTTGTTTGCCCGCGATCACGTCGCCGATCTCGATTGGGTCCTTCTTCGCCGCAATGACGTCGCCGGATTCCTTGAGCGCGGCCTCGCGCGATTCCACGTAGATCATCGCCCGCCGCAATACTTCGTCATCCAACTCGCGCCAATTCGGCTGGGTCGCCCCTATGGCATTGATGTGTGCACCGTGCGCAAGCCATTTCCCGCGCAAGACCGGCGTGGTTGCGGCGGTTGCAACCACGATTACATCCGCGCCGCGCGCGGCTTTTTCGGGCGACGTTGCGGCGCGCACCTTAAACTCGCGGGCGAAACGCTCAGCGTTCCGGGGACTCCACACTCTCACTTCAGTGAACTCTCGCACCAGACGTAGCGCCTCGAGATGGCTTCGCGCCTGCACTCCCGATCCAAGGATCGTTAGCACTTTTGCGTCGGCGCGAGCGAGTAGCTTCGTTGCCACCGCCGATACTGCGGCTGTGCGCATTTCGGTGATGAGCCGGCCATCCATCACCGCCAGCGGTTCCCCGGTTTCCGGGCGGAAAAGTAAAATCATCGCATGATGGGTGTGCACGCCCTTATTTTCTGGATAGAACGTCACCAACTTGGCCCCGAGCGCGCGTCCGCAAGCTGGCATGACGCCAAAAAAACCTTCATGCTCCAATACCGGAAGGACGGTTCGCAACGGTTGCAAGACCGCGCCGGCCGAAAGATCCCGCAAGGCATCGGCCATGGCGGGAATCAAATCCTCCATCGGCAAAAGCCTTCGAACTTCATCTTCATTAAGAACCATTGGAAAGTTTTGCATAGACGTTACCAGTGTAATACTCGACAGACCTACTCAGTCTGTCATACCGAGGGAAGTCGAGGAATCTCTAACTATTCTTCCCTGAAAAAGCTAGAGATGTCTCGGTCCGAGCGGGACTGGCATATTCGCTCGACATGATAAAAGGCCCGTTTGGGAACGATGCCGGATCTGAAGACTCGGTTTCGCTTTTTGGCTTTCGCGATGGCTCGCGCGACAAACTGCCTCATTTCAAACGCAGCCGGGAAATATCTAATTTGATGTTCTCACGCGCCTTTCGCCGTTCCTTGCGTGTTGCCCTGAGGTAAAGAACTGTTCCAGCAATGCCAAATGCGGCCGCACCGAGAAAATTGGTCGCGGGACTTCGGCTCCAAAGGTACGCTCCGAGAATTGCGCCGACACTCACGACCAAGTCGCGCACCAGGTAGTAGGCGCCGATCATCTGGCCTCGTCGTTCCGGTTCGCAGTAACTAACGATTAGGGCTTTGCGTGAGGTATCGCCGAACTCTTTCAGGCCGCGAATAAAGAAGGCTAGCATCAGCGCGGGAAAGCTACGCGAGAAGAGCAACACAAATGGGAAAAGCGTGAACATCATGAAAGTGGTGACAACAAAAGGTTCGCGCCGACGTCTATCGGCAAAGTGAGAGCTAGGAATAATGCATAAGCTTGCAGTCAGCACCTCGATAGTAGTGAGAAGTCCTACTTGTTGTCCGCTGGCGCCCGCATAATCCATCGCGAAAATCACCACCCAGGCGAATGGGATTCGTTCGCAAAAGCGAACCAAAATATCACTAAGCAACAACCAGCGCATCGGGGCGTCGAACTCGCGCAGACAGCGCAGAAAATTCCACCGCTCAGGCGTTGGCGCAGTCTCTTCACGTTCTTTTACTTCTTCGCGTAATTCCCGGAGGGCAATGAAGGTAGCTCCGGCAAGCAGGATCGAGATAATAAGCGCGACCCGAACTCCCGGGATCACACCAAAGCGATCGATCAAAATTCCACCCATTAGCGGCGCGACCATGATGGGCACGCGCTTTATCACCATCTGAACCCCGATCCCCATCGAGTATCGGTTGGCCGCAACCGTCGCGCCGACGAGCGAGAAGGTGGCCGGGAGGGAGAAACAGGTCCAGGACAGAAACAAGAACATTCCGGCGATGACCGCGCTCCAATGCGGAATCAGCAGAACGAGTGCATAACCAGCAATCGAAATCAGGTTGAAGGTGATGAAAGCGCGCCGGTGTCCCCAGCGATCGGCCAGCAATCCTCCGGGATAGGCATAGATCGCGCTGACCAAAGTGCGCAGAGCGTCATAAAGACCAATGATGAAGATGCTCGCGCCAAGAGTTTGGAGATATTTGGGAACGAAACGTATCCATAGTTCTTCCCCGGTTCCGATGACGAAAATCGCGACCAGGATGATGACGAGATTACGTTTGAGCGCGAAAAAATCCGCGAACTGCTTCCCGCGACTTATTTCTGGTTGATTGGGCGCTTCCATTTGGCGTTACGCGGATGGAGAACGAACGCGAGCTTGAGATTTCGCTGACTTATCGGCCGAAGCCGGCGAAATACAACCAATTCGACGCAAGGGAGTCGCCGGCATAGTCTCATTCTTGCTCACAAATGGGGGACGATAAGACCAACAATCTGTCGCATGTAATTGTGCGCGGCGGCGCGACCGGCTTTGCGCAGAAGATTCAAATCGGTTCGCATCGTCTCGCCGCTGATGAACCGGTCGAATCCGGCGGAACAGACACCGGCTCGTCCCCGTACGACTTGCTCCTGGCTGCGCTCGGTAGCTGTACATCAATGACGATCTCTCTTTACGCGCGCCGAAAACATTGGCCGTTAGAGGAGGTGACAGTTTCCTTGTCCCATTCGAAAATTTATGCGGTCGATTGTGCCGAGTGCGAAACAAGAGAAGGAAAGATCGATCGAATTGAACGCGAGATTCAACTCTCTGGTCTGCTCACGTCCGAACAGCGATCGAAGTTGATGGAAATTGCGGACAAATGCCCGGTGCATCGGACGCTTACCTCGGAAATTAATATCAGGACAAAAGAGAAAGCTGAAGATTGATGGAGCGCGGATCAATCTGCGCGTTTTGCGAGGGCGAAAGCTAGCAGCGAAAGCAATTGCAAAACGACGGAGAAGATGACGAGGATAAGAATCGATTTTTCGTAGAGAATGCCCATCACCCAACTGCCGAGAAACCAGGCGACGCCGAAACCAGTATCGAATAGACCAAAGCCGGTCGCTCGGACATCACGGCGAAGCAGAGGAGCGATGACGGATTTCAAGAGCGAATTTTGGGCGCCCATGCCGATTCCCCAAAGAATCATTCCGCAAAGCGCAATCCAGGATCGGCCGAAAAAGACGAGAGGCGCGAAAAAGGCGGAAACAAAAAAAACGGCAATCAGGATAGATAGACCAGCTTTATCAAACCATTTTCCGAAAACGAGAGCACCCACTCCGCCCAACGCCATTGCTACGGCGTAGTAGATGGGAATAACCGGGCCGGCGACCGATCCGCTTCTTTGAAAGTGGTAGGCGATGAGCGAGAAATCGGCAAAACCGGCGGCAATAAAAGCGCCCGCAACTAGATAAAGCCAATAAGGGCGCGAAAATCCTTTGGTTTCCAGACCATGACCTGCCTCCAACTCGCGCGGATTAGGGAAAAGCTTACTAGCGACGAATACAATCACGATAGTAAGGAGCGCGGAGACCAGCAGCAGCGCGAAACCGGTTCGATAACTACCCATGCCTGAATAACACCAACGAAATG
>QHPP01000011.1 GCA_003219125.1 Verrucomicrobiota bacterium
AATCTCTCATCGTTGTTGTGGTGGATGCGGCGCGTCATCGCGATGCGAAAAAATTATAAGGCCTTCTCCCGCGGCTCGCTTGAATTTTTGTTTCCGGAGAATCCAAAAGTGCTGGCATTTCTCCGACGCACCGAAGACGAAACTATTCTGGTTGTGGTGAATTTGTCCCGCTTCGCTCAGCCGGTGGAACTCGATCTCGCGAAATTTTCAGGGTGCATCCCGATGGAGGTTTTTAGCCGCAATCGATTCCCCGCGCTCCGAAGATCGCGTTATCCGCTTACCCTCGGGCCACACGCGCATTACTGGTTTGTCTTGCAGTCTCCCTCGGCTGCGAGCCGGGCGCGCAAACGGGTGCGCATACCTACAATCGCATCGGTGCCGGGATTTTCAGAGCTGCTTACTGGTTCGGCACGACGCGACCTCGAGCGCACGATTCTTCCAAACTACCTCACCGGTTGCCGATGGTTTGGCGCGAAAGCGCGCACCATTCGGGAACTCCGAATTGTAGAAGATCCCCTGATTTCGCCGCACCCTGGTGGCGCGCGCCATGTCCTTATTGAAGTGAATTACACCGAAGGCGCTTCAGAAATTTACACGCTGCCGCTGCAAATCGCGCGTGATGAAAACGCACATCGAATTTCTCGCGAAGCCCAACAAGCTGTGATTGCCGAATTCGCCGATAGCAACGCGATCCTGCATGACGCGACCTTCGATCCCGATTATCGCGCCGAAATTTATCGCATCATTCGCGAGCAGCGGAAATTGCGGGCGCGACGCGGGGAGATCGTTGGCTCCCCCTCAGCGCAGTTCACGACGGCGGAAGATTTGAGCGCAAATTCGAGCGTGATGAGAGGGGAACAAAGCAACTCCTCGATGCTCTTCGGGGCAAAATATTTTTTGAAAATCTTCCGGAAACTGGAGGAGGGGATTAATCCCGACGTCGAGATCACGCGGTTCCTGACTGAGCGCGCGAAATTTCCCAACGTGCCAGCGTTTGCCGGCACCCTCGAATATCGCTCTGGGAAAAATACAGTGGTGCTCGCACTGATTCAGTCTGCGATCGCAAACGAAGGTGACGCCTGGACTTTTACCCTCGATTCCGTCGGCAGTTATTACGAGCGCGTTTTGTCCCGTAAAGCTGACCTGAATGAAATCGGCTCAACCCAACTCATTCAAGAATTGATCGGCGGCATTTATCCGGAGAAGGCACGGTTACTTGGTCAGCGAACCGGCGAATTGCATCGTGCGCTTGCCTCCGAGACCGACGATCCTGCGTTCGCGCCGGAGCCGTTTAATGCCATGGCGCAGCGGAGCGTGGTGCAATCGATGCGGGCTTCATCGCGGCGCGCTTTCGAATTGCTCCGAAAGAAACTGGATGATTTGTCGGAAGCGTTTCGCGCTGAAGCAGAGGAAGTTCTCGCGGCCGAGAAGCAAATTCTCGCGCAGGAGCGGCGCCTGCTCGAGCAACGGTCCGCCGCGCATAAGATTCGCATTCATGGCGATTTTCATCTCGGGCAGGCGCTTCATACCGGTCGCGATTTTATTTTCCTCGATTTCGAAGGCGAACCGGCACGCCCGCTCGGCGAACGCAAATTGAAACGCTCGGCCCTGCGCGATGTGGCCGGGATGATGCGCTCGTTTCAATACGCCGCCTACAGCGCGCTTTGGCAACCGGCGATGCGACAGGAAGACGTTCCGTTTCTGGAGAAATGGGCTGACTTCTGGTATCGCGAGATGAGCAGCACGTTTCTGCAGAGCTATCTCGCTGCTACCAGCGACGCCCTTTTTATTCCGCGCAACGAATCCGACCTGCGTATTGCACTCGAAGCCTATCTTCTGGACAAAGCGGTCTACGAAATCGGTTACGAACTAAATCATCGGCCGGATTGGGTCGTCATTCCTATTCGCGGGATCAAACACATTCTGAAATCGACGTGAGTATTCTCGTTACCACGTGAATGGAGGGCGCCGCGTCGGCGCCCAAATTATGCGACACGACAGCGAGTGTCCCTCCAATGTCATTCGAGTTCACGCATACCAGGATTTTCTTTGGATCGGATAGCGCACGCGTCTCGCGTGTTGGCGATCGCGTCCTCGCGATCGCGGACTTTTCGAAGATTGTTTTGGCGAGACGCCAAACCAACACGCGAGACGCGTGCGCTACCCGAAGCAGGAAATCTTGCTATGATGCCCGCGTATGACCTCACAAGTGCTGTCCGAAAAAGTCGGTGTCGTTTTTGGCGTGGCAAACAAACGCAGCATCGCCTGGGCGATTGCGAAGGCATGGGCGGCAGCGGGTGCCCGATTAATCTTTAATTATCAAGGCGAGCGCCTAAAGGAAAACGTGGAGGACCTGGTCGGCGAATTCGGCGAAAACGTGCCCCTCTTTCCCTGCGACGTCTCGAGCGATGAAGAGATCGCAAGATTTTTCCGAGAAGCGCGCGGGCAGACCGACCGGCTGGATCTACTCCTGCACTCGGTCGCTTTCGCGCCCAAGGAGGCGCTCGAGGGCGATTTCGTGAGCACTACCCGCGAAGCGTTTCGCACTGCGCACGATATCAGCGCTTATTCGCTTGTTGCAGTGGCGCGGGAAGCTGCACCTCTAATGACGAATGGCGGAAGCATTGTCACGATGACCTACTACGGCGCGGAGAAAGTCGTGCCGCACTATAACGTCATGGGTGTAGCCAAAGCTTCCCTCGAAGCTAGTACTCGTTATCTTGCCTACGACCTTGGCCCAAAAAAAATTCGAGTGAATTGTATTTCTGCCGGCCCAGTCAACACCCTGGCGGCGCGCGGCATCAGCGGTTTCATGTCGATGCTGAAACATTACCAGGAACGGGCACCCTTGAAGCGGAGCTGCGATACGGCGGAGTTGGGCGCGACTGGAGTTTTTTTGGCGAGCGACGGCGCAGCTGCCATTACTGGACAAGTCATCTACGTCGATGGCGGCTACCAAATCATGGGAATGTAAGGTTTTTCCCTCATGCTCGTGCTCATAATCGAGGTCTCCTTCCTTTCGAGCAGGAGTATGAGCATAAGCAGAAACAGGAAAATGAAATGATTGCGCGGATCTGGCACGGCTGGACGAAGGCGCAGGACGCAAAGGCTTATGAAGAGATGCTGCGCGACGAAATTTTTCCGGGGATCGCGCGGCGAAATATCGAAGGTTATAACGGCGCGGAATTATTTATTCGTGACGATGGCGACGAGGTTGAATTCGTCACTTTGTTGCGATTCGATTCGATGAAAGCGGTGAAGGAGTTCGCCGGCGAAGATCAGCGCAAGCCGGTGATTTATCCCAAAGCAGAGGTGCTTCTCACGCGGATGGACCAATATTCACAGCATTATCGGATCGTCATTTCTGGCGAGAAATTGTAGGGCAGGCGCGCCCGCCTGCCGGCTTGATTTGGCAAGCGGAGCGCTTGCCCTACAGCGTTGCCACGGCAAAGCTCAGCACAAGATGGAAATTGCATCCGAACTTCGGCGGTTGCTGGACGAGGATATTGTTGCGGACGACGCGCAAGCATTGGCCGACCACAGCGGCGACAAATGGTTCGCCCACGAAACACCGGAAGTCGTCGTCTTTGCTCGATCGACGGATGACGTTAGCAAACTGCTACGGTTTGCTAACGAGAATAAGATTCCCGTAACCGCCCGCGGAGCAGGCTACGGCTATGTCGGCAGTTGCGTTCCGATCCGCCGTGGAATCGCCCTGTCTCTCATGCGGATGAATCAGATCAAAGAAATTAATTTTGCAGATGCGATTGCGGTCGTCGAGCCTGGAGTGATCACGGGTGAGTTGAAACGCGCAGTCCGCTCAAAAAAGCTCTTTTATCCACCCGATCCGGCAAGCTTCGAACATTGCACCATTGGCGGAAATGTTGCTACTAACGCGGGCGGCCCGCGTTGTCTCAAATACGGCGTTACTCGCAATTATATTACCGGTCTCGAGGTCGTTCTCGCGAACGGCGATCTGCTCCGCACTGGCGGCCGCGTTCACAAAAACAAAACCGGCTTCGATTTAATCGGATTATTTGTCGGATCAGAAGGAATGCTCGGCGTTGCGACCGAAATTACGGTTAAGCTTCTTCCGTTACCTCCGGCACGCGCTACTTTATCAGCGTCGTTCGATACCATGTCCGAGGCAGCTGCGACAGTGCAGCAAATTTTTGCAGGTGGATTTTTACCAGCTTCGCTCGAAATCGCAGACAAATTTACGCTCGAAGCGGCGCGACAAGACTCGGGGGCCGCACACGTTCCATCTGGTAATGCTCACCTGCTCCTTGATCTCGACGGACAGGAAGAAACCGTCGGTGTGGAAATGCTGAAGGTGCGTGATTTGATTAAGAGCCGAAAACCGACCGCGCTCGACGTTGCCACGAACGAAAGTGACTGCGAAAGGCTTTGGGCACTTCGTCGCGAGTTCAGTAATTCACTGCGCGCGACCGGGCTGACGAAGTTGAACGAGGACATCGTTGTTCCGCGCAGTCGTCTGGTGGATTTAATCGCGTTTGCGGAGGGACTTTCCAAGCGCTCCGGTTTTCCAATCGCGTGTTTCGGTCACGCTGGAGACGGCAATATTCATGTCAATATCATGGCGGATCGTTACAATCGGGAAGCCGCCGTGCGCGAAAAAATGCAAAGAGCACTCGATGAACTATTCGCGCAGGTGCTAGGGTGGGGGGGAGTCATTACCGGTGAACATGGAATCGGGCTGGCCAAGAAAAGCTGGTGGCCGGAAGCCAGCACTGCAGTTGCGCGCGGTGTTCATCAGATGCTCAAGCGCGCTCTCGATCCAAACAATATTCTGAATCCAGGAAAATTTCTGGATTAGACTTGATTGCAGTCCCATCCTTTGTCGTTCCGAGCGGAGTCGAGGAATCTCTAGCTACGCCTCTTTAAAGTCAGAGATGTCTCGACTTCGCTCGACATGACAGAACAGGAGAAAGCCCGCCAGCCGCGGCAACGACCGCGGTTACAATTGCAGCTCCGCAAAAATGGCATTGTGATCGCTCGATCGCCTGGAGGTTTCGATCACACGCGCTGAATTTATTTTGGCGTTCCGCACAAAGATGTGATCGAAACAAGCTGCCGGGAAAAGTTTGTCAGCCGGCAAACTGATGCGCTGGGCGAAAGGGATATTCTCCCAACACCAGGAAAATCCGTTGGCGCGCAAAAGGCCCGTGGTGGTTTCGCCGGCGAAACGTGGGTCATCGGGCGCGGTATTGAAATCACCGCCGACGATACAGCTCACGTTTCCGAGTTTTTCGTAAGCATCGTTCATCGCCTGAATGTGTGCGGTGAGTTGTTGCATTGATTCTTCCCGAATGGCGATGTCCTCGGAGATTTCGCCACGATTACTCTTCAAATGGATCGCGTAAACCAGTAGCACATGGCGCGGCGCGATTTCGTAGGCAGCAAAGGCAAATCCACGCGGTGGGACGAGTGCTCCATTTGGTTTCCACATTTCGACCCAGGCGCTCAGCGGCGGGAGACGGCTCGCAATTGCGACCTGCTGTCCGACATCCTGACCTTCCCGCGGTGGAAAATCGGAAACAACATCAACTTTGAAGCCAGGGAGGGGCGAGACCGCAATGGTTCCGTTGTCAAAGTCACGGACCTCTTCCATTCCGATCACATCTGCATTGATCCGGCGTATGTCTCGATGGACCGATACGATTTGCGTCCGTTCCGACGCGACAGAGGCGTTGGGATGTCGGCCCGGAAACCACTGAATATTCCAAAACGCCACTCGCACGGTTTGCGGTGAAGCGACGGATGGACTGGTGGTTTGCGCACCGGAATTTCCGCTGATGGCAAGAAGAGCGACGAAGACGATCCATCTCAATTTCGTCATGCGCCCGACGATAGCGCAGTTTGATGATGCCGCGCGAATTTACTCTGACCTCAGATTGACTTCGGCTGCCCCATCGCAAAGATCCATCGTGCTGGGATTGAATGAGAAGATCGAGCGTTCGCTCCTAAAAATTTTTCTTACCGTTGTTGGATTAGTTTTTCTTCTCGGTGCTGGTGGCTATTTCAGCCTGAGCGCATTTCGCGCTTGGCAAGTGCGACGGTTGCTAGCGGAGGCAAATGCTCTCGTAAACGAACGCGATTATAAACACGCCAGCCTGGACGCCCAACGTGCGTTGGAGCTAAGTCCCGAGAATGCGGATGCCATGCGAGTAATCGCGCGATCGGCGGAGAGCGCGGATTTGCGCAGAGCGATTGAGTTTTGGCGACGAGTGACGGAATTGAGCAAGAACGCCGAGGGTGATGTCACAGCCTGGGCGCGTTGTGCCATTCGATTCGGCGATGCTAATAGCGCGAGCAAAGCACTTGATGCCATGCCGGAGCCAGGCAGAAGAACGGCGGAGTATCACGCCTTGCGAAGTGATGCCGCGCTCGTCCGGCACGACCTGCCTGGGTACGAGAGGGAGTTGCTCGAAGCCAAGCGAATCGATCCGCAAAACCGGAAATATGAATTGGCCCTGGCGACACTTCACGTCGCGGCTAACGACGTTGCGACCCACGAAGTCGGCCTGCGCGAACTGCTCGATCTGTGTGACGATGAATCTTTTCGGCGCGATGCCACACACCGTTTGGCCGATGATGCATTGCGTCATAATGAAATAACGCGCGCGCTGGATTATGCCGGGCAGCTGGATCGTTTGCCCAACCGGGATTTCTCCGATCGTTTACTTCTGCTTTCGATACTGAAGGCAGCCGGCGATGGCGAAACCCAATCGTTGCTCGAGCAATTGAAGAAAGATGCAAGCGACGATCCAACCAAGGTCGGTGCATTAATCGGGTGGATGAACTGGCAGAAAATGTCAATCGAAGCGGTGGAGTGGATAAAAACGTTGCCACCAACCATGTTGGTAAAACGAGCCATTCCAGTCAATGTCGCGGACGCGTTCATCGCTACCAGTGACTGGAAGGCGCTGGCGGAGTTTTGCCGGGGAACAAATTGGGAAACCTCGGATTACATGCGAAATGCATTGGCGGCGCGGGCGCTGCGTGAGCTAGGCCGGGCGCAGGAATCAAGTCAGCAATGGAACGAAGCGGTCGCCAGGGTGAGCGCCCGTCCCGAACAAATCTTTGGATTGGCGGAGTTGGCTCGCAAATGGGGGTGGCAAAATGAAACGCTCGATTTGTGGTGGCTGGCCGCGAAAAATCCGACCAATACCGAAAAAACTTTGCGAATGCTTTACCATTTCTATGCTGCGCGACGTGACACGCGGGAGCTTTACCGCGTGCTAGCTCATCTGGAGAAAGCGCGACCCAGCGATCGTGCGGTGCGCAACAATCTTGCGCAAATCTCGCTGCTGTTAAATTTGAACGCGGAAGGCGCTCACCGCCTGGCGCGAGAGGTTTATGAACAGGAGCCGAAGAATGCTGACTACGCGGCCACGTATGCTTTTTCACTTTATCTCGAGGGTGATGTAAAAAAAGCGTTGCAAATATTCGCACGTTTTTCCGAGGCGGAGTTGGAACGGCCGCAAATTGCCGCTTACTACGGTGTCATATTGGCGAGCAGCGATGATTTCTCGCGCGCGGCGAAATTTCTTGATTTAGGCGAAAAAGCCGATTTGTTGCCGGAGGAAAGAAAGCTCGTCGAGAAGGCACAGTTAACGGTTGTGCAACGTTAGCTTTTTCGTTCGAAACCACGCGCGTCCTGCGCGGACAGACCGATTCTTATGAGAAAGAAAGCTTCTTTCACCACTTCCAAAAAACGGATGAAGCCGGGAACCCTCACTCACACGCTCGCGGTGATAATTTCCTCGATCACTTCTTTCTTCACTCACTCCGCTCCCGCGAAAATTTTGCCGGCCAAGGAAAAGATGAGCAAGAAATCGGATCGCGCGTCGGAGGATCCGTTTTCCCTGCTGCAAACGACGACCGCCTTTGTTCCGGCGCGAGAGGATCCGCCCCGACACGCGGAACGTTATCCGTGGAAAAAGGAAATTGTGACGACCGTTTTTTGGATTGGTGAGCAACCGAGCGCGAACAATCCTGTCCCAAATCGCTCAAGTTCGTGGGACAAAAATTGGACCCACAGCTACGGCGGATTCGATAATCCTGATCGCGCTCACCGCGCTGGTTACGTTCCGGCGAACTTCACCCCGCGGCAAAATCCCTTTTACTGCGCGCTGCCTTACAACGACAAGGCTTCGAGCGGTCATCGGTCGGAAGCGCCCCAGGTAGTTCCATGGTTCAAGGACGCCTATCAAGGGCCGGCGGTTAGTACGTGCAAGGGACGTTGGGTTGCGATTCGCAAAGGCAATCGCATCGCCTATGCGCAATGGGAAGATGCTGGGCCGTTTCGTACCGATCATTGGCAATACGTTTTCGGTAACGAGCGACCCAAACCAAATCTGAACAAGGGCGCCGGTCTCGATGTATCGCCAGCGGTGCGCGATTTTCTCGAGCTTGGCGACACCGACGTGACCGACTGGCGTTTCGTGGAGTTCGAAGAAGTTCCGCACGGGCCCTGGGCGCAATATGGCGACAACAATACATTTGTGATCAATCAGCGGCAGAGCGGTTCCCAGACGGTTCGAAGCCATGCGGCTGCCGATTTAATTCGCTAGGATTTCTGGGGAATATTTTGGCGTATTGTTAACCGTCCCGCCGTAGCTGCAGCGCGCGAGCGGAACATAGGCCTGTGGCCTGTCCGCCCAGCTGGGACTTTCCCCGCTGTGTTTTTCACCGAAACTTCAACGGAGTAAAACTCCGCTGGGCGCACAGACCTGGAAGTCTGTGTTCCGGTCAGGATGCGCCTTGCGTGATGTCAATTCGGCGCAGCCACAAGCGCGGTATCTTCAACGTGGCCGATCGAGTCTTTACCTCGGTCGCGAGCCGATCTTAATGTGAAGATTCTTCTGCTGCAGGCGAGGGTTGAGGACGTTGGTCGCGCATCCCGTTCGTGCGTGAAAAGAAAAAGAAGAACGCAATCAGCCCTGCGAGAATAATGATGAACAGGAAACCGAAACTTAGAACGCGCATCGTGCGATATTTTTCTCGGTCGCGCTGCCAGTGCAGGCGCTTCTGCGCCAGCTCCAACTCGAGTGCGCGCGCCAAAGCCTCGGCGCTTGTGTCCTTTTCCTCAGGCATGTTGGGAAAATAACAATTCCGTTTCGAAAAACGAAATGCAATCTCATCGCCGCAAACTCATCGCGCACGTCCTGCCGATGGTTCTGTTCCTGACTTTGCTCGCGCTTTGCCAATTAGTCACTGCGCACGGCCACGCCTTTGTTCTTCGTCATGCCGAGTTTTGGGTTTATCCGGCACAAACAATTCTCTGCGGCGCGCTGCTGCTTTGTTTTCGAGAATACTACGCATTTCGCGGACTGAAAAACGTTGGCTTCACCATCCTGATTGCGTTCGCCGTTTTTGTTCTTTGGATCGCGCCGCAGCAATTTCTTAACTTCGCGCCGCGCACAATTGGATTCGATCCGGAAATTCTTGGGAACAATCCCGCACTTTACTGGTTTACGATTTCGTTTCGTTTTTTCCGCCTGGTTATTGTCGTTCCGGTGATGGAAGAAATTTTCTGGCGCAGCTTCCTGCTTCGCTTTGTTATCGACGAACATTTCGAGCGAGTTTCGTTTGGCAAATTCACCTGGCCCTCATTCGCCATCGTCGCACTTGCGTTCACCTTTAGTCACTCACGCGCGGATTGGTTGGCCGCGTTCGTTGCCGGCGCGCTCTATAATGTCGTTGCCTATCGCAGCCGGAGTCTGGCTTCGTGCGTTCTCGCCCACGCCGTAACCAATTTGCTCCTCGGCTTCTGGATAATGCAGACTCAGCAATGGGGATTTTGGTAGGAAAAGGAGAGTTCAACGCCGGTCCCCAAAGTTGAATCGAGCCGGCTGGGCGATAGTAAGAGCCCGCGGCCGAGGCGGATCGGTCTTCGGCATTGCCCCGATCCATCTTTAGCCATGGCATTTCACGTGCTCTTAAAGAGGGCATGCAGGCGACCTTTATCCAGAAAGTAATTATCTGCGCAGTTGCGGGTTTCGCCGCCGCTTGCCTGATTCAATGGGGAAAGGTTTTCGTGGAAGGTGCCGACAAGGCCTTGAACGGCGGTTACGAACATCGCACCGTCATGGGCAGCGAAAAGAAATAGGCGAAATTCTTGCTGCTCTTTGCACCGCGCATAACGTTACTGCGTGGATGAAGATCGGTTTCGCCCAAATTAATCCAACGGTCGGCGACCTGCGCGGCAATTTCGAGAAGATCGCTGGGGCTTACGATCAACTGGCGCACGCTGGCGCGGACATCGTGATCGCTCCCGAGCTAGCTGTGACCGGTTATCCGCCGCAAGATCTCGTTTTTAAGTCGCGCTTCGTTCCGGAAAATCTGGCCGTACTCGACGAGCTACAAAAACGGCTGAGCAAACCGGCATTGCTGGTTGGTTTCGTCGATCACAACGAAGGCCGCGGCAAACCATTTCATAATGCTGCTGCCTTGCTACAGGCAGGAGAAGCGTTGCAGAAAACGCACAAGTCGCTCCTCCCTACCTACGACGTGTTCGATGAAGATCGCTACTTTGAGCCGGCCTGCCAAATCGCGCCGCTGAATTTTCGCGGCCATCGCATCGGTGTCACCATCTGCGAAGATATTTGGACGGAACGTTATTTGCCGCGCCCGTTGTACGATGTCGATCCCGTGCGCGCGCTCGTCACTCAGGAAGCGGAGATGATTTTGAATGTGAGCGCATCGCCGTTCAGCCTTCGAAAACCGTCGGTGCGACGGGAAATGATTTGCGGATTAGCTGGGACGTATCAGCGCCCCATTTTTTATTGCAACGCCGTCGGCGGCAATGACCAACTGGTGTTTGATGGCAATTCCATCGCGGTGAATGCGAGCGGTCAACTACTGGCGCAGCTCCCACCTTTCGAAGAGGCCAGTGTGATCGTCGATTCCGAAAGTGCGCCCAGTTTAAAAGTCGCGTCAGTCGATATTGTCCAGGAACTTTATGCCGCCTTGCGTCTGGGCTTGCGCGATTATCTGGCCAAGTGCGGCTTCAAAAGTGCCGTGCTTGGATTAAGCGGTGGAATTGATTCCGCCGTGGTCGCGGCGATTGCGGTGGACGCGATCGGCGCTGATAACGTCACCGGCGTTTCCATGCCGAGTCAATTTTCTTCGCGCGGCAGCGTTCTGGATGCTTTAGCCCTGGCGAAGAATCTCGGGATTCAATGTCTGCAAATTCCGATCGCCGACGCTTTCGCTGTCTTCAAAGCGCAGTTCAAAGAAGTTTTTACCGGCCGCACTGAAGATGCGACCGAAGAAAATATGCAAGCGCGGTTGCGCGGCATGACCTTGATGGCACTCTCAAACAAATTCGGTCACCTAGTTCTCTCAACCGGAAATAAAAGCGAACTGGCGGTCGGTTATTGCACAATTTACGGCGACATGGCGGGCGGGCTGGCCGTCATCAGCGACGTGCCCAAAACGATGATTTATGAGCTGGCCCGTTTCATTAACTCAGAGACGTCGCGGGTGGGCAAACGCGAGATTATTCCGGCGTCCACCATTGAAAAACCGCCGAGCGCGGAACTGCGTCCAAACCAGAAGGACCAGGATACACTTCCGCCGTATGATGTACTTGATGCGATTCTGCGATCCTATGTTGAAGATAATTTGAGCCCGGCAGAGATCATCGCCCAGGGGTTTGATGAAAAAACGGTGCGCTGGGTGCAGCGTCGCGTCGATCTCAATGAATACAAACGCGCCCAAGCGGCCCCCGGCCTGAAGGTAACAAGCCGTGCCTTCGGTGTCGGTCGCCGCATGCCGATTGCACAGCGGTATGTTGGGTAATGGATTTTAGTTTTCCCAACAATTTCGTTTCCTCAATTTGAGGTTTCAAATCACGTCGCAGCGCAACTTTATCCAACCATCAAGGTTTCGCTTTGCATAAAGCATTTCCTGCATCAAGATTTCACTGGCGCTGGCCGTCTTTTGGCTGTGAATTCTCCGATGATCAAACGCGGACTTCTTCCTGTCGTCGCTTTTCTTGGCCTTTGTTTCTCGCTGGCGGCGGAGCAAGCGTCCGGTTCGCCGCCCGGGCATGGCGGCACTTTCACACTCGCTCAGTTACGGAGTATTACGACGGCGAACAATGGTTCGGTCCTTCTTCAACCGAGCCTTTTCAACAGTTTGGACAATCCTGTGTTCGGATTTCCGTTTTCAAATCGAGACGTTTTTTCGTTGTCGGCCACATTTAATTTGATGGGAACAACACCGCAGAATTTCCTTCCTCTTTCAGCCGCGATGGAATCACCGAAAGTGAGCCTTCCGCCAACATCGGCCAAGGGTTCGTCCGATCGGTTGTTCGATCTGCGGCCGAACTTCGATTATGTTACCGGCGAAGTGGGATTCTTGTACGGCAGGTCGAGCGGGAAATTCGGCGGCGAATACAAGGAAGGATACATTTTTGGTGAGGTGGGGAACGAAAGAATTCATATCAGCGCTGGGGCCTCCTACGAGGAATGGAACGGACGCGTTCCGCGTTGGGGACGCTAAAGGGTTGTTGTTTTCGAGCACGAGCAGGAGCAGGAGGAGGTGCACCGTGCAGGAATCGAACCTGCAACCCGCTGATTAAGAGTCAGCTGCTCTGCCAATTGAGCTAACGGTGCAAATCAAGATTTACCTAGGCAAATGCTGCTGAAGCGTGTAGTTTCGTGCTTACAAAATCCGTAGCAGGATCCGTAGCATAAAACAACACGTTCATTGAGCATTTGCATATGAAGGATAGGAAATTACTTATACCGGTCCGATGCACAACGCGGAAAATCTATCTGCAACACCCGCCGGCTGGGCGAAACGATTGGCATGTGCGGTTCACATCTCCGGCGATTGACGGTAGCAGACGCGAGATTTTCCGTAGCACAGGCACTAAGGAGATTGCGGCTGCAAAACGCATCGCCGCTCAGATTATCGAGTCGTTCTGGACGGAGGGAGGCCGAGGCGCCGAACGGCTCAAGCTCCGGAATGATAACGCAACAATCGGTGAGTTACTCGAGCGATACGAGCGAGCCGCCGCTCAGCGTCCCCGCACAGTACAGTGCAATGCGCGCTCCTTACGGTTGATTGTAAGAACCGTTCATAGCGGCAACCCCGATCAAAAACCTACGAGCGTGTTAACGGCCGGACTGATCCGTGAATTTGAAAAACGGAGAATTCAGAGAATCGAAAAACATGCCACTAGCTTGAATCGGGCTGTCTTGATTCAGCGCACTCGAAACTCGACGGCGAGTTTCGTGCGACAAGCGCGTTCCGTCGTCGCGTTGCGCAAAATGAAGTTTTACGAAGATCTGAGATTGTCCGATTTGACCGCATTCAGGGGCGAATCGGTTGAACCTCCCCAGCGCTCATTGCCACGTCCTCTCGACATGAAAGCGCTGAAAGCGATGGAGGCTGCGGTCCCGACACTCGCAGAGAAAGACCCAGCGGTCTACGTAGCGCACCTTTTGTTTTCGCGTTTGGGTCTACGAAATATCGAAATCGTCAACGCCCGGACACATTGGATAAGCGATGGTAGCATCGGAATTATCAATCGCGACGAGGAGAATTTTTTTCCGAAAGGATGTGAAGGATGGGTTCCCATCGCGCGAGACGTGTTGCGGGAGATAATGAAGTTCCAGTCACTCACGACCTATAATTATTTAATACCAGGCAAGAACCACACGGAACGCCACAAGGCTGTATATCGTCGTCATTCGAAATGGGTTTCGCAGTGGATCAAAGGAAGAGC
>QHPP01000137.1 GCA_003219125.1 Verrucomicrobiota bacterium
TCGAACTCCACCAAGGACCCCACCACCATGGAGAGGCGAAGTTGCCGATAAAGATGATTTCGTTGAAATGCTTGAAGCGATGAAACCGATTATCTCGATTAAAGTCTCCATAGTTGAAACGGTTAAAGCGTCGAAGGCCCAAGGCTGAATTCATCATTGGAGCGCGGTGCATTGGCATCCGCCCCATCGAACCTGGCATCGGAGCGCGGGGCATCGGCATTCGGGCAATCGAACGTGGCGCATTACCGCGCGCCCTCATCTGCGCCGTGGCAATCGAGGCTGCGAAAACGCATGCCACCACGCAACCAAGGAGAACGAATTTTCTCCAGTTCATAGCGTCATAGGTTTCTAAAGATTGAAACCCCGGGGATTCGAAAGTTGCGGCACTGGAAAAGATAAAAGGTAGCGGTCGCGTTACCTTTAGTCTCTGGGAAACCACCACACCTGACGATGACAATCATTTGCTGCCTGCCCAGTTTCCCGGTCGGGGTATTTTGGCATTTGCTCACTCCTTTCCAGTGTTATATCTGCGCCTACGCTACGCCTCGAGACGAGCCGCCTCAAGTCGCTGAGGCCTCTGCCAATAAAAGAGAAAATCTCCAGCTCACGATCGCTCAGGACGAATTGACTGCTTTACTTTGACCCACCACTTCGGTGGCAATAACATCAATGCCGCAATTAAACGAGTCACCTCCCCAGTGGAACTTAACTTTAGCTAGCATCGAAGGGCATTCGTCAGCGGAAACCCGAACGTTGATAATGTAGTCCCCGTTCTCGGAGAATATGTCGTGCACACTGTCAAAGTGTGGCCAGGCCCTTTTCGGCGTTCCCAAGAATAACGAATTGTCATCACGCCGCACAATTACAACATCCACGGGATAGCTGCCGCCATGCTCAATTGTCTTGCATAGTGCATCTGGGCTTTCGCCAGGAGCAAACGTCAAAGGAACTTCCTGGTCATCCCATAATATTTTCGAGTCTTTCTCTATACTAACTAGGTATGCTTTAGCCTTTTGAATTCTGCGCGCGGTCAGAGAAGAGACGATTACACGCAGAAAAATCATCCATTTGTTGCCATCCCATATAGCATTGGCAATCGACTTCTTTTCGACAGAGACTTGTAGGCGCGGCGTCAAGCTCTCCTCCAGATTTTCTGTCTTTCTATGCTCATCACGCCACGCGAGAAATACCGCCGCGAAAAGACAAACTAGGAGTATCAGCCAGGTAATCATGGGCGGCGATGATTGATTCCAAAGGCTGTAGACCAACTGGAAGAATGCGACCCCGCCACCCCCAAGCAAAACGATCCAATGGCGTAGAAGGCCTCTAAGCCACTGTCCAAATTCCGATTTGAGCATGCGCCGGTTTGTTCCCCCAAATTTCTGATACCCTAAAACGCCCGCGCGTATCTTGTCGAGATTAACGACGGTATTAGTTTTTAAACGAAATTCGACAGCAAAAAAGCGCTAGCAAGGTTTTCACTTCCATAATCGCTGAGAAATTAGATAAAAGCGTGTCCGAATGTGGAAAATGAAAGTCACTGCCTGGTTTATCGCGGTGGTCCTTGTCGCGATGCTAGCGAGTCATCTGGTTTCAGGAGGCACTCATGGGACCGTTAGATGTACGACTTGGAACCTTGAGTGGTTTCCGAATGGTTCGGCCCGTGACGCATCACCGGAGGAGCAAAATCGTAGAATTACGGACGCTGCTACCGTTCTAAAGCCACTTCACCCTGACATTCTGTTGCTTCAAGAAGTACGTGATTACGCTGCATGTAATCGCCTTGGTGATGCCATCGAAGCCGGCGCATATCACGTGGAAATTTGCTCAGCATTCAAGGAACCGTTTCAAAGCGGCCTTGGCAGACAACAAGTAGCAATTCTCTCAAGATTTAACGCGCAAGCAGCTTGGTCGGAACAGTGGAAATCTGTGGAGGGAATTGACCCGCCTAGAGGCTTTGCATTTGCCTGGTTTAAGATTCAACATGCAGATATCGGGGTTTACTCTCTGCATTTGAAGAGCAATCTGATTACCGGTCGGAACAGAGAGGCTGCGACTGCTAAGAACATTCGAAAGCGCGAAGTAGCCATTGATCAACTGATGACGCATGTACGCGACATAATTGGAGCGAAAATCCCAGTGATAAATCGGCTCATCGTCGGAGGTGATTTTAATACGAACCAGGATCAGGCGATGTTTGCATCGGAGAAAACACTGAGCTTTCTAACGAACGAGGGATTTCGGAATTCCTTCGAAGGACTCCCGCTGTCGCAGCGAGTAACGCATCCGGCGAATCATGGATATCCGGATGCGACGTTCGATTATTTATTTGGGAAGAATTTTCAGATCGGTCAAGCGTTCGCTTCGCCAACTGAAGTTTCGGATCATTGGCCCGTGACATGTGATTTCCGAATTCAGTAATCTCGGACGTGCTGCTTGAACAGCCAGATCGGCAACATTGGCAAGCCGCCGCCGGTTACGTTGAGCTTAGCATGTTCTTGGAAGCCGATATGGAACTCGACAAAATTGATCCATTCAACCGAGCCGCTCCTGAAGTTCTCGCAATCCGCCTGGCGATTTATCGTGGCCTACAAAAATGGGAACTGATGCGAGAAATTGCTAAGCGACTCGCAGATTTTCAGCCGAATGAGATTCAATGGACGATTTCGCTGGCGTATGCGAGCCGGCGAGCCGATTCGATTCAAGCAGCAAAGGAACTTCTGCTCAATGCAGAGCCGAAGTTTCCAACAGAGGCAGCGATAAAATACCATCTGGCCTGCTATTTTTGTCAAACAGGAGCCATCAAAACGGCAAAAAATTACTTAAAGAAAGCTTTTGAAATTAATTTGAATTGGCGTGTTGCGGCCTTGGAAGATGCCGATCTTCAGCCGATTTGGGATTCCATTTAGGCTGTCGCTTGGCAAACCGAGGCGAAACAGAAGTTGGAAGCCGTCATTTTACTTGGCAGCGCGTACGAGGCTCGAACCCGTGTACCAGCCTTGAGAGGGCTTATGTCTCCCCTCGTGTACGTTTAGCCGTTGCTACTTTGTTGCTAGAATCTGGCCTCGGCCCGGCCCGCTTCTGTTGGCCGTCTGTGCCGTCGAATTGAGCGCTTGGGCGAGCAACGTAAGCGCCGGATGCCATCGACGAATCTTGCACGCGTTTACGAATGTGGGCTTGCCATCCTGCCGCCTTTTAACGGACACTTCCCTCTATGGAGGCAGAAATAGACGACAAATTGCCGACTAATTCTCGTTAGATCATGCCGTGAACTGG
>QHPP01000003.1 GCA_003219125.1 Verrucomicrobiota bacterium
GAGAGTTTCGACCAAATCCGAGTTCCTTTCAGCATTTTGTAAGACATATACGTACGAACTTACAGCGCGCTTAAATGGCGATCGCACAAACTTGATAACGCGATACGACAATGGTGACTGAAAGAAGTCTTCTACCGCCGCTTTATATCGATCACTAACACAGAAAACTTTCATCCGGTAACAGTGAATCCATGGGTGGAAGGCCAGGGCTTCTTCCAGCAGTCCCATATGCTTAAACATCCATTTGATCGCGAAAACGGAACCTGCTTTTGCACTCCATAGAAGAACGATCTTGTTCCTCAGATCTACGATCGGCTGTGGCCCATAAGTAACCGAGTGCAAGTTGGCGGCGATTTGACGGATTGATTTGTTGCGCCTGCGGCGGCTCGTGATGCAAGTTCTAAGCGTCACAGCGTCAAAGACTTTGTAAGTCGCCATTATCGTGACGCTTTCATGTCCGTCACTATGTCTGTCAGAACCCGTCAGGTCTGTCCAATGATTTCTGTCACGCTCGCCCGCCTTTCTCTGACAGTTGGTGTGGGCTTACGGTGTGAATGTGTCACAGTCTAATATCTAGTTCTACATTGGTCTCAACGGCTTGTGACGCCTGACCGCTTAGCGCGTCGAGACGAACGAACCGCTCAATGGCATCTTTTAGGTCGGCACGGCCCTTTGACCGCTCCACGCGCGCGCGTGGAAAAGGTCTAGCGACTCCCGCTGTGGACGATGCCGCGCAGGATTTTGGCGCCCCCAAGTGTCGCACATTTTACCGATGACAAAAAAGTTGCCTTGGGTGTAGCAAGCCTTAAAAGCCCAGCCAACAGAGAATTGCACTCCTTATTGTGGCGTGCAACGCAACCAACCCAACATCTTGTTGCTTGATTTTTGTAACAATGGCCGTATCGGTTCGTATCCTGCTTATGCATTACCTTATTAATTTGTCAGAGGAAACTGACCACTTGCTTCACCGACTGTGCGATCCCCGTCAAAATGCCCCCGGCGAGGCGATTTCTCCAGAGGAGTTCCTTTCTGCGTTTGTCGAGCAACAGCTCGGTGACCTGTTTGCCCATCGCGAACGGCCCAAAACTGGACGAAACAACGGGCCCGAAAATGCTGTCCGATCGGCCAAGGAACGGGCCGAAGCGTGGAGCGAGGCCTCAATGGCTACGCACACTGCGCTGCAGGCCCTGCAGAAATTAGTCCTAGAAACCGTCGCGAGCGCAAAGACTGCACATCCGTCAAATTCTCGCTGGTAATTTCACTAAGCGAGATGAAGGCACAGCCAAGCTAAAACTTGGCATGCCAACCCCCGGGGAGGCTGGGGGGCATTCTCCGAAAAAAGTGAGATTGGATTAGGTGTACCTCTCTTGACCGTCTTACGCGCGCGGGCGCGGGGGTTCACTTATAACCAGGAAAGATGAAGCACGGGAAGCCCTGCATCTTTCCGTCTCTGTACGTCAGCGGATCTAAGTGAATTTCAATGTATTTGTTATGCAAATATGTTATGCATACGGCGAGATTGCCTCCGCTCACGAGGGAAGCGACCCTAACGGGATTCGAACCCGTGTTACCGCCGTGAAAGGGCGGTGTCCTAGGCCACTGGACGATAGGGTCGGCGAGCGCCAAATATCCAGGCGGCACCCGTCGTTGCAAGCTGCGTTTGTCGCCAGCCGCGCGATCAAGCACAGGACATCATAGCGACCGCCTCGCGGAAATTTTTTCAATGAGTGTCGCTGTTCGCACGGCTGCCTCTCGATGCGGTTGAATGACACGAAGGGCGTTGACCGCGAGCTTTTCTCGCTCCGCAGGGTCGCGCAATAAACGACGCGACTGTTCCATTAGTTCCTGCAAATTTTGGATGCAGAGGGCGCCGCCTTCCGCGATGAGCTGCTTTACCAGATCTGCAAAATTTTCCATGTGCGGACCAAAAAGTACCGGCTTTCCCGCGCTGATTGCTTCGACGGGGTTTTGACCGCCGTGCGCGGTCAGACTTTTCCCGATAAAAACAACTGTCGCGACCTTGTACCAGCTGGGCAGTTCGCCAGTCGTATCGATGAGCAAACAGTCGGACGACTGCCCTGCCTGGTCCGCGACGCTACGTCGGACCGACCGCAGACTGCGGCTGCGTAATTCGCTTTCGACTTCCCGGGCCCGTTCCGCATGACGCGGCGCCAGGACCAGAAACAAATTGGGGAATTCAGATCGAAGCGCGCAAAACACGTCGGTCAGAATTTTTTCCTCGCCTCGGTGCGTGCTGCCGCCGAAAAGAATCGGACGGGTTGTATCAATTCCTGTTTCGATAAATCGTTGCAGCTCGGCTGATGAGCGCGGCTGATTCGACACATCGTATTTAATGTTGCCAACGGGATGAATTCGTGACGGGGTAACGCCCAGATTTTTCCATCGCTCCCCATCTTCGCTCGACGGGACGCAGACAAGATCGAGCCGCCGAAAGATGGGCGCGACGAAAAACCTGAAGCGTCGAAACCTTCGTTCCGATCGCGGCGATAAGCGCGCGTTCGCCAATATGATCGGAATTTTTCGACGCCTTGCCTCCGCCACCAGGTTTGGCCACACTTCGGCTTCGATCAGAATGATGCGTTGCGGCGCAATCACTCCAAACGCGCGACGCATGACTGGCCAAAAATCAAGCGGTGCGTAGAGAACATCCATCCAATTGGGCGCAGACTTCCGCGCCAGAGCATGGCCGGTCGTTGTCGTGGTAGTGAGGACGCAATTCAGATTCGGTTGCAACGCGCGCGATTGTTCCGCGAGCTTTAGCGCGATTACGACTTCACCCACACTGACGGCATGGATCCAGGTCGGGTTTCTTCCGTGCGAGTGTTGGCGGCATTCAGTTGAATAAAAACCGAGCCGTTGACCAAAGTTTTCTCGGTAGCCGCCGCGCCGGAACATTTTCGCGAGGTAAGAGGGTAGAAACAGCAGCAGGCCAATTGGCCAGAGCAGATTGTAGATGAGTCGAATCATCTCTGACGCTCTGCGAAAATTACTTCGGTCGCGCCATAGCGCCGCGCTCGCACTACTTTCCACTGCAGATGCTCTGGCAGCTTCTCGCCCGGTCGTTTTTCAAGAATGAAAACAGCGTCAGGAGCGAGCAGAAAAGGAATTCTCGGATTGTTTAATAGCAAATCGGTAAAGGCTTTTGCTCCGGGCGCGGTTTCGTAGGGCGGATCAGCAAAAATAATATCGAACGGCCCAGTGGCGTATTTCAAATACGCAAATACATCCCGTGCTCGGACGTGACCATCCACGCCGGCAATGGCAAGATTGTGTTCGATCGCTCGCGCCGCGTTTCGGTTTGATTCAACGAAGACCGCGGAGGCCGCACCGCGGCTCATTGCTTCTATGCCGAGGCCGCCGGCACCCGCAAAAAGGTCCAATACGCGTGCACCAATGACTTTCTCGGCCAAGCTCGAAAAAATCGCAGCTTTCACGCGATCCA
>QHPP01000012.1 GCA_003219125.1 Verrucomicrobiota bacterium
CGCGCCGCATCCACCACAACAACGATGAGAGATTCTTCTGCTGATTCTCGACGTTGATTGCTTCGTAGTGGTATTCGGGATCAATCGTGATCGGGAGATAAAGCTGCTGCGGATTCGCTTTGGAAAATCCGGCGTTGCGATCGGCGCTCCATTGCATCGGGGTGCGACAGCCATTGCGATCACCGAGATAAAAATTGTCGCCCATTCCGATTTCGTCGCCGTAGTAAAGGACCGGCGTGCCGGGCATGGAGAAAAGGAGAATGTTGAGCAGTTCAATTTTGCGACGGCTGTTAACGAGCAACGGCGCCAGCCGGCGGCGAATGCCGAGATTGATGCGCGCGGTTGGATCGTTGGCGTAAACGCGCCACATGTAATCGCGCTCCTCATCCGTCACCATCTCGAGAGTAAGCTCGTCGTGATTGCGCAGGAACATGGCCCACTGACAGTTGTCCGGGATCGGCGGCGTCTGTTCGAGGATGTCGATGATGGGAAAGCGATCTTCCATCTGCAGCGCCATGAACATTCGAGGCATAAGCGGGAAGTGAAAATTCATGTGCGATTCGTCGCCGTTACCAAAATAGGCGACGGCATCTTCCGGCCATTGGTTCGCCTCGGCCAAAAGCATGCGACCGCTGAAGTGCGCATCGATATGCGTGCGTAATTTCTTCAAATAGACATGCGTCTCCGGAAGATTTTCGCAGTTCGTTCCTTCGCGCTCGTAGAGGTAAGGAACGGCATCGAGCCGCAGGCCGTCGACGCCGAGCCTGAGCCAGAAATCACAGACTCGCTCGACGACTTCGTGGACGGCGGCGTTGTCGAAATTCAAATCGGGCTGATGGGAATAGAAGCGATGCCAATAATATGATTTCGCGATCGGATCCCACGACCAGTTAGACGTTTCAAAATCTTTGAAGATGATGCGCGCGTCCTTGTATTTTTCCGGCGTATCGCTCCAGACATACACTTCGCGTTCCGGCGAGCCCGGCGGGGCGCGACGCGATTTTTGGAACCACGGATTTTGATCGGACGTGTGGTTGATGACGAGTTCGGTAATAACGCGCAGTCCGCGTTCGTGCGCCGCGTCCAGGAAGGCGCGGAAATCGTCGAGCGTGCCATAGTTCGGATTGACGTCGAGATAATTGGCGATGTCATAACCGTCATCCTTCAAGGGCGACGGATAAAAAGGTAGCAGCCAGATTGCGCTGATACCCAGCTCCTGGAGATAATCGAGCTTCTCTATCAGTCCACGAAAATCGCCGATACCATCCGCGTTACTGTCGTGAAATGTCCTCACGTGCAGCTCGTAGATGATCGCGTCCTTATACCAAAGCGGATCAGACATTGTCTGGAACTTTAGGCGCGATGCTGTGAGAGACGCAACGCCGAGTTATCTGGCAACGCACGGGAGAAAAATTGTAGGAAGCGTTTCCGCCTGCTGTCTCACCCCTGGCGACGAGAACGCTCGCCTCACCCGGGAATGTTTCGATGGCAGATAAACGCGTCCGGTCAGATTACGGATTAATTATAAGCAATTGGACGCCGCCGCGATTTCAACGGACAATGCGAGCTTATGCGCCCCTGTCATTCAATGAGAAACTCAGATTAAGGGATTAGCAATATCTAATTGGAACGAGAGGGTTTGAGAACACGAAGGTCACTGCCAAAGAAGGAGGGAGAGGCGGACGCCCCGGCTCAGCCGCCAGCAGCGGCATTAAGACCGGGCGCGCCCAGCGACCTCGAGTTGATGGAGGGCATTCAGCGGGAGGACTCAGAAGCGCTTTCGCACCTTTACGATCGCTATAACGGAATTCTGAAAGCGCTGGTTTTACGGGTCATCCATAACGAAGCAGAGGCAGACGACTTGCTGCAAGAGATCTTTATGGAGATTTGGAACCAGGCGAAAAACTTTTCGGCCCAGAGGGGCAAACCGCTTGGTTGGATGGTAACGCTGGCTCGGCGGCGCGCAATCGACGGATTGCGTAAAAAGCAAGCTTATGCCCGGGCGGAGGAGCGCTTACAACACGAGACTGAGCAACAGCCCGATGCCTGGGTCCACAATTCCACGGAGGAGGAAATCCTTGACGGTGATCGGCGCATTTTGATCCGGCGAGTGATCGGAATCCTCCCGCCCGCCCAGCAACAAGCCATCGAGCTGGCATTTTTTCGAGGGATGAGTCAGCGCGAAATCGCCGCAAAAACGAATACACCACTGGGCACGGTGAAAACGCGCCTGGAATTGGGCCTCAAGAAAATTTACGACGGCCTGAAGGAGCTACGCGATGAGCTTTGAAGAGTTTCAAAACCGCGCCCGCCTCTTCGTTGTCGGTGCACTCGACCCAGACGAAATGGCGGAATTTGAAGGCGCGCGACGCGAATTTGGCGAAAAAGCGGAAGCCTTCATCGCCGAGTGCTACTCACTGAGCGAGGCCTTCGCCTTGAGTTTGAAACCCGCGAAAGCCTCTGATCAGATCAAAACGCGACTGATGGAAATGGTGAAGAACCGGCAAGCGCATTAATGGCGCATCGCGCTTCAACTGTTTCCTTCCATCTCGCGCAAGATAAATTCCTGGAGAAAGCCGTAGAAGTTAACTTGAAACAAACTTAAGTCGCGACGACTCCCGAGGGGCGAGCGGTAATGGTCGCACAATTCGTGGTCGCTGAATTGATAGGTGGCGGCGATTGCGAGCCGCGCCTGGTTCAACGCGTTTAACCACGCGTCGGTGTGGGCCAACGGAATGCGCAGCGTACAATTGGCAAATGGCTTGCCGGTGCATTGCAACTGTTCCAAGTCCTGCCGTATTGTTTCTGTGGCGGATTGAAAAAGGCGGCGCAATTCCGGAACAACGTAAACTTTCCACTCGGCACACAAATCTTTTTCCTCCGGCGCTGCGGGTGCGCTGAAGAGACGCTCTTCCGCGGCCGGCGAATCTTTTGGCTGCGCGCTTTCCGGGACCTGTCTGAGCAACTCTGCCAGAAATGGATCAAGCTCGCGAATCTCGAGAGCTTGGTCCTGTCGGCAGATTTCCATCACACGGTTTTCTCGATCGTCGCAAGCAGAAGGTAACCATGCAGTTGCTGCACGTAGAGCTCGCCCCTTTCACGGACACCGCTCCACAAAATTGATCGGCCGTTACGGTGCACTTCCAGCATGTGCTTTTCCGCTCTCTCTCGCGGATAACCAAAAACGCGCTGAAACACCATCGTCACGTAACTCATCAAGTTCACCGGGTCATTGTGCACGACGACATTCCAGGGGATTTCGATTTCCTGGCTGGTCGCTTCCTTTTTTTCAATGGTCGGCGCTTCCAGCGCGGCGTCGGGAAAATCGATGACCATGGTGGTGGCGAATTTTGCCTCTTCTTTCCAGCGCAGCCAACCCATGCAAAAAGCTAACACGCGCCCTTGTTCCTTCAAACGATCTGTCGCCGCTTCGCTCTGGCGTCGCCCACGAGGCGATGGCTACAACCCGCGTAAATAGCGGTTGCTAACAATTTGTTTTGCAATCGTCGCATCCGCTTTTGTTGCTGAGCCGTGACATCATCGAATCCGGCCAAATGCAACAATCCGTGCAGCAAATACAATTGAATTTCGGCCGTAAGGTTGCTGTGATAAATTCGGGCCTGTCGCGCGGCCATCTCGGCGCTGATGACGATTTCACCATGCTGAAATGCGAGCACGTCGGTAGGGCCCGCGAGACCGCAAAATTCTTTGTGCAGCGCCGCCATTCGACGGTCGCTTGTGATTAACACTGAGATCGCAGCCACGGACGCAATCTCCGCCTCAGGTTGCTTGTGTTTCCAGGCTAGCCCGCAGGCGATCTCAGCGAATCGTTGCAGTCTGCGCGTGGAAATCCGAACGGTGCGCTGAAGATTTCGTACTGCGATCGACGGCGGCAAGCGACGTCTCATTTGCGCCGGGCATCCAATGATTTCAGCAGCGCATAAAGCTGCTCTAACCGAGGCATTGCGGTTCCGTTGGCTTGAGCACGACGCAGCGGTTCGCCCCAGATCGCTTCGACTTCGAGAGCGCGCCCCGCTTCAAAATCGAGCAAAGTCGATGGCTTGTAAGCGCCCATCGTTTCGGTGCGCTTCATATGTTCGACTGCAACCTCTCTCGGCAAGTTGTGACCACAGCTGTTCGCTCCTTCGATTACTTCATTCATCAACGCCAGCGCCGCTGAATGTAGAGAATCATCCCGTAAGATTTCTTCGGTCGTGATTCCGCCGGCCGCGATCGTCAAGCCATTGAAAGGAATATTCCAAACCAGCTTGCCCCAGCGTTCTTCCATCAGGTTGTCGACTACGCGGCAAACAACGCTGGACTGTTGGAATTCGCGGGCCACAGCGCGAGTGCGCGACTTTGGAGATCCAATGAACTCACCGATGGTGAGGTGTCCATAATCGAGATGCTCAATCAGGCCGGGAGAAATGCGGTTGAGACAAATAAAACATAGTCCACCCATTACTCGTTCGCCGCCGAAATGTTGAGCGAGAAAATCCTCGTTCCCCAATCCATTTTGCAAAGTGAGCAGGATGGTGCGCCGGTGTAGGAGTGGCGGAATCAATTGGAGCAAGGCCTCGTTGTTCGTTGCCTTCAGCGCAATCAGAACCAGGTCGCACGGTCCAACGGCGCTAGCACTTTGGTAGCCTTGTACGCTGGCAATGTGAAAATTTTCCTTTTTCCCGCGAATGCGAATGCCTGAGCGGTTGACTTTCTCAAATCCGCTTTTTAACAAGAAATGAACATCGCGTCCGGTATGAGCGAGCTTGCCACCATAAAAGCTGCCGATCGCGCCTGTTCCGACGACCCCGATTTTCATTTAACGAGTTAGTGAGTTTCGGCTCCTCAGAGCGCCGCCCCACCGGCGACTTCCCAAGCAGTGGATTGGCAGGGCGAGACTCCGTCGAGCCGTACAGGAATGATGAGAGAGAACACAGTTAATCGATCCCAAATAATTGCGCGATAGAACAAAGAAGTCTGCAGACCTGTTAAAGATATTCTCCGCGTCACTCGTTGCGGCAAAGTCAAATCGTTAAATCGTTAACTGGTTTCACGCCGGCGGCCGCGTCTCTGCCTGGAAGTTACGCGTGATCAAGCGGGCGCCTTTATTGAAGGTGAAATAAGCCCAGGCCCATTGAAAGAGCACCACGACACGATTGCGGAATCCGACCAAAAACAAGATGTGAACAAACAGCCACGCTAACCATGCCGGCAATCCGCTCAGGTGCAGCAGGTGCAGGTCGGCCACCGCTTTGTGGCGGCCGATTGTCGCCATGCTGCCCTTATCGAAGTACCAGAAGCGCTGTGGTTTTCGGCCTTCTATCATGGCCAAAATATTGCGTGCGGCGTGACGGCCCTGTTGCATCGCGACCGGCGAAACGCCAGGCAGCGGGTTGCCATCTTTGCCGGTGAAATTGGCCAGATCGCCGATCACTTGCACTTCCGGGTGTCCAGGGATCGTTAGATCGTCCTGCACCACGACTCGGCCAACGCGATCCACTGAGACTCCGAGCGATTTTCCAACAAAAGAGGCGTTATTGCCCGCGGCCCAAATTTTCACCCGGCAAGGAATGAATTCGTTCCCCACCTTTAGTCCATCTTCCGTTAGATCCGTAGCGCGCATTCCAGTACGAATTTCCACCCCAAGATCGCGCAATTGTTTCATCGCGCTGATTCGCAAATCCTCGGGAAATGTTGCGAGGACTTGTGGTTCGCTTTCAATTAAGACGACACGCGCGCCGGATGGGTCGATGTGGCGGAAATCGCGCGCCAAGGTGTAACGCGCGATCTCCGCAATCGCCCCAGCCATTTCCACCCCGGTAGGTCCGCCGCCAATGATGACAAAAGTCATCGCTGCAGCACGCCCCGCAGGATCGGAAATTTTTTCGGCATATTCGAATGCCAGCAGAATGCGGCGCCGAATTTCCACTGCATCTTCAAGGCTTTTTAAGCCTGGAGCAAGGCGCTCCCATTCCGGATGCCCAAAATAGGAATGGCGCGCGCCCGTCGCGAGAATCAAATAATCGTAGGCGAGCTCGAGATCGCCTGCATGAACAATGCGCTTGTTCACGTCAACTGATTGCACTTCGGCCAGCACGACTTCGACGTTTTCGCACTTGTGCAGAATCGCACGCACCGGCGCGGCAATGTCAGCCGGCGAAAGCGCGGCGGTTGCGACCTGATAAAGGAGCGGCTGAAAGAGGTGGTAATTAGTGCGATCGATGACAATGAGCTGAAGGTTTTCGCAGGCTAATTTTTTCGCAGCTTCAAGCCCACCAAAGCCTGCGCCGACAATCACGACACGCGGGAGGTTCTCCTCAGCCATGGCGACAATCTTGCGAGATTGGACCTAATCGCAGCAATTTTATTTGGCGCGCCTCCCGAGAGCGACTTTCCTTGCAAGGCCATAACGCGGTAGCGCCAAGGCAGGCGAAGCGCCCAATCGCAATTAAGAGTTGTCACTCAGTCAGGTGCCGCTATCTTGCGCGCCCTATGCCCAAGTCGATCGCTCGTAGCAAGACCCGCAAATCAGTTGCAAAACGTTTCAAAGTGACCGCTTCCGGCAAAGTCCTTCGTTCACGCGCGTCGCGCCGTCATCTTATGTCAGCCAAAAACGCGAAGAAGAAACGCCAGCTGGCTAAGATGGGTCGTGTGCACAAAACTGATGTCGCGCGAATCAAAGCCAATTTGCCCTTTGCGTAACGCGCATGGGCCGGATCACCGATCCCGCTTAGAACGCATTAGCGGTATGCCGGTGGCGGCAAAGCCTCCTCCGTGCGTGTTGTTGTCGTGGTCGTTGTCGTTGTATGCCGGTGCCAATCGAGTTCGGGCGATGGCTGCGGGCTGTAAAGATCGCGCCGGTTGGCAATCGTTGTGCAGGAGCATTGCAAAGCGAGCAACAGACAGAGAGCGAGCCATTTCACGCCTTCGATGCAATCAAACGCAGCTAGTGTTGTCAATGCGGAGAGAGGCGAAGATGTCATTGTCAGTCTCCCTCGCTGCTGTTGCACGATGATGATCTTGCGCGAAAGTTTTTCCTCCGTCAGGGGCTATGGACCGAGGGCTTACGAACCCCGCCAGGGCAGGAATGCAGCAACGGTAGTCTGACCTTCTTTGCCGTAGTTCTCTGGCGGACTTTTTTCGCGATGAAACTGTTGAACGTGAAGACGGAACGATTTGCTCAGATCGTGGAGAAGTCTGGCCGTCCAGAACCTTATACACTTTGGCAAAAGCCAGCGGCAGACCGACACCTGCAGTCTCAAATCAAGAATAATCGCGTCATGACAATTCAACGAAGCGAGAGCGGAACTGAATTTGGAATCGTCGGCTTTAAACAAACCCAAGGCGCCCGTTATCTGATCTTTCCGAAATCGCTAAAGCGATTCGAGAACAGGCGTGTCGTCGGGATCAATTGGGATCTCATTCTCCGCTAGAGCACCGCTCAGCGCGCGACCGACGGATTCGGGTCAAGGTAAACTTCCCGCGGCTCGACAGAGCCTCATCCTACCAATGCATGCGATGAGTTTTTTGGTAGCGGAGCCGGAATCGAAGTCCGACCAATGCCACATTGCTGCGGCGGCCACGGAACGCGGGGCACGGAACGCGGGGATATCTATGCCTGTGTGCTTAGCGGCTTTTAGCCTGCCGTTTGTTAGAAACAGGCGGGAATACCTGTTTGGCGTGTAGACTGGAAGTCTGTGTTCCGACTACCCAAGATTAAAACCGTGCTAAAGTATTTGGTCCCATGGCAAAAAAAACCTTGGATAAAAACAGCTTTGAATTGGACCTAAGCACCGACGAGCTCCTCCGGTACTCTCGGCAAATCAATCTTGCTCAGGTGGGCGAGGAAGGTCAGCGCCGATTGAAAGAAGCCCGGGTGTTGTGTATTGGGGCCGGCGGCCTCGGATCGCCCGCGGCGCTCTACCTCGCCGCCGCCGGAATTGGAACAATCGGAATTGTCGACCAGGACACGGTTGACCTCAGCAACCTTCATCGGCAGCTCTTGCATGGAACGAACGACGTTGGGCACGAGAAAACCGATTCGGCGCGCGCGCGTTTGCTTGCCATCAACCCAACGATCGCAGTTGAGACCTACACGACACGACTGTCCGCTGACAACGCTGTCGAGTTGATTCGAAATTACGACATCATAGTCGATGGTTCGGATAATCTGCCGACGCGCTACCTTTCCAGCGACGTCTGCGTTTGGGAAAGGAAACCAAACATCTACGGCTCGGTCCATCAATTCGAGGGACAAGCCTCGCTCTTCGCTCCTCATCTTGGCGGGCCCTGTTACCGTTGCCTGTTCCCAGAGCCGCCACCACCGGAGGCCATTCCAAGTTGCGCCGAAGCTGGTGTTCTCGGTGTTGTTCCGGGTTTGATCGGAATTATTCAGGCATTGGAAGCGATCAAGTTAATCATCGGTACGGGTGACAATCTCCTCGGGCGTCTCTTGCATGTTGATGCGCTCACTCTGCGGTTTCGTGAATTTAATATTCGCCGCGATCCAAATTGTCCGGTGTGCGGCGAATCACCGGTAATCACGGAGCCGATTAATTACGAACAATTTTGCAACCGTTCAAACGGTTCAAAAGTTCGAGGAATTTCCGCAACCCAATTGCACGAAATGATATCTGGCGGTCAGAAGGTCGCACTAGTTGACGTGCGCGAGCCATTCGAATTTGAGATCGCGCGTATTCCAAACTCGCAACTGATTCCGCTTGGCTCGATTCCGGAGCGACTGACAGAAATTCCACGGACAGAAACGACCGTCGTGATGTGCAAAACGGGCGTCCGCAGCGCGCGCGCGATCGCGTTTCTGTGCGGCGAAGGTTTCGAGAATTTGGTTAATCTCGAAGGCGGCCTGGATGCATGGCGCGAAGAAGTTGACCCAACGTTGCGCAAATACTAGGAGCAATCCCAGAAACCCAAAGTTCACATTTGATTGATACGGGAAACACAGGCCTTCTGGCCTGTGCGCCCAGGGAGTTCCACTCCGCTGAACGCGGTAGGAGTAGCACATCACGAAAATTAGGGCATCGCACAGAATGTCCGCTGGGCGCAGAGGCTGAAAGTCTGTGTTCAACTGCGTCAAATACTAACTTGCGTGAGGCACGCTGAGACAGACCTGACGGATTGCACATTGCAGTTCTTCACGCCTGTGGTTATCAGAAGCGCGATGCGTTTCCTCGTTCTACCCCTCATCACCGCGCTGCTTAGCGCCGGCTGTGATCGAATGATTACGCCGCGGCACGCTCAGCAACTCAAAGATGCAGAGAGCAAAGCGGCTGCCGGCGACTTTGCGCGCGCGATCAGCTTGTACGAATCCGCGCTGGAAGACCGACCGGGCGATGCCGAGGTTCATTACAAGCTCGCACTGCTTTACGACGACAAGATGAACGATCCGTTAAACGCGCTGCATCATTTCAAACGCTATTTGATCATCGCACCGAACGGTGCGCGAGCGAATGATGTCAAGAGTTTCGTGAAACGCGACGAGGTCGCGCTTCTGACCAGTCTCTCAGGCGACGCGCTCATTTCGCGCGCTGAAGCAACGCGTTTACGGAATGAAAATTTGTCGTTGCGAAAAGATCTGGATGAAGCGCGTGGACGAGCCCATGTCGCTACGATGGAACAATCCCCCGCCCCGGGAAAAACGAAAGAGGCCGCGAAGCAAACTTACGTGGTGCAACGTGGCGATACTCTGGCATCCATTTCGCGAAAATTTTACAAAACATCGACGCGCTGGAAACAGATTCTCGATGCCAATCGCAACGTGATCGACAATCCGAAGAAATTGGCAGCAGGTCAGAGGTTGGTTATTCCGGCGCGAATGAGTTCACGTTAACCCGCGAAGAATAAATAGCTCCTGACACTGCTGTCCGGCCGTCGGCTCTACACGCCAGAGGTTAAGTCGCCGACCCATGCAGCGCACAACCCCTCAGCGACTTGGCCTCCTGCGCGCTTGCGCGCTGCGGCGTGCGAGCGAAGTCGCCGCCCCCCCGGTCAACAAGCAGCGATCATTGTCACGGCTTACGGTTTGCGCTGTCCTTCGCTCGGAGTTCGATGCGGGGTCAGTTGCGGGCGAGTTGAGGCATTCACATCGCGCGCGCCCATGCCGGTTGGGTCGACGAGCGGATTAAAAAGTGGTCCACCCGATCTTTTCTGATCCGCAGCAACGCTGCGCATGAGATCGAGACTGGGGAGCGGGGAGAATTCGGTAATCAGGGTCGCGGTTCGGAGCACGAGACTTTCATCTATATCGACTGGGTCAGGCAGATGCGCCGCGTCGGGTTTGACGACGAGCATCTGGCCAGCGTGCACCGTAATTTTCCTTCCCGGATGTCTCGGTAACCAGGCCTGACTGCTTCCCTCGAGAACGATGAGCTTGCTGTAATTGCGCGGATGCGACTCGAACATCACCGTTGTTCCGGTTATACCGACGGTAAGCGCACTGCTACGAATACGCGCGCCACCGGAATCCTTTGGCACTCGCAGAAGGATGGCTCCACTTTCGAGATTCACGTTCCGGCCATCTTGATCGAAAGAAAAAATACTATTCGCGCCTACGCGGGTAATTGTTAAATCGGCGAAAGTAAATGCGGGGCCAACAGCTTGACGTCGCGAACGACCTGCGTGACGCGGGCCTCTTTTCTTTGCGCAGCGGTCAGCAGCAAAAGCGCGCCCGAGCTAAAGAGCAGCACCAAGCCTGCACGCAGCAGTGAACGGTTGAAAATCGATTTCATGGTTGTTTCAAAATTTAAGCTAAAGCGTAAAAGCGCGACTAACATTTCCGACATCGCCGAAATTTCAAAAATCCGGCGCTGGTGAGTGCCGCTACAGTGGTGCTCATGATCACCTTTTGGTAGGGCGACGCTCTGCGGAGTCGAGGAAAGTATCAATGGCTCGACAGAGTCTCGCTCTACCGAAATACCTACGAGTTATAACGGTGGCAACCAGGCTGGCACGCTCGCAGACGCTTTCGGGGCTGCACTACAATTTGGCGCCAGGAACATCCAACGGCGGCGCCTGATTCAATGGCAGCGGATTGTTTGCGCCCGCTCCTCCAAAAGTACCGGTGCGCGAGCCATTCCCGCCAAAGCCGCTGTAGTTGGCATTATTAGTAAAAACACTCGCGGAATGACTGCCACCTATCGTGACTACCACGCCATTGAAAATGTTAACGGTATTTCCGGCAATAATCTTTGTGCTCGCTCCACCCAAGGTCACATCGGCGACGAAGTTCACTGTGCCGTTACTTCCCGGTGAATAAAGTTTCAAGGTTGTGTCCGTCGACAACAGACCGTTGCCGATAGTGAGCACGCCGTTGTTGCCTAGGGCCGCGACTTTGATGACATCACCCTGCGCATCAATGGCATCGCTCGCGCCGGGACCTCCCAGGTTAATCTGGCCGGCATCGCCAGTGTGGCGGATGTCAATCGTTCCGCGATCAGCGCGGAGTGTTCCATTTACTCTGGCGCTGCTAGTGGCGCCGGTTGCCAAAATGGTCACTTTGCCACCCGGACCAGGCGCAGCCGCATCGAGCAGGGAAAGAAGCTCGCCAGTGTTGGAAATATTAATCGCAACACCGCTCGGTTTTCCGCTCTTGAGCGTGATGTTCCCGCCGTTGGCGCTGCGACGCCGGGCTGTCGTAATTGCAGGATCGGCCGAGGAAGCTTGCAGGCGCGAATTGATCGCCACCGCATCATTCAATGAATTGAGTGCTATCGCACCGCCATTGCCGGCCGTTCTTGTACCGTCAAGAACGCGGCCGCTCGTTGCTTCAATTGGCGAATCGATGGTGATCGGACCGGCAGCGGTGATGTTAATCGTTCCGCCATTCCCTCCTCCATAAGCGCCGCCGAAATTAAAATTACCGCCATTGGAAGTGATTGATGAAAGATCGCCCAGCGGCCCCACCGTCAGCCCCGCGCCCAGAATGTTTAAAGTAATACGGCCGCCGCTGCCTGGATTAGAATTCGGGTTGCTAAACGCGCTGGTGCCATTCGTATTTATGGTCGGAATTCGCGGGCCCACGCTGGTGAGAGAACCGGTGGTGAGGGTAAAATCAGACGGTGTAAC
>QHPP01000013.1 GCA_003219125.1 Verrucomicrobiota bacterium
TGATGAAGTGCAACGAGAACGGAGCCGGCGCCGAGGAAGAGCAATGCTTTAAAGAAGGCGTGAGTAAACAAATGGAACATGGCAGCTTCGCCCGACGCGAGACCTACCGCCATGATCATGTAGCCAAGCTGAGAAAGCGTCGAGTAAGCCAGGATGCGTTTGATGTCGTCCTGTTGCGTGGCGATAAGGGCGGCCATCACTGCCGTGATTGTGCCAATCCATGCAATAACACAGAGCGCGTCCGGTGAAGCTTGGACGATAAATCCCACCCGCACCAGCATGTAAACGCCGGCCGCGACCATGGTCGCGGCATGGATGAGGGCGGAGATCGGCGTAGGACCTTCCATCGCGTCGGGCAGCCAGACGTGGAGAGGGAACTGGGCAGACTTTCCAACCGCGCCACAAAAAATCAGCAGCACACAAGTTGTTAGAAATGTCGGGTTACTGGTGACGCGCCAAAGTTGCGGAATGATGTCGTCGAAAACGACTGAGCCAGTCGCACCCCATACCATCAGGATTCCAAGCATGAATCCGAAATCGCCAATTCGATTCGTAATAAACGCTTTTTTGGCAGCGTCGGCCGCGCTATCGCGCTCGAACCAATGACCGATGAGCAAGTAGGAGCAAAGGCCGACCAATTCCCAAAAGATGAACATCATCACGAAATTGCTCGCCAGCACGATACCGAGCATTGAGAACATGAAGAGCGAGAGCGAGGCGAAATAGCGTGATTTGCCCGGATCATCGCGCATGTAACCGAGCGAGTAGATATGAATAAGAGCGCCTACTCCACTAACGAGAACAAGCATCGTCTTGCTCAATGAATCGAGGGTAAAGCCGATCGGCACCCGCAGAAGCCCGTGGATTTCAATCCACGGGATTTCAGCCGCGCTTATTTTCGGTTTAGCAAAAACGACACAGCTGCAAATGAAACTGATAGCTACCGCGACAACAGAAATAGATGCACTCAGGCGCGGCGTCCGCCGAGTGACCAGGGCGATCAAAGCAGCACTGGCCAGCGGCACGAGCAAAATAAGCCACGGGATCACGCTCATAAACATTTTGGCCCACTAAACGCGGAAGGACATTAAATTTTCAGAGATAAACATCATCTGGTTCGTGCTTTCTAGTTTCCGCCGTTCGTGTCATTCATGTGTTTCGCGGGCTAGAATTTCAAACTATTAATATCTTCCACGTGGGTAGTGCGGCGGGTGCGATAGAGCGCGACAATAATGGCGAGGCCTACTGCGACTTCGGCGGCAGCAACGGTGATGATGAAGAAGACGAGCACCTGCGCGTTGTAATTGGGCAGGCCATCGTCGCCGAGCCGAAAACGCGAAAAGGCGACAAGGGAAAGGTTGGCCGCGTTCAACATCAACTCGAGCGCCATGAAAATGATGATGACATTGCGTCGCAACAGGACGCCGCTAAAACCGATGGCGAATAATATTCCGCTGACGGTCAGGTAGTCGCCGAGGGTGGTCATCGCAATTGGCGTTTGCTCAAAACGATGACGCCGATGGTCGCGACAAGAATCAGCACTGCGATTACCTGAAACGGCAGGTTGTAGTTTCCAAACAGTACTAACCCGACGTTGCGAACATCATCAGCGTGCGGGGAAGCGAGCGGCGGAAAGGTTTGTTTGGCCATTCGCGTACTGCCAATGACAGCAAGAATTTGCACCAGCAAGGACAACGCGACCAGAAACCCGCCCACAAAAGCAAACCAATTCATCTTGCGACGTTCTTCGGCGCGGAGATCGAGCAGCATGATGATGAACAGAAACAGCACCATCACTGCGCCGGCGTAGACCAGCACTTGAATGATCCCGATGAAGAATGCGTCCAGCGCCATGAACAATGCGGAAAGCCCAAGAAAGCAAACGACGAGGCTGAGCGCGCTCGCGATCGGGTTGCGGTTAATCACGACGAGCGCGCCGAAGACCAGCATCACGATGGCGAAGAGCCAAAATAGAAAGGAGGGCATCAAATTAAGTGGACTGACGGAATGGCGGAGTAATGGAGTATTGGGTGAAAGAAAACGCGCCTGTCACTTTTCCGATACTCCAACACTCCATTACACCAGTATTTGGTTACTTCTTCTCATTCCACTTCAGAACGACACCGTGCATTATGCCGCCGATCTCGAGCAGCTTTTCCTTGTTGTGCACCATTTCCGCACGAGTGAGCCCGGTAATGGCATAATCTTTGCGCAAAAAGATTGCTTGCTCGGGGCAAACCTCCTCACACATCCCGCAGAAAATGCAGCGAATCATGTCAATATCGAACTCGCGCGGATACTTCTCGACTTTGCTGAAGCGATCTTTGACCGGAATTTCGCCAGGTTCGATTTTGATGGCGCGTGGCGGGCAAATGAATTCGCACAGCTGACAGGCGACGCAGCGGATGCGCCCCGCCTCGTCTTTCACCAAGGCGGGTGCGCCGCGGTAATGTTCCGGCAACTGCGCGTCCCATTTTTGCTCTGGATACTGCATGGTCACCTTGGTGCGGCCGAGAAGCATATTTTTGAAATGCTGGAGCGTGATCGCCATGCCCGCTACGATCGCCGGCAAATACAATCGCTCGAACCAGGTGAGTTTCGGTCGTGGAACGGTGATTGCCATATCAACTCCTGCTCCTGCTTGTAATCATAATCATGCTCGATCGTTTTCGATGACAACGAGTAGCAAGTTTGGAGATCGTCATGATGCGTTAGCGGGAAAGCTTAGGATTGGGAATACGAATACGATTAGGATTGGAAGAAGATTATCTGTCGAAAAAAGTAATAATTGCGGCGGCCAAAAAAATGTTCACGAGCGCGATCTCGAAAAAGAAAACCCAGCCCAGCCGCATCAACTGATCGTAGCGGAAACGCGGCAGAGTGAAGCGGACCCAGATAAAAATAAAAAGAAGCGCCGCAATTTTGGCGAAGAAAACGAAAATGTTAATCAGACCAAAAATCCATCCGTGGGAGCCGTCAGGGACGCCGGGAAAATGCCAGCCTCCAAGGAAAAGGGTAACGATAATGGCGGAGCCGGTAATCATGGCGGCATATTCCCCGAGGAAAAAGAGCGCGAACTTCATAGAGCTGTATTCGGTGTGATAGCCGCCCACTAATTCCGTTTCCGCTTCGGGTAGATCAAAGGGAAGCCGGTTTGTTTCCGCGAATACGGCGATGGCAAAGACCGCGAACGATATCCACATCGGAACCGCCAGCAGCCAGCCCGCCGGATTTTTCCAGTCACCGGCAAACGGGAAAACCATCCAACCATGATCGATCTGATATCGCACAACTTCCGTTAGCCGGAGATTGCCGATGAGGAGAAAAATCGGGACCACCGCAAGACCTAACGAGAGCTCGTACGAGATCATTTGCGAGCCTGAGCGCACCCCGCCGAGGAAGGGATATTTCGAGTTCGAGGCCCAGCCGGCGATGACGATTCCGTAAACACCGAGCGAGGCGATCGCAAAAACGAAAAGCACGCCAACGTTGATGTCAGCGATCACCATGGGGACGCCGAAGAGGGTGCTGCCAAATGGCACCACCGCGATGGTAGTGATGGCCGGCACCATCGCGAGACAGGGCGCGAGCCAGTAATAAAATTTGTTCACGTGGGCGGGCGTGAAATCTTCCTTGAGCAAAAATTTCATCGCGTCGGCAATCGGTTGAAATAGGCCAGCCGGTCCCACCCGATTGGGTCCGAGGCGGTCCTGGATCAATGCGCTGACTTTTCGCTCGGCATAAACTGCATAGGAAACCATCGGTAGAATAACGAGAAAAACGATGCCAACGATCTTCAGCAGAGAAATGATAACAAATGAGGTAGTTGGATTCATTTCGGTGCGTGGACCAGCGGTCGCTCGAAAATCTCCTCGTCGGCCGGTTCGCCGGGAGGCAAAGGAGTCGTTGAATTCTCAGGCGTGGCCATCACTTTCACGCCTAGATCACCAATTTTGCTCAAGCTCAAGCCTCCTAATGGCGGAATCGATTCCGCCATTTGCCGAAACACATCTTCGATCGAGCCGAGACCATTACTGCCGGTAACTTCCTGAAGGAGATCGCGCAGGATCTCCCAGTCCTCTCGCGCCTGCCCGGGGGGGCGGACGGCTCGATTCAATCGTTGCAAACGGCCAAGGCCAGTGATCATCGAGCCACGTTTTTCGGCGTAAGCGGCGGACGGCAGGACGGCAGTGGCGTGGGCAGTGGCGGCACTGCGCAAAATATTCATGGTGATGAAAGAGGGCAGCTTCTTCAGTTGCTCAACCGTAATTCCAAATTGAGTCGGGTCTTCACCGAGCACGACCAGCGCTTTAATACGACCTTCCGCCACACTCGCAGCGATCGCCTCCAGGTTCGCGCCCGTTTTGCCCTCCAAACCGAGGATAATTTTCGCGCCGTTCGTATTCGGATTGCGATCCTGGCTCAGCAAAATGTCGTCCCCCTCTCCTTTTCTAGGAACGATATCGATGAGCGAGACATTCAACTGCTGGGCGAGACGCGCGGTCAGCCAGAGCTCTTCATTTGTCATCCGGCCCGAGGCAACGATGGCGATGTCCCAGCCGGTGAAATGGCGCAGTTGCAAAGCAGTATGGGAGATGACCGTTTTCCAATCAGAAGGCTGCAATTTGTTGCCTGAAAAAATTTCTGGCTCGAGCAGCCGTTCAGGGCTCGTTAGGTATTCGAAGTTCAGTCGACCGTAATCACACATCCAGACAGAATTAACGGCGACGTTTTCCCGCGGCGTCTGGCGGTAGATCACATCTTCGCGCGAGCCAATGATGGTATTGCAACCAGTCGCGCAACTGGTGCAAATACTTTTGGTTTCCTTCAAAAACCAAACGCGCATTTCGAATCGAAAGTGCGAAGAGGTGAGCGCGCCGACCGGGCAAATATCGACGGTATTAAGCGAGTAATTATTTTCGAGCGGCTTGTCCGGATGCGCCGTCAGAAGAGTGTGGCCGCCCCGTTCGGTGAACCCAAGCACATCGTCCTTTGCGATTTCCTGACAAAAGCGAATGCAGCGCGAGCAGAGGATACAACGCTCGTCATCGAGCGTGACGCGTGGACCAATCTGAACCCGTTTCGGTTTCTTGACCTTGTTTTCGAGAAACCGTGAGTCCGCTCGCCCATATTCGACACTGAATTCCTGGAGACGACACTCGCCCGCCTGATCGCAGATGGGGCAGTCCAGCGGATGATTGATGAGTAAGAATTCCATTACGCCGCGGCGACATTCCTCGACCAGCGGCGAACTCGTGCGCACGCCAATGCCTTCGGCCACATCCTGCGCACAGCAAATTTGCGGGCGCGGCATCCAGTTGATCACTGGCTTGCCATCCGCGCCCAATTCAAACTTCCGGTCCGGGCCCATTCGTGGCAGGCCCATTTCGATCAGACACATCCGGCAATTTCCGGGCGAGCTTAGCTTCGGATGGTAACAGTAGCGCGGAATGTAAACACCGAGTTGCGCGCACGCCTCAATCACTCGCGTGCCTTTCGGAAATTGATGCCATACGCCATCGATCTGGACGTTAACTGATGGGGGACCCTCAGCCATTGCCCCTGCTCCTTTTCCCGCTCGTGCTCATGCTCATGTTCGTGCTCCTAATCGAAATAGCTCGAGCACGATTATGAGTAGGAGCATGAGCATGAGAAAAAGAATCCATATCAAATAGTCCCGGCGGCGCCGGCTTTTTCCCAACCGGGGTCATGCGCCAGTGGAACGGTTGAGATTTTTCCCTTCGCGATGAGTTCCTCAGGTGTGTATTCCGGCGGCAACGGTGGCGGCGCGGATTTTTTTGCGCGCGCGGCGAAATCTTCCGGAAATTTCTCGACAAAACTTTGGGTGGGCCAGGCGCAGGCCTCTCCGAAGGCGCAGATCGTGCGGCCGGCGATGTTATCCGCTACCGTTTTCAGAGTCGCTGGATCCTGCATCACGCCGCCGCCGAGCAGCATTCGATCGGTAATCTTTTTCATCCAGAGCGCGCCCTCGCGGCAGGGAGTGCATTGTCCGCACGATTCGTGGGCATAGAACTCGTTAATGTTGTTAAGGGCCCAGACCATGTCGCGCGAATCATCCAGCACAATGACGCCGCCAGAGCCCGCCATTGAGCCGCAGGCGGCCAGGGAATCGAAATCCATCGGAATTTCATCGATGGAAATTTCGCGCTCCAAGGTCGAGCCATCCGCTTGCTTCTCCTTTATTTTAAAGCGTTCGTCTGCACGCAATACCTTGGCGGAGCTTCCGCCGGGAATGACGGCCCGGAGTTGTCGGCCGAACTTCATCCCGCCCGCCATTTCATTGATCAACTGTCCCATCGTCACTGCACCTACTTCGATCTCAAAGTAACCGGGACGGACTACATCGCCGCTGACACAAACAATCCGCGTGCCGGTATTGCCGGGCCGGCCGAGTCGCGAATATTCCGCGCCGCCCATCGCGATGATATGCTTCACGTGGCAAAGTGTCTCGACGTTGTTCACGATGGTCGGACACATGTAGAGGCCCAACGCTGCGGGGAAGTAAGGCGGTTTGATCCGCGGATACGCGCGCTTGCCTTCGAGGGATTCGATTAGTCCGGTTTCCTCACCACAAATGTAAGCGCCGGCGCCGCGATGGATAAAAACTTCGACATCAAACTTGGACCCGAGAATATCCTTACCCAGAAATTTCTTCTCCCGCGCTTCCTCGATTGCGCCCTCGAGAATTTTCGCGCCTTCGGGAAATTCCCCTCTTATATATATGTAAGCGGTGTGGACATTGAGGGCGTAACAGGAAATCAGGATACCCTCCAGCAGCTGATGCGGATCCTGGTGAATGATGTAGCGGTCTTTGAACGTGCCGGGCTCCGATTCGTCCGCGTTACAAATCAAATACACCGGCTTCTTCTCGTCTGGCTTGATAAAACTCCACTTCACTCCAGTCGGGAAACCGGCGCCACCGCGCCCGCGCAACGCTGAAGTCTTAACCTCGTTAAGGATGTCTGTCCCCGACATGGTAACGGCTTTCTTCAATTGCTGGTAGCCGCCGTCATCCAGGTAACAATCGATATCGGTTGTCCAATCCGGGCGGCCGATGTTTTTGAAGACAAGGCGGCGCTCGAGATGATGGGGGGAGGTTTGATGATTGCGGTTTAATCCGCCTTCGCCGGGCTTCGGCGTGACAGGTGTTTGATTAAGGAAAAGGTCGGCCACCATATTCGGATCGACGTTTTCATGTAACTCATCGTTGACCATGCAGACCGGAGCGGTGCCGCAGCTGGCCAGACATTCCACGAACTCGACGCTAACTTTTCCATTCTTGCTAACGAGAACTGGATCGTGAATAACGTTGTGTCCGCGCGTAATGCCAGCGGTCGCACAAAGGTTTTCCATGACACGATAGCTGCCAGCCATCGCACAACTCAGTGTCCGACAAACGCGGACATGGCTCTTGGCAGCGTTCTTTTGCCGCAACATCGGATAGAAGGTTACCAATTCGAGAATGTTGATCGGCTGCAACTCCAGCTTGTCCGCAATCCAATGAATGCCGTCATCGCTGATAAAACCGAAATATTCCTGCCAAAGATGGAGCAATGGCAAAGCCGCGCTTCGTTTTCGCTCGGGCGGATATTGAGCAATAGCGGCATTCACTTGTCGCTTCAATTCCGCCGGAATTTTGGTCGCGGTCGAAGTCATCCAATGGTCGTCTATTTCGGCAGCGTGCTCGATTTCGCCGCCACCTTGTCGTCCTTGAACAAGACCGTCACCATGCCGTTGGGTTGGCGATAAAGATAAGTTGTGCGCTTTAGCAGCATGAAATCTTTGGTTTCGACGCTTGTTGGGGGCCCCAGGATTGATTCCACCTGTTTCTTACTCATCCCTTCGGTCACCTGGTCGACATTGGCCTGGGTGAGGCGCTGACCGCTGCATGAAAAGAACAGCGCACTAACGAGAAGCAAGATAACTTGGAGGCGGACACTCTTCATTGTCTGCCAAGATTGGTATTCTTGCTGTCCACTTCGTCGTTCTTAAACGTAATCTGGGCGAACTTCTGTCCGTCTTCGTAACGCCAGATCGTCTTCTTGAAGATGAGCATGTCTTTCGTCTCCATCGACTTTGGTGGCCCCAAGATCTTTTCCACCTGCGCCTTGCTCATGCCAGTCGAGATCTGGTTATAATTGTCGAGTGTCAGCTTCGATCCGGTCAGGACATTGCGATGGCACGCGGTCAAAAGCAGGATCGCCAAAAGACCTGCAGAGATTCTTTTCATCGATCGCATTCTCCCATTACGAAATCTAAGCTGCCCAAAATCGCCACCACATCACTCATCATGCAACCTGGCAGCAATTCCGGCAGGATGCTGAGGTTGACAAACGATGGCGCGCGGATTTTGAGCCGGTGCGGGACACCACCGCCACGACTATTAATGTAAAAACCGAGCTCGCCCTTCGGATTCTCGGCCGCGAAATAAATTTCACCCGGCGGCGCCTTCAAACCTTCAGTCACGACAATGAAATGGTGAATCAACTCTTCCATCTTTGTCATCACCCGCGATTTCGGCGGCAACATATTTTTCCAGTCGGCCACATTGATCGGGCCGCTTGGCAATTTGTCGATCACCTGCCATAGAATTTTTGCGCTCTGCCGCATCTCCTCGATCCGAACGAGATAGCGGTCGTAGCAGTCACCCGTCGCTCCGGTCACTATTTCAAAGTCGTATTGATCGTAATCGAGGTAGGGATGTTTCCGCCGCAAATCGTGTTCGATGCCGCTGCCACGCAGATTCGGGCCCGACAACGCATAAGCGATGGCGCGATCACGCGGGATCACTCCGATGTCGCGGGTGCGATCGACGAAAATGCGATTGCGGGTGAGAAGGTTGTCGCATTCATCAAGCTTGGGGCCAAATGTCCGGAGGAATTTTTCTAGCTGCGGAATGAAAGTCGCCGGCAAATCGCGAATCTGCCCGCCAACGCGGGTGTAGCTGGTCGTAAAACGCGCGCCGGTTAGCAATTCACACAAGTCGTAGATTTTTTCGCGCTCCTCAAAAGTGTAAAGGAACACCGTCATCGCGCCGAGATCGAGCGCCATCGCGCCCAGGCCCATCAGATGGGCGGAGATGCGGGAGAGTTCGCAGCAGATCACGCGAATGGCTTTGCCGCGTGGAGGAATTTCCCAGCCCATCAATTTTTCCACCGCCAGGGCGTAAGCGACATTATTCGAGAGCGGCGCGAGATAATCGAGCCGGTCGGTGTAGGGAACAAATTGGTTGTATTGCATGTTCTCCGCGATTTTTTCGTCGCCACGATGAAGGAACCCGACATCCGGGGTCGCTTTGGTGATGATCTCGCCATCAAGCTCAAGGACCAGTCGCAACACCCCGTGAGTGGCCGGGTGCGATGGTCCCATGTTGAGCACCATCTTTTCGCCGATGTCCTCACCCGATTGCTCGGGCTGTTGATTGCGCATCGCTGCATCTGCTGCGACCACGCGAGTGACCGGATCAGGATTCTCAATTTCGCGCGTGGTAAAGGGCATGGCGAGGGCGTGTGTTTATGCTCGCGAGTCGCGTCGCGCACGCAAGCGCAAAAGGTTGGAGCCAGCAGGCGAGACTACCCAAGCCAGCACGGGCGTATGCGAAGCTCGCCACGAAGACTTTTCGAACCGGTTCCTGCTCAAGGCGGCCGTGATCCGGTCGCGACATGCTTATCGGGGAAAGACAGGGATGTGATGATCCGGGAGCAGACGCTGCGAATCTATAGCGAGGAGGCTGGCGGTTGTGTGGGAGTGGTTGCTAAACCTTTGAGCTTGGGAATCAAAGGCTTACAAGATGAAGAATACCATCCGCAGATTTTCCTTCCCGGTGGAGGCGGCTTTGCTATAATTTCTATAAGTTAATACCAACCGCCCTCTCTCAAAGGCAGCAGTTTCGTCCCACTTTCATGAAAACTCGCGTCGCCCACCATGTGGCAATTTATCTTTTTATTGCCCTGATCGGCTACGGCATTGGCGCTTGTCGCCAGAATGTAATGCTTAATCCGAGTGAGGACGATCTCCTCGTCCTCAACGGTTGCGTCGTCTCGGCTTGCAACTATCTGGCGGCGGTCAAAACCCAGCACACCTTGGAGAAAGACTTTTGGGCGAAGATCCTCCTAGTCCGTTATGTCAACCATCCAGCCGGTCACGCCTATTGCGTTTGGGAAACGGACGGCACGATCTATGGATACGATCGGAATGCCGGCGGTTTCCCTATTCCGGTTTATACTAGGGACGCAAAAGCGATTGCGATTGTTCTGGCTCAGGAATTATCGAAGCATCTTCATGAGAACCTCTCAGTGAGCCAGGCGAATTTCGTG
>QHPP01000014.1 GCA_003219125.1 Verrucomicrobiota bacterium
TCAGTACGTCGCGATCATGCGGCCTGCAAAGTTGCCGGCAAACCGGACGCACGGAAACGCGAGCATTAAATAACAAAAGAGGGAAAGAGAGGTCTAAAAACAAATTCGCCATCGAAATTAAATTGTGATGTCGTGGAGGCTCATGAATATACGGGCGATTCTTGTTTTCGGGTTGGTTACATTGCTTCCCACGTTCGCGAAAGCTCAAGGGTCAGAGCCGCTTGCTCCACAAGCGCTCATCAGCAACCTCAAATGGCGTTTGGTAGGCCCCTACATCGGCGGGCGCGTGGTCACCGTCACCGGCGTCCCAGGAAACAAAAACCTCTTTTACGCCGGAACAGTGGGCGGCGGCGTTTGGAAAAGCGTTGATAACGGGGTCGAGTGGAAAAACATCACCGATCCGCGCTGGAACGCATTCCTGCACAAGATGGGTCTGGCCGATGACCAGTTGAAGTGATCACCGGTGCGGCGTTGAAGGGTTGAAACGTTAAAGCGTTAAAACGGACGCCCGGGCAACCCTTTCGCCCATAGATTGCTGCCGCCGAGTCACCGCTTCCGGGCCAGCATCATCCCGTCCCGCACGGTCAGGCAGACATTTTCAACGCGCGGATCTGATTGGACCAAACGGTTAAAGGCGACGATGGCGTGATCATCAGCATCCTTGGGATGTAGCACTTTGCCGCTCCACAGGACGTTGTCGGCCACGACCAATCCACCCGATTTCAGTAACGGCAGGCAGGCGTCGTAATAGGTTGAGTAGTTAACCTTGTCGGCGTCAATAAAAACCAGATCCAGCGGGCCCGTCCACGTCTTGATTGTGTCCAAGGCAGGTCCCATCCGGACGGTGATCTTACGTCCGTGAGGATTCTCCGCGAAATAACGTCGCGCGATTGCCTCTGCTTTTGCATCGATTTCACACGTAATCAGTTGACCGTTATCAGGCAAGGCCTCCGCCATCATCAGCGCGCTATAGCCGGTGAACATTCCAAGCTCGAGAATGCTTTTGGCGCCGCTCAGGCGGACGAGCGTTTGAAGGAAGCGACCCTCGATAACGTCGATCTGCATCTGGGGCCGCTGCATGACTCGATAGGTTTCTTCCCGAAGACGGACGTACAAATCGGTTTCCGGCTCGGTGTGGTCGCGAGCGAATTGCTCAACCGCAGCATCGATGAACCGATCCATAAAATTTCAGTGATCTGAGCCGGCGCCATCCGTTTTGCCCTCGCTGTGGACGCCCGGGCTGGTCTCGCCGCGCTCGTGCTGCGCAGAAACTCGATCAAGCCTTCGCGCACGTCGCATCGAAGATCGAACGCTTTCCCGGAATCGGCGCTGCTAACCAGAGCGCGCACTTCAATCGTGCTTTGCTTGGTGTCGGTCACTTGTAAGCCGCAAACTTTCCGGTCCCATTTCGGATTGTTCTCGACCAGCCGTTTCAATTCCTTGCGCAGCTCGGCCATCGGCACCTGATAATCGAGGTAAAGCATCACCGTGCCCAACAACTCGGTCGAAACCCGGCTCCAGTTCTGAAAGGGTTTCTCGATGAAATATGTGATCGGCAGAATCATGCGGCGCAGGTCCCAAGTCCGCACCGTTACATAAGTGAGCGTGATCTCCTCGATCTGGCCGAACTCGCCTTCGACGACGATGATGTCGTTGATGAGAATTGGTTGTGTCAGAGCGATCTGAATTCCGGCGAGCACGTTGCCGAGCGTCTTTTGTGCGGCGAAGCCGATAACGACGCCCGCGATTCCGGCGGAGGCGAGGATGCTGGTGCCGAATTGCCGGACCGGATCGAATAGCATCAAGATGGAACCGGTCGCGATGATGATGACGGCGGTGACGATGATTTTGCGAATCACCGACACCTGCGTGTAAATTTTTCGCGCGGAAAAATTAGCTTCCGCGTCCAATCGATGCTGGCTCAAGAGCGCCAGCTGCACGGCGTTGACGCCGCGAATAATCAGGAACGAAAGCGCGACGATGAACAAAATGCCGAAGCCTTTTTGCGTAACCCAGGTCCATTCGGACGGCAGTTTCAGCAGCGGCAGTAGGAGAATGATACCAAGCAGCGGAACTGCGAAACGCAACGTTTGGCCGGTTATCGGAACGATCAGTTTGCCGAGCACGCTGTTCGCGCGCTCCGCCCAAAGATGCATTCGTTTTTCGACCGCAAGAACTCCGCGAAAAACGAGCCAGAGCAGCGCAATGATTTCGCCGGCGTAAACAATTCCGGTGAGTGTGCGGGCCCAAAAGATGCGCGTCGGGCGGGAAGCGATGCCGTTAACGACGGGCATCAGCGCAAACGCGCCGCCCACCACCCAAACGAAAAGCGCGAGTGGTTTTCCAATCGCCGCCGCACTGACCGCAAGCCAGGACTGCGCTTGGTTCGATTGGAGCAGTCCCGCGCGTCGCCTAACGACCCACAGAAACCAACCGGTGAGCAACGCGAGAACAACGAGCGTCGTAACGCAAGTCACTCCGTGACCGATTGGGTGAGCGTGGCAGCCGGAGACTCGGATGCAGCGGGCGAAGCAGACGGCGACGCGCTCGGCTCCGCTGCAATCGCGCTGACGTACACATAGCCGATCAGTGCGAATAAAACTCGCGTCGATTTCATCAATCACGATCGCATCTGCGAATCGAGCCGCAACGGTCCGAGCCAGATTATCACTTACGGTGAACACGATGGCGAGCTTCGGACCAACCATCGGTTCACTTGAACGCAATACGCTTCATATTCTTCGCCGAAAGTGCGCCGTAAAGTTGGTTCCTCGTACGAGATGACGAAGAGGTGCGTCGCCAGAAGAAACAGCCCGGTAAAAACCAAAAGGGACCACGATTGATAAAAGAGTGCTGTGCCGGCGAGCGCCGTGGCGGCGCTGATGTACATTGGGTTTCGCACGAATCGGTACGGTCCTCGAATCACGAGTCGACGTGGCGGATCGAACGGTGCCGGCGTGCCTTTGCCAATAAATGCGAACGCGAGCAGGCACCAAAGCGCAAGCACCGCGCCGATTGCACCAATAAGCATCCCGCCGATCTGCGGTCCTCCGACGAATTCGGGCTGCGGAACGCCCGACCAAAACAAGAATCGACCGGGGAGATAAACGAGGACGAAACCAATGAACAGCGCGGCGTAAGTAACCGCACGAACCAGGACAAACATCTTCAAGAGATGTGAAAGCGGGAATTTGCCGATTTCGTCGCCATCCTCAATGCTCAAGCACAGGTCACGACGTTTTACTGTTCGGCGGATTCGGCTTTAAAGAAGTCGAGAATCGCTCCATAATTGTCGGGGCAGTTTTCCGAAGCGGCATCAAAACCAACCCATTGCTTTTTTAGTTCATCAATCTCACTCGGTCGCAAATGCCAGGAAAGCGGTTCTTTCCCTGGATCTACTCCTATATAGAATCGACTAGCCGGCTGTTTTCCGGCGAGAGCTTTTGTCTGCCGACCAGCCTGGACATGTTCTTCCCGGTTGGCCGGATCTTCCACTTCGAAAAAGATCTTAACATCGCGAATATTGACATGCTGCAGTGCCCAACGCGCTTGGAACATGCGCAACAAACGTCGGGCAAATGATCGTTGTCCCGTGCCTCGCACGTTCATTACTGCGTGCAGCGGGGATGCCAGATTGTAGATCACCCCGTGAGCAACCTCACTGGACTCAGCAGCTGGCGCGGTCTGACGCAGCTGACACGGATCTTCCGGATCGGTTGGCCGTTCGAAAGCATCAATTGCTAACAACAGGACGTCGCGCGGTACCGGGTACTGTTTCGGATTCTTTACTGGGTTGGTGAGGTCTGTCAGAGCGTCATCGATCCACTCAATTGCTCCGACCAAGCCGCTGTTTTCATAGTAGCCGCCATCAACCAAGTGTTGATCGCCTCCGCCGCATGGAGGCGGTGACACCACCCTGCAGGCAGAGATACTCGTGTTTAACATGATGGGCCGGCCAGTCGGAGTTACGAAAGGGAATGTTGCCGAAAGCCGTGCCGCGGTGCTGACAGCAAGCTCGGCACAATACTGTTCGGTGAACTCAGTTTCACCAATCAGCGCGTGCCGGATCGGTACCGTGGAGATGGCCAACCGCTGCCCAGTCTCTACGATGGTCGAATTGAATATTAACGCGGGTCGCTGTAACGAACCTGCATCCGCGCCCCACGCGGACAGGGTAGCGTCGGCCAGTTTTGCGTTTGGCTTAAATTTGTTGTCAAAACTTTTGCACCATTGTCGCTCCAGGACGCGTCCGCGATCGTTGCAAATATCAGTAACTAAAAACGGCATCAGAGCGCGCCAAAGATCCTGCCGTAATAGACCACGAATGGTGGGCCCGAGAGCACTCGAAGATGCCGCTTGAAAACTGTGGCTGAAATCCGGTTCGCTCTCATTGAAACACTCCGCATAAAACATTCCGCCGACGCTGCCACCGGAAACGCCGCTAATGAGCCGTATGCTGTGCGGCAAATCGTACGCGCCGCCGGAATCTGCCTTCAGGCGTTTGCCTAATTGATCGAGCACAGAAGTAGTCCAGGCGGCCGATTGAATACCGCCGCCACCTGCCGCTACGACTACAACAGGCCGATGTTGCTGCACGGCCCGACCAACGATTTCGCCCGGCGTTAGTTCCCGGTCGAGAGACGGTCTCGTCCAGACGCGATAATAATGGTCGGCCTTTATAGAAAAACCTGCGAACCAAAAATAGGCGACGAGAATGACCAGCAATGGCAATCGGTAACGGTCCCAAAAAAATGTAACACCGGCCAGAACAAGGACCCAAAGAGAGAGCAGCAGCATCAACGCCACCAGTGGCGCGATCTGTTTTCCGGTGATGATGCAATAGGCGACAATAACAATAAACGTGTAGGAGGCCGCACGAACGTGGCCCTCTTCATACTTCCAGTTGGCTGGATCGTTCGTCTCAACGCCGGCGGAGATCGGGCGCAAATATCCTTTCTGCTTCCGAAGCCCGATTTTTATCCCGAACCAAACTAAATTTCGATAAACGGGATTCTTGGGAAAACTCGAGGAAATCGCTTCGGCTGCGAACGTGCCTGCGAACGCGACGAGCATTCCTCCGATCATAGCCGCTGCGATCGCACCGCTGTACGAAAGAACCGGTTTTGAGGCGCAAGTCCCTACTAGAATATTTATGAGAAGCGCAAGGAGAATTGCGGATGCCCAGGCCTTGTCGATTCGGCTCTGAACTACTCGATCGATCTCAAGCCGGAAGCGGTTCGAACAAAGATTGGTAATGACGTGAGCGGTGAAATAGATGCTGCCACCAGCCAATCCGTAGGCGATCCCGACGAAAAACGCTTCGCCACTAGATGCCAAATCGTAAGCCGCAAGAACAAGAGGTCGTCCGACGGTTATCGCGAGTAACGGGAGAGCGAATAAGGTTACCGACCCGAGAAATGGAATCCGGGCCAGATAAAGATAATGGACGGTGGAGGCAGTGGCTCGAGGAACTTCTGCCAGAGCGTTCTTGATCCGTTCTATCATTCCTGCGGCTGGCCCCTGCCCTGCTGGCTGATAAAACTTTATCCAAATATCTGAAACCGGCGATAAAATTATGAAGGATCGAAGCCTCGCGGCGCCGATAATCGCGTCGACGCCTTCACGCGTTAGGCGCAGCTTTCTCAATGAATCGTCTTTCGAGCTCTGTCAGCTTGCACCCTTACTTCAAAGCGTATCCCGGGAAACTGGATGCGATCAAGGGGATGTTGCCGCGGTTCGTGGCCAAGACGGCGACTGAGAAGGAAATGCTCTTTTATGAATTCAGCTGGAACGGCGATGAGCTTTTTGTCGCGAAGCTTACGAAAACGCCGAAGGCTTGCTCGCGCATCTCGTGAATGTCGGCGCGCTGCTGGCCGAGGCGATGGTCCTATCCCCTTTTTACACGTCCACAGTCTTTCAGTTCGGCGAAATTAAAACGCCGTAAGATCATGATGCGCAAAGCGCTGATCCTGAGTGTTGCGAAACGCAAACTCGGGAAATTCTTTCGGATGCAATATTCCGGCCAGAATTTCGATGCTGTCGATAATCCGCGGGCCTGGGCGCGCAAAGTAAGCGCTCGCGTTAACCAGATAAATCTCGCCGGTACGCGCAGCCGGAAGTGAATCAAATCCAGGAAATTCTCGTAACAATTCGCAATCGCGCTGCGCCAAATCGACATCGTAACCGCAAAGCGCGAGGACGATGATTTCCGGCCGCGCATCCAGCACCTCTTGCCAATCGATCCGTGCCGAGGGTTGATGCTTGCGGCCTAACGGATCGTGTCCGCCGGCGATCTCAACCAATTCCGGCCCCCAATGACCGGAACAGACCGGCGGATCGACCCATTCCATGAGAAGACATCGTGGCCGATGCGCGACATCTGCCGCTCGCTTGCGCACCATCTCGACGCGCGCCGCTAACTTTGCAACCAACTCTTCCGCGCGTTCTACTACATCGCACGCCCGTGCGATGCGATGAATGTCATCGAAAATGTCAGACAGACTTGAAGGCTCCAGATTAACAACTCGCGGCGGGCCGGGCAAAGTTTCGGCCAGGCGCGCAACCGTGCCGTAGCCGACAGCGCACACGTCGCACAATTTTTGGGTGAGAATAACGTCCGGCCGCAGCTCGCGCAGCAGCGGCTTATCGATCGTGTAGATCGTTCCTTTCTCACGCAGCGCCCGGCGCACCCATTCATCAATGTCTTTGCTGGTGTGGCCGGCGTTGTGCACCGGGCAATTCGTCACCCGCGGCCGCGCGTTGGCTTCGCTCGGGAAATCGCACTCATGCGAAACGCCAACCACGTCCTCCATTAATCCGAGCGCGGCCGCGATCTCAGTCGCAGCCGGCACGAGCGAAACAATCCGGCTCACGAATGATTACATTAGTGACTCGATTCGCTACCACCAGTCCGGTCCTTCATTTAAGGACGAGCTGTAGCCGCCGTACGGCGAAGCGAAAGCGGCGGAACATAGGCCTTCGGCCTGTGTGCCCAGCGGAGTTGCACTCCGCTGAGAATAAGAACTTGGCAGCGGACAAAATGTCCGCTGGGCGCACAGGCTAGGAAGCCCATGTTCCGACGCCGCCTGCGCTACGGCGACTGGGGCACTTGTCCAAGCGTGAAATCGCGATTGGTCAAAGTCTCGGCGGAAGTCGCCTCGGCGGCTCTTTTTGCGGCCCATCGCGCTCTCATCGCCGCTGCGAGCTGCTCACGACGTTCGGGTGAGAGATTGAGTTTTCTCTTCTCTTTTTGGGGGGCGCCTGGTCTTTTTGCAGTGATCGGTTTTGCCTGAGATTTTGCTGTTGAGCCACGGTTCTTTCTGCGGGTGGCGGCAGCCCGAGCCGCCGATTTCTTCCTCTCTTTTGCGGCGTTTGCTTTCACTAGCGCCTCGAATTTCTGTTTTAGCTTCGCAAGTTTTTTTGGACCTTCCAGCAGTCGAGTCTCGAGGCGACGGATCTTTTTTTTGAGGGTCTTGAGCTTCATAAAGGAATGAGGGCGACGTGTCTAAGTAGAGATGGACGATCGATTTCGAGCTTAATGACGAAATCTCGCCAATGTCACGTCATTGTTTCGCGGCCACGTCGATTCGGACGACTTCTTCGCCTTTCACCGCGCACCTTCCTCGGCCATCATGCCGAGACGGACACTTTCACTTGCAAACTGGCAGTGGCTCCAGACGATTACAAAGAAGGAGAAACACATGTCCCAAGAGAATCAGTTGGTTGCTAACCCTTCTCATTGCCTTTCACGCCGGCGTTTCCTCGCCGCCACGGGAGTCTTCACCGCGGCTGCCTGGCTCTCTCCCCGAGGTCTTTTCGCCGAAAGTGAAAACATCGTGCTTGCGGCGCGCAAACGTGCGGGAACCGCTAACATCACCGTCCAACCCTTGCGCCGAAGTGTGAGTGCCCTTGTCGGCTCGGGCGGAAACATCGCCGTTCTCACTGGAACAGACGGCAAAGTGATCATCGATTCCGGTTACGCAACCTCTCGCGCCCGGATTAGCGACGCTCTGGCTAAAATGGATCCAGGCCCGATTAAACATCTCGTCAATACCCACTGGCATTTCGATCACACCGACGGCAATGAGTGGATGCATTCGGACGGCGCGACAATCCTCGCGCATGAGAATACTCGAAAACACCTTTCTACAACCACGCGGGTGGAAGATTGGGACTTCACCTTTCCGCCGTCGCCCGCAGACGCGATTCCCACCGAAGTCTTCGATAACGAAAAGACGCTGTACCTTAATAGTACTACTATCATGCTCTCTTACTACGGGCCTAGCCACACTGACGGCGACGTATCGGCCTATTTTGTTGAGGCTGAGGTCCTTCACTGCGGCGACACCTGGTGGAACGGCCACTATCCGTTCATCGATTACTCCACCGGCGGCAATATCAAGGGCATGATAAAGGCGGCGGAAGCGAACCTGGCCAAAGTCACGGACAAGACTATCGTGATTCCCGGGCACGGCAAAATCGCTGGGAAACCGGAGCTGGCCGAATACCGGGATGTGCTGGTGACAATTCACGACCGCGTCGCCACGCTTAAGAAAGAAGGCAAATCCCTCGAAGAAGCGATCGCAGCAAAGCCGACCGCAGCCTACGACAGCAAGTGGGCGACCTCTTTTATCACTGGCGATGTCTTCACTAAATTGGTTTACATCGGCGCGTGATGGCTTCGCTTCACCACGTTCTGCCTTCGCGCGAGGCTACGGCGCGACAGGTGCAACGTTGAATTGTTGAACCGTTAAACGTTACATCGTGGCAGTTCGGCGTTCGATGTTCGGGGTTGGGCGTTCGGCGTTTTCTGACCTCTGATTTACGCTCCTTGCTTCTTTCCCCCTGATCCTTGCTCCCTGCTCTCTGCTCTCTACTTTCGAGGCGCTCCGCGCAACGTTACCATGGCCATCCGAATCCTCGTCACTGGCGGCACCTTCGATAAGGAATACAACGAGCACACAGGGGAGCTCTTTTTTAAAGACACCCACATCGCGGAAATGCTTCGACTGGGACGTTCGCGGGTCGAGGTTACCATCCGCACCATCATGATGGTCGACAGCCTGGAGACGACCGATACCGATCGCGCCCTCATCGTGCAGAATTGCTTCCGGTCGCAGGAGGATCAAATCGTCATTACCCACGGCACCGATACCATGACCGAAACCGCCGCGGCGATTGCGGGCGCGGTTACTGGAAAAACCGTCGTCCTCACCGGCGCGATGATTCCCTATGCCTTCGGCAGCTCCGACGGCCTCTTTAATCTGGGAAGTGCGCTCTCATTTGTGCAGGTGCTGCCGCCCGGTGTTTACATTGCCATGAACGGCAAATGTTTTAAGTGGGACCGCGTCCGCAAGAACCGCGAGCGGGGCGAGTTCGAGGAGATCAGCTAGCCACTCGCTTCGGCTTGCTCAATCGTTTGGGCGCTTTCCTCTGCCAGGCCTTTCTCGTCGCAGCCTCGAGAACGGGGCGCGTTATTTGCGTCAACAGCACTTGAGTGCTTCCACGGCGACCCCAGCCGCCAGGCACCGGTTCAAACATTTCGGGGTGCTTCCTGATTAAATTCTGCTGCTCCTCCGGTGAAAGAACGAGGACGCCGCGTTCTTCATTCGGATAACCAAGGGTCGCAAATATCTTACCACCGACACGAAAATCCGGGTGACCCATGTGAGCAGCCTCGACTGTATCAGGAAAACTCAGCGCGATTTCTCGGAACTGTGCCGCAGTCATCTCTTCATTCCCTCCAACTCGTTTTTACACTCGACCAGAATGCAGCCGGACTTTTCGCGAATTCCACGATCGGTTTCGCCTCGGCATCGGCCATCAGTATTTCTCGTACGCACTATTCACTTCTCACGTCTCACTCCCTCGTGCCCTGCTCCATGCTCTTGCGCGATCTCGTCGCTGACTATAACAGAAATTTATGAGCAAACCTGTTTTGGTAACTGGCGCGACCGGCACGATCGGGCGCGACGTAGCGAAGGGACTTTCTGAAATGGGCGCATCAGTGCGTGCGGGGGTGCGCGATCAAGCCAAAGCGAGAAAACAATTTGGCTCGAACATTGCACTCGCACCATTCGACTTTGAAAACGAGAAAACATTTGCCGGGGCACTCGAAGGGATGGAGAAAGTTTTTCTTCTGCCGCCGCTGCTGCCAAATCAGCTGGAGCTAATGAATGTATTTGTCGATGCCGCGAAACGCGCCGGTGTTCGTCATATTGCGAAACTTTCGGCGATCGGCGTCGATGACGAGACGCAGCCCATGGCCATAAAATGGCATGGCGCAAACGAACAACACATTCGGGAATCGGGCGTGGCGTTCACGTTTTTGCGGCCGAATTCGTTCATGCAAAATTTCTTCACTTACTTTCCCCCACGCAACAGCGCGATTTATCTGCCGTGGGGAAAAGGAACGGCCAGCTTTGTCGACACGCGCGATATCGCAAGTGTTGCCGCGAAGGTCCTAACAACCGACGGACACGAAGAAAAGATTTACACGCTCACCGGCCCGGCGACGCTCGGGATCGCCGAGGTAGCACGAATTCTTTCCGAGGTGACCGGGCATGAGTTTAAGTACGTCGACGTGCCGGAAGCCGCTGCGCGCGACGGAATGCTTCAAGCGGGCGTGCCGGCGTGGCAGGTAGACCTGGTCATGGAACTGCACGCAGTCAATAAACAGAACCGCTGGAGCACTGTCACATCCGACATTGAAAAAGTCACGGGTACTCACCCGACTGACTTCGCACAGTTTGCCCGCGACCACGCCGACAAGTTTCGAGCGAGTTAAGTTAACTCAAAGCAGTCTGGTTTCCGCAGCGGCCTTCGCTAATGCTTCGACGACTACAATGTTTTGCAGCAACTCTGGCGGAAAGTGATGTCGCTTCTGCAAATAGGCCGGGCTATTATAAGTGACCCAAACTTTTTCCTCGCCTCTTCCCAGATCAAAATCTTGAGCGGCAGATCGATGGCAATGCTGGGCGTCGCCAACATCACGGGAGTGGCACCCCGGGGTTCCCGAAGATCAACAACTTGGTGGGACGCATTTTCATTTCCAGTTTTGCCGCCTCGCCGCTGTGATCGACCAGCGCGAAAAGCGTAACGCCTTTCGCTTGCAGAATTCCCTTCAACTTCTCGACTATTTCGTCCACCGAGTGATTACTCGGGAGATCGATCAGTCCGTCGTCGCGAGAAGGCTTCACAGATATCCCAAATCATTTTCGATCGTCTCCCCGTTGACAATCGAAATCTGGGGAGCAGTCGATCTTGGCGCAAAGACGATGCGGATTATTGGTTGGTGTAGCGGCGATCTTGTTTCTCCGAACTGCAGCAGAATCCCGAAACCTGAAATAGACAAACGCTTAGCTCTCGAGCGAGTTGCGGATGATGCACCTTCCCATTCATGGCATCGGCCGCATCGTTCGCAGACGTAGCCGAACATTTGCGACGAAGCGCCCAGCCGCTTCAGGAAATGAAATTGCATCCTGCCGGCTGCAACGTTCACAGCGGACCAGCAATAAATACGGCAACGAAAACGACAGCCCGAGAAATGGCACGAGGATTAGGACGATCCCTACACCGAAATTGCCGTGAAACCGCGAATTCAACAGGACGGTCGCGCCAATCACGAGCGCAAGCACAATCAACGTCCTCAAAACTCGCGCGATAATCGGCTTCATTTCATCGGCGTTCAGGCTGACGCGCCCGCCATTTCGAGAAGCGCGTTCACCGTTCGCCAGTTTCTCGTCGTAGCGACAAGAGAAAACTTTTTTTCAATGGTAGTGTTGGTGAGCTTGCTGATGCCGTAGCCGTCCGGGCAATAGAGATAGATTTCGCGATTCAAAATTCGAAATCGTTCCCCTGTCGTGGTCAAATCTTCCAAAACCTTGGCCGCAGTTTTCGGCGGAGCATTGGACAAGAATGTGACGTGTAGTTTGGAAACGTCGATCCCCTTCACTCTCAGCAAAGGATTATCGCGAACAATTTGCGCCAGCTCCTTTGATGTCTTGATCAAAACCGGAACGGTAAAACCGAAATCGCGTTGAATTTTTGCCTCGATTGTCCTAGTCAATTCAGACTTTCGCTCGGATTGAAAAACAACGTTGCCGCTTTGCACATACGTCCTGACTTCACCGAAGCCCAGAGCCGCAAACGATGCCCGCAATCGCTCCATCTTGACCATTTTGCCGCGCCCGACGTTGATTCCGCGCAGCATCGCAATGTAGGCCATCATTATTGCTTCCCATCCAATTCTGCCGTCGATGTTTTCGGCCGTCTTCCTAAAATTTTCTTTGAATTGCCAATTTGTTCCCGTTACAGATGAAACTGTGCTCGCAAAACCGCACACGAATCCAGCATTAACCCTATGAAAATCTCACGA
>QHPP01000106.1 GCA_003219125.1 Verrucomicrobiota bacterium
TCAGCGAGATCGTCAGCAAGTCGCCGGAACGGCTTGCGGTGGTCGCCGTCGGACCGACAAGATCCATCCCAGAGCACGACCCCTTGGCAACTCCGAAGCCGTCGTAGACGTCACCGGTGCGGTCGGAGACCGCGTGATCGCGGATCGGCCAGTTCTGCTGCAGCGAGCTCAGCGACACATTCTTGAACACGCTGTTACCCGCGATCTGCCGGGTGGATTTGTCGCGGGTGTCGCTGTTGCGACGCTCATGATCGTCCGAGTACGCGATCACGGCCGCGCCAAGGTGGTCGACGTCGACCGTGAAGAAGTCCAGCAGGTCGCGGTCGCCGGAACAGTTGAGGCCATTCGTGCAGAGTTGGCCGAGGTGGTTTGGCTCGGCGCTTACCTGGACACTCTTGAAGTTCGGGCCCGTGTTCAGCGCGTTTTGCGACTGACCGAAGTAAACGTTCCAAACCGTCGTCGGCGGCTGGACGTTCGAATTGATGCCGCTGTTCGACTTGTAGTAAACGATGTCAACCTGGCCGGGATCGCCCGCGACCATCCAAGAGAAGACCGCAGAATCATTCGCCTCTGGCGTCAGGTTGATCGGCGGGGCCCAAGTCGTGCCGCCGTTCGTCGAGAAGGTGTAGTAGATGTCCTGCTCGCCTTCACTGTTTGCCGTTACGTTCTGCGCCTGCGACCAGGTATAATAGAGGTTGCCGGCCCGGTCGATCGCCATTTGAACGAAGATGTTTGCGGGGTCGACAGTCTCTGGCAGGTCGGCGACCTTCCGCCGGGTCCAGCTGTTGCCGCCGTCCGTCGACTTCGCGATGTAGAGTTGCCATGCGCAGGGGCAGTCGAGTCCCTGGCCCCCTGTGCTGAGCCGGCGAACGAACGGGACATAGACATTGTGCGTCGCGTTGCCGGTGCGCACTGTCTTGTCCGCGACCACCGGCCCGGCCACCCAGAGGATCGGATCGGATGGGTCGGGGCAGGGTGATGCTACGCCGTCGTTCACGGACGGATCCAGTGGATTTGCGCCGACCGCGTAGGTTAGGGTCGTGCAAGTGGAGTCGCTGTTGAAGCTCAAGGGTGCCGCACCGTGCGTGCTCCGCAGCGCTGTGAGTGTCGGAAGGGCCGGGTCCGCCAGGTTGATCGCGCTGATGTAGATATTCCCGCCTTGCGCGATGGTTGCCGGGTAAGCCTCATCTGCTTCCACCCACTGTCTGTCGTCCACGAGGTCGACCGCGGTGCCGGAAATGTCATCGGTCGTCCACGTTTCGCCAAGGTCACTCGAGACGTTCATCGTGATGTGGGAGAGCGCGAGGTCGATGTAGTAAACCTTGTGCGAGAGGGCGCCGACCGCCTGATGGCTGTCGCCGCCGCCTTGACCAGTTCCGATAGGTTTCGATGTATCCGGAATATGCGCCGGAACGCGGAAGCTCTGCGCGAGATCGTCCGACTTGTAAAAGTTGCTGTATCGCGGAAAGACGAAGCCCTGCGGCGCCGATTGATAGGCAATGTCTTTAAAGCAGGTTGTCTGGCCGGGTGGACACTGGGCCGCTGTGCTTGTGTTGCTTCCCGGGAAGGGGTAGCGATCGACAACAACCGTCGGCTCGCCGCCGAAGCGCTTGTAGTCGACGAACGCGGCCGGCGAGAAAATGTTGGTCGAGCTCGACGTCGATTTTGCGTTGCCGCCGTTACCGCTGCTGGTGCTCTGATCGAGCAGGACGGCTGTGCCCGGTACAAGCTGGACATTGAGGACCGCGGCCACGGCCAGCGATGCGCCGCTCGAGAAGAGAATGAAAGCGAGGAATACGCGAGGATTAAACGCGCCGGATCGGGAAGATGTGTTTTTTTGCATATGAAAGGAGTTGAGTGGATTTATTTTCTGTACGCATTTGAAAGACGATTTATTTACTGATGTAAGGACGGAGATTTAACTAATTTCGCACTCCCGGGTTCGAGCGGACGTGGTTTTTTTAACTGAGTGACTGCTTGCGACCGGGTCTACGTAACCCAAGGCCGCTATGTCACGCTCGGGCGCAAGGCGAAGCGCGCCGACGACAGGGACTCGTGCGGCGACAAGCTTTGCAGATTTAATAGGGACGTATTTACTCTTCCGCGCCGGGGTGCTGACATCGGTAATGCAAGAGTACTGCTCACCACCGCGTGGATTGGGATTTCGTGACAGTGTCATTTGAGCTGAAAAAGCCACTGCATGTGCCGATGAGGGAGCTTGCGAGCGCATTGATTCGGGCGCGCTGCGCTACAAAGGGCTTCCAGTCGACCATAACCGAAAACGTTTCACCCGTCCCAACTAGGTTGCGCCGGTAACACTGGAGCTTAAGCTCACGCCAGCGAGGACTGACGCGGATGTCTCTCAAGCAAAAACGTGCGCTCATCACGGGCAGCTCACGCGGCATCGGACGCGGCATTGCTCTCAAGTTAGCGGAGGCTGGCGCGACAATCGCCGTTCACTATTACCAGAACGAAGTAGCGGCAAAGGAAACTCTGCGCCTGATCAAAGAGCGGGGCGCAGACGGCGCGATCTTTCAGGCGGACGTGACAAAGCCCGACCAGATCGAGCGCTTGTTTAAAGAGGTCCGGTCGCGGTTCCTGTCATTGGACATCTTTGTCAGTAATGCCAGACCGGAAGCTATCCATTTCTTCTATCCGCCGACGGATATCACATTGGAACAAATGGACGCCGCATTCGATTCCCAAGTTAAAGGGTTTGTTATCGGTGCGAGAGAAGCGGGGAAGATGATGAGCGAAGGTGGAAGAATCATCGCTATCACCTACGGGACGGGAAGTCGCACCGGCGGATTGTTACCATGGGTCGCGATGGGATCGGCCAAAGCTGCGATGGAGTCGCTGGTGCGGTATTTCGCGGTCGCGTTCGCGAAACGCGGGATCACGGTCAATGCCATCAGTCCGGCGTGGACGGAAGATAGCGTGTTTAACTCGCTGCCCGAGTCTGTGCAAAAACTGATTCGCGATTGGCATCAACAAGGTTGGACACCAATGCGTCGACTTGGCACGCCTGCGGATGTTGGAGATGTGGTGAGTCTCTTTTGTTCTCCGCAGGCGAACTGGATCACCGGTCAGGTAATATTTGCAGATGGTGGTGCTTCGCTGATGAACCCGGAAGTGCCGCCGGAGATCCAACTAGGCTAGTCGGCAAGCCTTCGCGGCCTGCGGATTCCTTGGACCGCAAGAGCAGGTGCGACAGGAACCCGGCAGGACGACTTATCGCGTCCCTGAGGACAATTTGCTTGAGCGTCCGGACGTCACGTCCGTTCCAGAAAAAGTTCCGGGTGAATCCCGTTAAGTCCGAGCCGGACTGGCATTGCGCGCGCCGCTTCAGATCTCGACGCAGCATGACATCTGCTCGAGCACGCCGGCATGCCCATCGAATTTGAGTTTACTGCCCCGCCGGAGCTCGGAAGCAAAGCTATGCGCTACCTGCTTTGGCGTCGCGGTGGCCCGGCCGGCCCGATCGCGGTCATTCTCCTTCCGGTCATAATCGCGGTGATGGCCACTGATCGGGAGATGCGACCTGTCGCTTACATTGTCGTTGGCGCGGCGATCATGTTGTTCGTGCTTTTCCTTCTCGCAGTCGCGCATCGCCGTCGAATCAGTCGGCGCTTTTTCGAATCGAATGCTGATCGGACCGTCAGAGTAGCAATCGACGAGGCCGGTCTCGCGGTAAAGAGCGCTGCTGGCAGCTCCGCGCTACCGTGGAATGCAATCAGTCGCGTTTGGGCCGGGAAAGACGTGGTGTTGGTTTTCTATCACGGCTGGCACTATGCCGCATTCCCCAGGCAGGCTGTCCCGGCGAATGCGATTGATTTTATCTCCGCAAAAGTAAAGTCGCGATCCTAGCAGGCTGCGCTTTAGTTACGACGCCGTTTCTCGTGGCGCGTGACTCGAACATGCACTCCGATGGCGTAGACCAAATAGTAACCGATCAAGCCCGCAGCGACGGCAACAGAAAGTTGGGTCCCGGACGCCGACAAAAACCAATGTTGTTCGTCGGGCACGCCGCGGTGCATGGTGTGCCACCAGCCGTAGACAAGACGTGCTGCGATTGCCAGCATGATGAGAAGGGCGAGCCAGCGGCTGGGAGTATAGAAAAATCCTTCCGGGTGGCTTTCCCAACGGGTCAATACTAAACCGAGCAACCCGAGAAGGCCTCCAACCGCCAGCCCAGCCAGGGCAAATCGCAAAGTGGGCCCGAGCCAAAAGGAGATCAGGAAGGTGAAGCAAAGAAAGAGAGCAGCGGAGAAACTGGTCGCCCACAGATTCATCGTGGCGACCCAGCGCCGTCCTTGCCGTCGAGCGGTGCCGGCGCGGTAGCGCAAAGCAAGCGAAAGCAAAACGACGCCGCCGAAAGCGAGGACAACAAAAAGCAGCAGTGCAAAAAGGATGATCGGCACCGAGGTATTCTTGAGTGATTAGTGATTGGTGAAAAGTGATTGGTAAGCAAGCCGGGGAAAATGACGAAGCTCGAATGGTCCGAGCCGGACTGGCGTTGAACGTCGAAGGAATGATGAAGCCCGAACCGAGCATTCCTGCTCTTTTCTCATGCTCATGCTCATGCTCATGATCACGCTCGTAAGCGTAATCGATGGAGCGGCCGACAGAGCGCTCAAAGATTGATGTAGAGACGACTGCGCGACCCGCCTAAGTTCACGCCTTAATGGCTGACGAGCAGAAAACTAAGCTGCGCCTGGAGATCGCGCACGTTCTCTTCATCGACATTGTAGGCTATTCGAAGTTGCTCATCGACGAGCAATCGGAAGCGTTGCATGAATTGAATCAGATCGTGCGTAATACCGAAGCAGCGCGCGAAGCGGAAGCAGTCGGGCAACTGATCATTCTTCCCACCGGCGATGGAATGGCGCTGGTCTTCACCGGCTCGGTGGAAGATCCGGTGGAATGCGCGCTTCAGATCAGTCAGAGGCTTCGTGCACAACCAAGTTTGCCGGTGCGGATGGGTATTCACAGCGGACCGGTGCATCACGTGGCCGATGTGAACCAGCGCGAGAATATCGCCGGGGCCGGCATTAACATCGCGCAGCGGGTGATGGATTGCGGCGATGCCGGTCACATTCTCCTTTCCAAGCGCGTGGCCGATGACTTAGCGCAATATCGACGTTGGCAGCCGTATCTACATGAGCTGGGCGATTTCGAAGTCAAACACGGTGTCGTCGTTTCGGTGGTGAATCTTTATGCCGATGTCGTCGGAAATCCCGAGCCACCTGCCAGATTCAAAGGCGCGCGACGGAGACCCGCTTCCTATGACACGGCACGGAAAGGTCGGACATGGATTTTGGTTGGGATTTTCGCGATCGTTTTAGCACTGATTGCTCTGGCAATTGTCGCGATCATCTTTACGCCGGCGATTTTGAGAAATTCTTCCCGTCGCGAGGCGCGCACTACGGCGGCAAACCAAAGCTCGGTCGCAACGCCGGCGACAATTCCGGAGAAGAGCGTCGCGGTTCTTCCTTTTCAAAATCTGAGTGAGAACAAGGAGAATGCATACTTCGCCGATGGCGTTCAGGACGAGATCCTCACTGACCTGGCCAGGGTCGCGGATCTAAAAGTCATTAGCCGCACGAGTGTGCTCGGTTATCGCGACACTCAGGGTCGCAATTTGCGCAAGATCGGAGAAGAGCTGGGCGTAGCGCACGTCGTTGAAGGCAGCGTGCAGCGCGCCGGCAACCGCGTCCGCGTTAATGCGCAGCTGGTCGATGCGCGCAGCGACGCGCACCTTTGGGCGCAGACTTATGATCGGGATCTGGCCGATGTTTTCGCCATTCAGACCGAGATTGCCGAGGCCATCGCGCACCAGCTGCAAGCGCGCTTGTTACCTCCTGAAAAGGCAGCCATGGCCCAGCCACTCACAACCGACCTCGTAGCCAACGATCTTTACGAGCGCGCGGTTCAACTCGGCTCGCACTCCAACGATCCCGGGGGGAAGGGAAATCTGCTCCAGTCAATCTCACTCCTCGAACAGGCAGTGGGGCGCGACCCACGTTTCCTGCGCGCCTATTGCCGGATGTGCGAAACCCACCTCGATCTTTATTGGGGCGGTTTTGATCATACAGACGCACGACGCCAGATGGCGCGTGTGGCACTCGAACACGCGGAAAGGATCGCCCCAGACGACGGCGATGTGCACCAGCAGAAAGGCATCTATTTCTATCACGGCTTTCGTGATTACGACCGCGCTCGCGTTGAGCTTGAGCTGGCGCGACAAAGACTCCCGAATTCCTCGAAGGTCTACATGCAAATGGGCGCTATCGATCGCCGGCAAGGGCGCTGGGATGATTGCCTGCGCAACTTTGATCGCGCCGTCGAGCTCGATCCGCGCAATTTCATCAATGTCGAAGAAGCGGCCTTCACGCGCTATGGATTGCGACGCTTTGCCGAAGCAGTGCCATTGCTCCAGCGGGCCATCGCGCTTGATCCATCGGAGCCTTCCGCGCCCGCGCAACTAGCGAATTTGCCATTCGACCAAGCGGGTGATTTGAAGCAGTGGCGCTCTGGGCTCAACGAAATCGAGAAAGCGGGCAAAGCTGCACACGTGGCAATTTTTTTCGTGTATTGCGCATTGGCGGAACGGGATCGCGATGCAGCCGAACGCGCCTTGGTGATCGTGCCGGCGGAAGGTGCGGTCAACCCTTACGACAATTCCCTGGTGCCGCGCCCCTTTTTCGTCGCACTGGTGGCGCACACTTTTGGTGAGAAAGAAAAGGCGCAGGCGGCATTCATGGAAACGCGTGCGGCTGCCCAAAAGGCAATTCAGGAACAACCGGACTATGCCCCAGCCTGGAGTTTACTCGGAAAAGCCGAGGCGGGTCTCGGCCACGGCAAAGAAGCCATCGAGGCGGGCCAGCGCGGCTGCGAACTTTTGCCGCTTTCGAAAGACGCGTGGGACGGACCAAGTCGCATCTTGGATATGGCGCTGATTTACACCTGGCTGGGACAAAGGGACCTCGCGCTGAACGAGCTGGAACGTGCTTCCAATTTGCCTGCCAGCCCCACAAGTTATGGCGACGTGAAGCTAAACCCGCTATGGGACCCGCTCCGGGGCGATCCACGGTTCGAGAAAATGGTCGCCTCGCTCGCGCCGAAAAAATGATGTAGCGGTTTCTTGCGCCTAAAACCGGTTTCATGGACGCTGAAGATCATCCCAAGATTGTGGCGTTTCCGCCATTGCTCTGGCTGATCGGCGCAACGGTGAGCGTGCTGGTCCATTTTTTTGTTTTTTCGATTCGGATTTTGCCGCAGCCATTCACGCTGATTCTTGGGATTGTTTGTCTCCTGGCCGGCCCTTCGCTGGCGTTGCCGGCGTTATTCACCATGCGCGCGGCCGGAACACATGCCAATCCCGCCAAGCCGGCGCTGCTGATCGTGCGGGCTGGGCCTTATCGGTTCACTCGAAACCCGATGTATCTGGCGCTTTGTCTGGTCCAAGCGGGGATCGGCTTTCTCCTGAATGATTGGATCACGTTGTTGTTCGTTGTGCCGCTTGCATTGATCCTGCATTTCGGCGTGATCCTGCCCGAGGAGCGCTACCTCGAGGCAAAGTTCGGTGAGCAATATCTCGCTTTAAAGCGCGAGGTACGGCGCTGGATTTAAGTACAGATATCAGCGTGAAGATACTTGGGATGATCGGTGGGACGGGGCCGGAATCGACGGTCGAGTATTACCGCCGGTTGATCGCGGCTTACCACGCTCGCGTTTCAGAGAGTGGCGCGCCGCCGATCATCATCAACAGTATCGATAATAAAAACCTGGTGAAATGGTTTACGGCCGGCGATCTGCCGCCTGTTATCAATTTTCTTGCGGCCGAGATTGATCGGCTGGCGCACGCGGGCGCTGAATTCGGGCTCATCGCGGCGGTCACCCCGCACCTTGTCTTCGATGAGCTCCAGCAGCGGGCGCGTATTCCATTGCTCAGCATCGTGGAAGCAACTGCCGATACAGCCGCGAAGGCCGGTTTACGCCGTCTGGCGCTCTTCGGGACCCGATTTACGATGCAGGCGACACTTTTTCCAGCGGCGTTTGCGTGCCGCCGGTTAAACATCGTCGTCCCAAATAAGGAAGAGCAGGAATTCATCCATGAGAAATACATGGGCGAGCTATTCGCGGGGACGATCCTGGATGAAACGCGCGCGGCTCTAATCGACATCGTGGAGACAATGAAACAGCGCAACAATGTCGATGGTTTGATTCTCGGTGGCACCGAGCTGTCGTTAATTCTGCGTGAACCGACAGCTGGGGGTCTGCCGGTTCTCGATAGTACGCAGATCCACGTCGAGGCCGCGATCGAGCGGATGCTGCGCGAATGAAGCGTCCCGGTGGAGAGCGCCGTTATTGTTTGGCGATCTGAGTGCCTTGATCAATCGCGATCTGCCATTTCCCACCGCGCTTAACGAAAACATCGAGCCATCGATACTGACCGGTGATGTCCTTACCCTTATAAGTACCCTTATCATCGGTGCGATAGACCACCACAGCCATATCGGGGTCTGCGACCTGGACCTTTATATCGGACAAGTTTGAGGATTCGAGCTTTAAAGTCCCGGATTTAATGTCGGCCAAGAGCTCCGACTTATTCTGCGTGACTCCGTCCGGGCCGATGCCCAGATAGTCGCTGGCCAGGTATTTCTCGAAGGCTGAGGTGTCGGATTTAAGTAAACTGTCTGTTAGCTCCTGTTCGATTTTCTTGATTGTAGCTTCAACGTCGGCGCTGGCGCCTGTCCCTTTCTCCTTCGCTAACATAATCGTGGGAAGGGCGAGGGCGACGACCAGAGTGAGAATGATGCGGTAGTATTTCATGCCCGCGAGGCTATGGCCCGCGTAAACTTCGAACAAGCCGAAAGTCTATCTCATTAACAGCTCGCTTCAGCGAGGTGCACGGCCCAATCTATGACCACAACTGCTTTAGCGATCTACTGGTCACTAACAAAAAACCGCCAAAGCGGTTTGGGTTTTCTTAGGCGTCGTTAACACCCAGCTAAAGCAGGGTGGTAATGAAAGGTTCACTCAACGCTAAACACGTCTTTTTGCTCGTGCTCGATTTTTCTTCGCCTGGTCGTTATCGTGCCGGCGTGGCTGAGCCGGAAAATAAGTTGAAGCTTTCGACGATCCTTATCGCGGCAATGGCCGGTCTGGTCGGTTTTGGCGTGATTTTTTTCATCGGCGCGTTGATTGCCAGCTTTGCTGCGGGAGCACTTCATATCTCAACCATGGAAGGCGCGCGCGGTTATTTCGCTGCGCTCGCCGGCATGGTTGCGGGTTTGCTCGGGTTTGCCGGCGCGGTCTGGTTGGTTTTGCGTCGACGTGGAGTGCGCGGTGTAAAAGTCGCCTTTGGCGGCATCGCAGCGTTCGCTCTTATTATTGTCTCGGCAGCATCCGCGGTCGGCATTTGGTATTCGATGCAACCGCACGTCCTCAATCGAAACGGCCCGGAGCCGCTGCTCCGCCTTGAAGTGCGCGCGCCGGAAAATATCGCACCGGACGTTTTTGCCGAAGTCACGGCCGAGCTAACGACTGATAGGAATGGCGCTGATGTTTTCCTGGAAAAAGCCGCTGAAACGGAGCAGCTAACTCGCCACGGCTACGTGCCACTTTATTACCGCACGTCACAGCGCTTGCTGGCAGTAAAGTTTCCGAATGGCGGCGCGCGTCTTTACAACCTGCGACTTCCCGCGAATCCGATGCCAAAGAAGTATCATGCGTGGTCGGAGTGGCAGAAGCCGGACTTTGTCGATGAACCGGGGTCAACAGGACCGAAACGGGCTGGTGGCGGTCCGGACGTCGAAGTCCGCTACCACGTCGAGACTGCCGACGATTAGGTCCGAGCCCCAGAGGTCAGAGGTCAGCGGTCAGGCCGCTGCAGCCGCTTTGGCCCGCAGTTTTTCACTCCATTCCTCGCGCAAGACTTTCATTTCCGCGCTGACCGTGACCATTCGCGACGCGACACCCTTATATTTTTTGACGGCGCCGGTAACGGTTCGCGTGACCGCGCCCTGGCTGACGAGGCTCTGCAACTTCTCATAGGTGCGCAAGCGCAACATCTCTTCGCCGCCACTGGCAGCATTCCGCTCCCGGAGATTGAGGAAGATGACGTCAAATAGACCCTTGAATTCAAACGAGGCCTTGGAAGAAAGGACGGCCACAAGTTCTTCCGTGATGTTGTCGGGGGCGCGACGCGAGAAGGTTGGTTTGGACATCAATGACAATAGCCGAAGTCCCGGAATTAGCCAGCTGGGGAGAGATAGGAGATCAGAGCTCGGACGAAGGATTTCAGAAATCAGAAGCCGGAAGTCAGCAGCCAGATTTCATTCTGCGGCTGACACAGCCGCCTTCGCAGCATACGAAAGTGAATCTGAAATCTAAAATCCGACTGTCTAGAGCTCTCATTGCGCTGGCAGCTTTCCTGTTCATCCTCGCGTTTAGCGATTGTTCGAGACAACAAAGTTCGGGTGGATTGGCCAGGCTTAAACCATGCCGGTTGCCGGGAATCGATGAACAAGTGCTCTGCGGCCAACTAACCGTTTTTGAAAATCGGCAGACTAGCGTCGGTCGGACGATTGGGCTGAACGTGGTGGTGCTGCCTGCCTTCGATCAAAAAACGAAGGTGGAACCATTATTCGACCTAGCGGGCGGTCCCGGCGCGGCCGCGACCGAGGGTGCGACCTTTTACGCGCATGAAGGCAAAGAAGTTCGTCGGGGCCGCGACGTGGTGCTAGTCGATCAAAGAGGCACCGGGAAATCGAATCCGCTCTCGGTGCCGGGAAAGAAAACTCCCCAACATTATCTCAGCGAAATGTATCCGGTGGATTACGTGAAGAGCTTAGAGCAAACTCTGAAGCAGCGCGCCGATCTCACGCAATACACCACCTCCATCGCGATGGATGATCTCGATGATGTGCGAGCCTGGCTCGGCTACGATCGGATCAATCTCATCGGGTTATCCTACGGAACCCGGGCGGCGCTGGTTTACATGCGGCAACATCCGCAGCGGGTGCGCACAGTCACGCTCATTGGTGTCGCGCCGACGTATCTGAAGATGCCGATGTATCATGCGCAGGCGGCGGCACGCGCGATGGAGTTGCTGCTCCAGCAGTGCGAGCAGGACGCGCAGTGTCATGAGGCGTTCCCGGAAATTCGCGACGATTGGACAAACGTACTCGCGCAGTTAGAACGCGAACCAGCACGAGTGGAATATTCGCCGCCCGACAAAAGCGGTCCTGTGATGCTTGAAGTCCAACGTGGCGTTTTCGCCGAGAAAATCCGAACGTGGATGTACGGTCGAGACCAGGCCAGTCGGATCCCACTGGTCATTCATCAGGCTGCGCACAGCGATTTCGGGCCGTTTCTGCGCGAGGCAATCGGTCCATCCATCCCCGATTTCATTGCGGACGGCATGTATCTTTCGGTGACTTGCGCAGAAGATGTTCCCTTTATCGATCAGACTGAAGCCGCGAAGCTGAACGCGGGCAATCCATTCGGGAACTATCGGGTCTTTCAGCAAACGCGGGCCTGCAGCATGTGGCCAAAGGGAAAAATACCAGCCGACTTTCGCGAGCCGGTCTCGTCGAACATTCCGGTGCTCATTTTTTCCGGCAACATGGATCCGGTCACACCACCGCAGCGCGGCGAAGAGGTCGCACGTGATTTACCTAACAGCAGACACGTCATCATTCCGCAGGCCGGCCATGGCATGGACGGTCTGACGGAACCGGAATGCGTCGATCGGATTATCATGGATTTCTTGGAGAAGGGTGACGCAAAGGATCTCGATGTTGGCTGTGTCGAGCGAATGGCTCCGCCGCCTTTCGTGACAGGAGCCAGAGATCAGAAGTCCGGCGAATGAAAGCCTCACCGCTTAAATAAATAGCAACGGCAGGAGCTGGCAGGGTTTACAACTTGAACGTATCTTAGCCTTTCGGTTCGTCGGCGATTCGTAGCACAACTTTCCCGCGGGTGTGATGCGTGGCGGCCTGTTGTTGTGCAGCGATCGCTTCACTCAACGGCAGAACTTGCGTCACAACTGGCTTGATTTTCCCCACGTCGATGAGCTGCGCGATCTGGGCGAGATCTTGGGCGTTCGGCTGAACCCACACAGTGGCGCCTCGAATCTGGCGTTTTTCGATCTCGACCGGATCGGGGCGCGCAACCAATGAAATGACGATGCCGCCCTTTTTCACCAGACCGTAGGAACCTGCGAGCGTTTCCCGGCCCACTGGATCGAGCACTGCGTCCACATCTTTGGCGACATCTTCGAATTTGGTCTTGGTATAATCAATTGGCACGTCGGCCCCAAGTTGCTTGAGCAGGTCCTGGTTTGCCGTCGATGCGGTCGCAATGACCCTGGCGCCGCGCGCTTTCGCGATTTGGACGGCGAAGCTACCGACGCCGCCCGAGCCGCCATGGATGAGAATGCTTTGTCCAGCGTGCAATTGCGCCGTGTCCACCAACGCCTGCCAGGCAGTCAAGGCGCACATTGGGACCGCCGCGGCTTCGGCAAAGCTGAGGGACTTCGGTTTCGCGGCTACTTCCCATTCCTTAACTATGACGAACTCCGCCCATCCACCGCCGAAAGTTGGGTAACCGTAAACTGCGTCGCCTGCTTTGAGGTTTGTGATCTTGGCGCCGACTTTTTCCACGACTCCGGCGATATCGTAGCCCGGGATTAGTGGAAGCTGCGTACCCCATTCGCGAGCGTATTTGCCGCTGAGGGTTAGTGGGTCGGCTGGGTTAACTCCGCTCGCGATCACGTGCACGAGCGCTTCGTCCTTTTTCGGCTCCGGTCGCGGCACCTCTTCGAACTTCAGCACCTCGGGTGCGCCGTATTCGTGCGCGACTACCGCCTTCATCATTGGTTTTTCGTCGCCGGATACGGCTCGAGCGGACAAAAGTGCGAGAATCGTCAGACTTAGGATGGCAAGAAGGCGGAGAGACATAATTAGGAGTTAGAGGTTAAAGGTCAGAGGTCAGGCGGGGCAGACGATCTGGTGTAGGTGATCTCGATCGTTTTGATTTCGTGGCCGCCATGCTCTTCGTACCAGTCAAGATTGTAATGATTCTTGTCGATCACTTTAATTAATTCGCGCACTTTTGTTTTCTGACCCGGTTTCGGTTCGGTTTCGCCGGCGTAAGTGAAGATTCGTGATGCAGGATCATAACTACCTTCGAAGATCGTCGGCCCAGTACTGGCGTTGTCGATCCAAATCGAGATGAACTTCTTTTTCACGTTGTCGTAACCTTCGATGGATTTGCCTTTGAAATTCACCTTCTCCAGTTTGCCGTCGGTGCCGGGAAGCATCTCGACGTCGAAATCGGCAAGAAAGTAGCGGCCGCCCATGATTGGCTGGCGCACCACAACGCCGTTGGTTTCGATCGGCCGTTTGTTCGATCCCATCGAAATTTTCAATACATAGCTCCAGGTGCCGGCCAGCTCGCCCAGCAGATTCTGATTAGCGCTGGGCCTGGTCAGATCATCAGACGTAGAATCGTTAGGCGATCTCGCCGGGGCAGCAGTGACGGGCGAGGTTTCCTTTTCTCCCGCGAAAACGGGGCCAACGGCAAAAGTCACCGCCATCCCCAGAGAGAGCGCCGTGAGAATCTTTGACATGCACAAAAGATTCCTGGTCGGAAAACACATGGCCAAGCCTACGCCAGGCTGACGAGATCTAGTTCTCGTCTTTTGGGTCCTCATTTCCAAACGCCCGAGTTGCGCAATTGCGCAGTGGCGGTGGCAGCCCAGTCATTGTTTGAAGCTGGGCACGCCGGACTCGGATGCAAAATCTGGCCGACGCGCGGCGGCGAATCGGCGATTACTTCACGCGCGCGTTTTGTCGCGAAATCACCCACCCCGATGAGCCATGCGGGTTCCAGGATGCGAACAATTTCCCGCAAATGTTCATCACACGCCGCGAACAGCGCCGCCCGCTCGTTTGACGGTAGTTTGTCCGGCGTTCGATTGCGCCCGCTCTCTTCACAAAACGCGAGTGGGCAATAATTCATCACCATGTGTTCCACGAAGAATTTCTCGGCAGAGCCAAAGCGTTTCGCGAACAATCCCCATAAGCGTTGGCCGCTGATTTCGCTGCGTGCACAATCGAATCCCAGCACTGGCCGCTTGGGATGCTCGTCCGGCGAATGGTCAATTCTGGCTTGAATGCCGAGCCAATCGCGTACCGCAGCGATTTGACCGAACGGGACACCAGTTTGCGCCATTCCAAACGGGCCGGGATTCGTTCCGAGGAATAGCACCCGCTTGCGGCCATTTCCGTAGCGGCGCAGGTATATCTCATGCGCACGCCAGGCGTAGATGAGCGGGTTGTAAACGTGCGTGACTGGCGCGGCGAACCGCAGTTCGGCAACAGCGTCGCGCAGACCTTTTGCCGCGGCGATTAATGAATCACTGGTTGCCATATTTGATGTTACGACAAGGAAATCAGCTTCGGGAAGGGCGCGGGGCGAGGTGATGACGGAGTTGCAGGAAAGGACGCTCCACTGCAAAAAATAGAATTGTGGCAACGGCGTAAACGCAAAGTTCGACACCCAGAAGAGCTGCCGCTGACGTGATTACGATATTATGAGTCACGCAGAATTGCGCGACGAAATGGATGACAAGTTTTTGAATGAGATACGCACTATAGGCGATGCTGGCGATAAAGGCGGCACCGGGAATCTTTACTCGCCGTAAAATTAACCGCGGGCTGACAGCACAAACAAGTAATGCGGCCATTCCAAGAGCGATCAACGGGAATTGCCAGACGGTGGCGGCGACAGCGAGATAATCGCCTTCGCCCAGATATAATGCGTAAACGATGAGGGCGAGCCCGGGCAGCAAGAGCCAGGGAGCAAGACTCATCAGGCGGCGCCACCATTGTGGGCGGAACTTTTCGATCGCGGCCAGGGCAACCCCGAAGACGAGAGGATCGAGCCGGGTCCAGGTCGGGTAATAGATCCAGGTTTGAAAACCGCGGAAGGAGACACCGTTTTCAGCCAAATTCTGCCGGGCAAGAAATGCGCGCAGCATAATTCCGCCAAGAACAATGACGCCCGGGATGATAAATCGAACACGAGGCCATCGGCTAACGAGAATTAGTATCAGTGGCAGGAGGAGATAGAACTGGTCCTCGACGGCAAGCGACCAGGCGTGGGAAAAGGCGGTGCCGCCATGTAGACCAATGTTTTGCACCGAGACGACAAATTTCCAAACCGGCGACATTTCCGGGTACTCCCGCCACGACGGCAAAAAGGCATAAACGGCGAGGATGACGAAGTAGGCCGGGATGATTCGCAAAGCGCGGCGGGCGAAGAAGCGCCGAAGCTTGATCGGCTGACCGCGGGCGAGCGGCGCGAGCAGTTGGCCGCCGATCAGATATCCGCTGAGAACGAAAAATAGATCGACCCCGACCCAGCCGAATCGATCCACGCGTCCGGGCAAATTGAAGCCGAAAAGCGCGGCATGGTAAATGACGACCACGACGATGGCGAGAGCACGGAGAAGATCGAGACCCGGCTGACGTTCACGATCGGTAAAGCGCGGGTCGACTCCGAGCCGGAGTGGCGTTGTAGTTTCGCTCACGGAATTTCGGACGCGCGAAGCTAGCAGACCGTTGGCCAGCGTCGAGCTCAAGCTTCCCGTAAACTTGACGGCTTTAAGCCGTCAAGATTTCATGACGGTTTCGGACATCGCTTGGCCGCTGACGAGCAACAGCGCGTAAGATAAACGATAACCTCGTCGCTTTTGTTTAGCTTGTAACCAGAGGTGGGACAGCCAGCCAGCCTTTGATCTTATCGGAATTCTTTTTGTCGAAAGCATAGGCGATTTTGCCAAGCGGGTGACGGACGACCACGCGAAGTCGTTTCTTGCCAATATCCCGGATGCATTGCTTGAAATTCTCGCGGCTCATGTGAAAAGCTTGCGACAAACTTCGCTGCGCGCAGAAGACCGACTCGCTCATCAATCGCAGACGATAGCGCCTCGATGAGGCTTCGACGATGTCAGGGGACTGTTTCAGCCTGCTCTTGAAAAGTTGCTTACATAGGTCGGAAGCCTCTTTCACCTTCGCGTGGTCCATTGAGGCGATCGCGTTTTTAAGATGACCCAGCTTCTTGTATTGGCGGAAGAAGATGATCGCGGCGATCGCGGGCCAGATTAAACCGTGTCCGTTAACGTGATCACCATAGCCGGATCGGGCATTGAAAACGGCGATTCCGATGTTCCAGCAAAGTAAAAGCGCACTGACAACAGCTTCGGTCGATAAGCTGTGGATCGACGGTTTGTTCAGAGCAATAATTCCTGCTCCGAGCATCAACAAACCCAAGACCAGAATTCCCGCGTTCAATACAGTTGCCTGGATCGCGAAAAATCCGATGACCAGGTTGATGGCGCCCCAAACAATTCCAAGGATGGCGGCATGGCGAATCGTTTTGCGAGCGCAAACGACGAGGAGGGCTTGGTTTTCAGTCGAGTCAAAGACGGGATCGTGCAACATGATCGCGATTTTTAGCAACCTTTGTGCCGATACGGGGCGTAGCGATCGTCCGGGTTCTTCAGCGTAATCGTGATCCGTTAAAGTATTGTTATCGTTTGCAACACGGCGAGGATTCGCGCGACAAGGAATTGCGGCGCGATTCCGAGGAACAGCACGATGGCTGCGGCGAATGCGATTGTCAGATTGGAAAGTCCATTCCAGGCCACGGATGGGAGTAAGTGCGCTTCAGCGCCCTGGGTTTGGAAAATGACCTTTAAAACGATGAGATAATAGTAAAGGGAGATGAGACTGCCGAAGAGCGCGAGTGCCACCAGCCAGAGGAGACCATGATTTGCACCGGAGCGAAACGCGGCGCTGAAGAGATAGAATTTGCCGAAGAATCCTGCCAGCGGCGGAAGACCAGCTAACGACAACATGAATACCGCCATGCATCCGGCCAGCAATGGCGAGCGCGCACGCAGCCCGGCGAAGTTTTGCAAATTGTCCCCGCCGGTTTCGCGGCGTACCACTGCAACAACGCCGAACGCGCCGATCAAAGTAAACGCGTAGATGGTAGTGTAGAATAAGGTCGCGCTGAATCCTGCGCGCCCGCCCGCGACCAGCCCGAGCAAGGTGTAACCGGCGTGAGCGACAGCGGAGTAGGCGAGCAACCGGCGCAGGTTGGTTTGAACCAGAGCCACGAGATTACCAATGAGAATCGAGAACGCAGCCAACACGGCGAGGACCGGCGACCAACCGGCAACCATGGCATGCCAGTCGGCGCTGCCGTGGACCGGGCCAAATCCAACGAGCACAATCTTTCCAAGGACGACGAACGAGGCAACTTTTGATCCTGATGCGATGAAGGCGGCGCTGGAAACCGGCGCGCCTTGATAGGCGTCAGGGGCCCAGAGATGAAAGGGCGCCGCTGCGATTTTGAAGGCGAACCCGACAAGGGTCATGACGATGCCGGCGAACAAAAGCGGCGAGAGCGATTGCGCAGCAAGACCTTCTGCGATGGCTGCAAGACCGGTGGTGCCCGCCATGCCATAAATCAGGCTCAGCCCGAAGAGAGTAAAAGCGCTGGCGGTGCTGCCAAAGAGGAAATACTTCAGGCCGGCCTCGGCCGACCGAATATCGGTTTTGTCGAATGCAGTCATGAGATAAAGCGACAGACCCGTAAGCTCGAGTCCGATGAAGATCATGAGCAGCTCCTCGCTGCTAACGAGAAGTAGTAGACCGATGGTAGCGAGCAGAATAATGGCAAGATATTCGCCGTAGTTTGGCGTCTCACGAGATGCGAGAAGGATGGTAAAGAAGGCAAGCACTAAACAGACGACCATGAAAAGCGAATTGAGCGGCGAGATCACAAGCATGCCCTGGAACAAATTCGCGTGCGACGGCAAGCTGAGCATAGCACCGATGGCAACGATGAGTCCTAATGCGGCAACGAACGAACAGACAACTGTTGAGGCAGTCGTGTCGATTGCCCGTCTTTGCGGCATTGCAGGCGACACGCCCGCCACCACAGTTCCGCGACTCGTTGTCAGACCAATTACGAGAACGATGAGCGCAGTTAACGTAACGATTGCTTCGGGAGCGGCGAGTTTGAGAAGATCGAGGTAGGACATGGGAGATCGTTACAACGTTAAAAAAGTTACATAGTTAAAAGGAAGACGCCGACATGCGATTGTAACTTTGTAACCATTTGACTTTTAACCGCCAGTTTTCAGAAATCGCATTGCTTCAACCGCGGGCACGATGCGATCGAGTAAGAACTTGGGATAAATTCCGATTGCCAGAGTCGCGAACATCAACAGGACGGCGCCAAGTTTTTCAGGAACGGTAATCGGTTCGAGCGCTTCCCGATTTAACGTTGTAACGCCTTTAACGTTCTGACCTTCTTCGACAGCAGTGTCGAAGAAGCTTCTTTTCAGAGCGCGCAAGGTAAATGCCGCTACCAAAACCATACCCGCTCCCGTAATCCAGACTGCGATGGGAAAGGTTTTCCAAACGCCGATCAGGATGGTGATTTCGGCGGCGAACCCGCTGAAGCCGGGAATGCCCATCGACGCGGCTGAAGCGATAACAAAGACAAAGGACGCGAAGGGAAGCGCGCGATTCAGTTCCATCAGCGACAGTTCATCGAGATCACGGGTGTGAGTACGGCGATAAATCATACGTCCAGCCACGGCAAAGAGGAGTGCACCGATCACGCCGTGCGAAAACATTTGCAGAACCGCGCCGGAAACGCCGAGAACGTTTGCTGTGGCCAGGCCAAGAAGCACGAAACCCATGTGGCTCACGCTCGAATAACCGATGACGAATTTAAGGTCGCGCTGTCGCAGGGCCACCGCGGCGGCATAGACAATTCCAATCACGGCCAGAATCGCAATCCAACTACTCCACATTTGGAAGCCTTGCGGAAAGAGATTCATCGCGACGCGCAGCCCGCCGTAGGCTCCGAGCTTCATTACGATTCCGGCGAGCAACATCGAACCTGCGGTCGGCGCGGCCACGTGGCCGGTCGGCGCCCAGGTGTGCAACGGCCAAATGCCGGCGAGGACAGCGAAGCCGATGAATAAAACCGGGAATGCCCAAGATTGCAATTGCGGGGTGAATCGGAATTGGGCGAGCTCATTCAAGTCGAGCGAACCGGCGGTGACATAGGCGGCGATGATTCCGATGAAAACAAGCGCACCGCCGAAGAAGGAGTAGAGGGTCAACTTCATCGCGCCGTATTCCTTGTTGGTCGATCCCCAGATCGCGATCAGGAAGTACTTGGGCACGATCACCAGTTCGTAAAAGACAAAGAGCAGGAACAAATCGGCGCTCAGAAAAACGCCGAAGGAACCGCCTACGACAAGCAAGAGCCAGAAAAAGAACTCGTTTGATCGTTGATCGACCCGCTTCGCGGCCGAAGGGCAGCCGGTTGCGTCAACCGGCTGGGTCACCCAGCCACTTCGTGACGCAGATTGGTGCGGGGGATTGTTGCCGCTCTGAAGTAGCTGCCCGCCAGAGGCAGAGTTGGCGACATCCCAGGAAAAAAGGACTGAGCTGACTGCTGTTATCGACGTAACCAAGACGAGCGTCAGGCTAATTCCGTCTACCGCGAGATGGTAGTTCATGCCCAGGGCCGGTACCCAAGGCACACGCACAATGGTGGTGAAGTGAGCCAAATCGAGATCGTGACAAAAGAACGTCGCCAGACTAATCGCGAAGGTCCCGGTAGTTGTGAGTAACGCGATCCAGCGCGAAAACGCGCGCGGCAAAAAAAGCAACAATACTGCGCCCGCGAACGTAATGTAAATCGTCCAGGCGATCATGCTCTCCAGTCCGGGGAGCAGACGCGCCTCGCGTGTTCTTTTCGGCGCCCCGCCGAAAAGCTTTCTTTCAATTGGATCTCAAATTTATCGAGGAGCAGAGGTTGAAAAACTTCGCGATGGCGAGGACGCCATCGGTCCGAGCCGGACTGGCGATTGCACGCGAGGCGCGTGCGCTCCCCAGCCCAAACACTTGAAACCATGGCCACGCCCTGCTCCGTGAAGGCATATGGGCGATGACGGCGACCTCCACGACATTTTGATATTCCAAATTGGAATATCAAACATTCAGCTTCCGCAGCCGCAAGTTGAAACGCGAAATCCGATGGAAATGGCTCGCGATTACGTCGCACAGCCTTATCCAGATTTCTGGTGGTGACGCCATATAAAGGCGCCAGGTCAAAGTCGAGCAGCACCTTCTCGCCACGGATAACGCGAATGATTTGCGCAACTTGCCGAATCAAAACGAGCTCCTTACTCATAACGCCTCCTTCACGAAAACAGCCGCGCCATCTGCACCACAGTGGAGTTGAAAATGCTGAAAAGGAATTGCGGGACAATGCCGATGGCGAACATGAGAAGTGTGACCGGAACTACCACCCACTTCTCGTTAGATCCGAGATCGGCAAAAGCGACACCGGTTTCAACAAGCGGCCCGCTGAAGAGCGCTTGCATCGCGCGGATAAAGACGATGGCGGTGAAGAGGAGGCCGAAAACGGCCACCGCGGTAAAGGAAGCGGCAATGGCGAAGGAACCTTTGAAGATAAGAAATTCGCCGATGAATCCGTTTAGTCCGGGCAGTCCGAGCGACGAAAACATCGCGACGCTCATCCAGCCGCAGAAAAGCGGCGCGCGTTGCATCAGTCCTCCGAAATCATCGAGACCGCGCAGGCCGCGTCGCTGCTCGAGCAATCCAACAAAATAGAAGAGCGCGGCCGCGGTGATGCCATGATTGAAGATTTGCATGAAAACGCCGCTCAAGGCCGCTTGCATTTCGACCAAGGGTCGCGCCACCGTCGCGGTGACGGCGAAAAGACCGAGCATGCAGTAGCCAAGATGATTGATCGATAAGTAGGCAACCATTCGTTTTAGGTCCGATTGGGCCCAGGCGGCCAGAGGAGCGATCACGATGGAACAAACTGCGAGGGTGAGCAACCATGGCCCAAGTATTTTAATCTCGTTAGGAAAAAGCGGCAGCAGCAACCGAATGAAACCGTAAACGCCCATTTTGGAGAGCGCACCGGTCAACACCATTGAAACACCGGTGGGGGCCGTTTCGTAGGCGTCGGGCAGCCAGGTGTGAAAAGGAAAGAGTGGCACCTTGACCGAGAGTCCAAGAAAGATTCCGGCGAAGGCGAGCCATTTAATGTTGCCGGTCAGTAAGTCGCCGGTTTTTGCAAGATCGGCGAGGCCGGCGAAATCGAACGTGCCCTTGGCGAAATAGATTCCGAGAAAAGCGAGCAGCATCGCCACACTGCCGAGAAAGGTATAAAGGAAGAATTTTGTGGCGGCGCGGTCGCGATTTTCGCCTCCCCAGATTTTAATAAGGAGGAAGGCTGGGATGAGGCTCATCTCGTAGAAAAGAAACCAGAGAATGAAATTCTGGGCGGTGAACGTGCCGTAGAGGGCGGCTTGCATAATCAACATCAGCGCGCAGAAACCGCGATCTCCCGCTGGGCGCGATTGTGCGAGCAAGGCGAATGGAAATACCAGCGAAGTAAGGATGACAAGCAGCAGACTCAGGCCATCAACGCCAACCAAATACTCGGCACCGATCGCAGGGATCCAGCTATGCCGCTCAACTAGTTGAAGACCTGGCAAAGTAGAATCAAAACTTCGCCATAATAAAAAAGCGCCAATCGCAGTAATTAGATTAGATGCTAATGCGACTCTACGAGCGTAGTTGCGCGTCGCGCCAACCAGAAACGCTCCGACAACCGGAGCTACAATAAGCGTAGTAATCAGCCAAGCCATGCGTAAAGGACAAGCAGGAGGAGCATCCCGATGGCAATCGCACCCAGATAAGTTTGGATCTGACCCGAATGCGCCGCGGCAATCAGTCGACCAAACCCTCGTGTTCCACTCATGGTTTCATCAACGCCGGCGTTGATGCCGTGGTCATCAAAGCCTTTGCTCAAAACCCCGAAGGCCTGACCAATTCCAGCAAACAGCCTGACCAGGCCATCCCAGAAATAGCGATCCAGCCAATCGGCCAGACGCGCGAGTATTCGGCTGAAGGTGATAACAGTTTGTTCATAGAATTCATCGAACCACATTTTGTTTTCGAGAAAACGGAACAACCCTGGCTGTGCCCGCGCCAGAGGATCGGTTTCGCGGATTCTACGATAGATCAACCAACCAAGTCCGATTCCTCCGGCGACCAGCGCGAGCGAAAGGAAAAGCATCGGCTGAATAAGCGAGCCGAAGTCAACGCGTGCTGGTTCGCCGTTTAGATAGGCGTGGAGCCACGGCCAGGCGGGGGTAAGCACGAGGACGAACAGAATCGAACACAAGGCAAGGACAATGAGCGGCATTGTCATCACCGGCGGACTTTCGTGCGCATGGAACACAGGCCTGTGGCCTGTGCCCCCAACGGAGATGTTCTCCGTTGTTGTCGCTGCTTCAACGGAGTCGAACACCGCTGGACGCACAGACTGGACGTCTGTGTTCCGCGCGGAACCAAAAAAAACGTAGATGATTTGCCGAGTCATGTAGAGCGCGGTGAGAATCACTCCGGCGAGCATCAGGTAATATGGCAACCGCGAGACCGGCCAATGCCCGGCAGCGTGCAGGACTTCTTCTTTCGTCCAACCACCGGAAAAGAAGAACGGAACGCCGCTCAGATTCATCATGCCGATGGCGTAAGTGAGGAACGTCACCGGCAAGATCCAGCGCAAGCCGCCCATTTTGCGAATGTCTTGTTCATGATGAAGTCCGTGAATGACCGAGCCCGCACCAAGGAAGAGCAGTGCTTTGAAGAAGCCATGCGCGATCAGGTGCATGATCCCGGCCGCGACGCCACCGACACCTAGCGAGACCATCATCAGGCCAAGCTGCGAGACGGTTGAGTAAGCTAGAATGCGTTTAATATCGAACTGCGCCAGGGCGATGAGCGAAGCCATTAGCGCAGTGACGACACCGACCGATACCACCACGGTTAGAGACGGTGTGACACCATTGACTGCGCCTAACGAGAATAAAGGATAGACGCGAGCGATGAGGAAGACGCCGGCAGCGACCATGGTTGCGGCATGGATCAACGCACTGACCGGGGTCGGTCCTTCCATCGCGTCCGGCAACCAGACATGGAGAGGGAATTGTCCAGATTTGCCGACCGCGCCACAGAAAATTAGGAGCGCAATGAAGGTGGCGCTGCCGCCAATGGCAAGAAGTCCAGCCTCTTCGAGGCAACCGCGTCCCTGATCGTAAAACAAAAGGGTGCCGCTGTTGTGATAGAGCCAAAGCGTGCCGAGAAAAAAACCGAGGTCACCGATGCGGGTAGTGATGAAAGCTTTCTTGGCCGCGGCGGCGGCGCTCGGTCTGTCGATCCAAAACCCGATGAGCAAATAGGACGCGAGCCCGACCAGTTCCCAGCTAACGAAAAGTAGGAGCAGGCTGTTTGCGATGACGACTCCGAGCATCGCGCCGGAAAAGAAAGAAAGATAGGCAAAGAAACGGGTGAAGTTTTTGTCGCCGGCCATGTAGCCAATGCTGAAGACAAAAATGCAAAGACCGACCAGCGTGATCATGATCATCATGGCGGCGGCCAGCGGGTCGAGCACCCAGCCGAGACGAAGGGCCTGGTCGCCGAAAGTGAACCAGGTAAAATTGTGGACGGCACGGAAGCCGGGCGTTTGCAGCGTTGATAAAAAGGCAACGAGCGACAAAACAAATGCAATGACCTGTCCTGCAATTGCGAGCCCGGCCGCGCCAGCTCGGCGCGAGTTGGCCAGAGTCAGAATGATTAGCGAAAACGCGAGCGGCATCGCCGGAATCAGCCAGAGATTGGAGACAATCCAGGAATTCATCTTTGGAGCGGAAGCGGAACGCCGACCATCCAACGCCGAACATCGAACACTGAATGACAGAGAATAATCTTCCGATACGCGGTATCACGATTTGTAGGGCAACCGCGCCGGTTGCCACTTCTTGGATCGGCAGGCGACGCGCCTGCCCTACAATTTGTCGGTAACGAGGCGGCGTCCATTCATCCTTTGAGATGGTCGAGCTTATCTACGCTGGTCGTGTGGTAATGGCGGTAAATGGCGATGACGAGCGCCAGGCCGACGGCGGCTTCAGCGGCGGCGATGGCGATGGAAAAGATCGCGACCAATACACCAGTTGGTTGTTGCGGCGGCGGACCGAAGCGCCAGAAGGCGATGAAGTTTAGATTCGCCGCCGCCAGCATTAATTCGATGCCGATCAAAATAAAAATGGCGTGACGGCGGCTAAGCGCGGCGAGCAGGCCGATGGAAAATAGCGCGGTTGAGATGATGAGAAAAAGTTGGAGGGTTGGGTCCATAGGTCGTTAAAACGTTAAAAATGTTAAATTGTTAAATAGGTAGAATGCGGCTCCGCCGGTATTTCCAGGATCGCGCCAACGCTTCTTTTCTCCGTTTTAACGTTGTAACTCATTTAACTATTTAACGCTGGCGTTTCCTAACCATTCACTTTTCTTCTCGCTTCTCCTCCATCACCAGGACAAGGGCACCAATGAGCGCGGCAGTAAGGACGAGCCCAACGCATTGCAACGGCCAGACGTAATTGGTCATGAGCGCTTCGCCGATCCGTTTAACCGTGAGCGGCTCGATTTGCGGCGCCGGGAGCGCGAGCGATTTCGTTTTCAAGATTGTCCAAAGCAATCCGCCAAACACAGCCAGTGCCACGATGGCGCCGCCCCAGTTAATTCCGCGCTCGCCCGTCACCTCGCGGCGCGTCAGCAGGATTGTGAAAACAATTAAGACAGCGACTGCTCCGACATAAACAAAGACCTGGACCAACCCAACGAATTCGGCGCCTAACAAGAAAAAAGACGCGGCCACACCGACAAAGGCCACCACCAGACTAAGGGCAGCGTGTATTAATCTTGGCAGTGCCGCGGCGGCGAGCGCGCCCGCAAGGGTAATGATGGCAATCAGCAGAAAAGCAACGCTATTCATTCGGCGAAGCGATAGGTGCGCGTCGCAAATTTTTTTCTTGTATCAAGGAGACGCGAAAGCGCGAGATAAACAAGGGCGATCACAACTAGCGACCAAAGCCAGCCCGCGAGACCGCGCCCCTGATAATGCCAGACTGCGGCAGCGACGATCAGGGTGAAGGCCATCGGAAGCATGAATTTCCAGGCGAAATTCATGATTTGATCGACGCGGGTGCGCGGAAGCGTTCCACGGACCCAGATATAAACGAAAAGCAGTGCGCTCAACTTCAGGAAAAACCAAAAATAGGATGGAATAAAGTTGAGCGCAGCGATCGGCGAATGCCAGCCGCCGAGAAACAATGTCACCGCCAATCCGCTAATGGCGAACATGCCAAAATACTCCGCCATGAAAAAGGTCGCGTACTTGAAGCCAGAATATTCCGTCATGTGACCGGCAACAATTTCCGATTCGCCCTCCGGAACGTCGAAGGGAGTGCGGTTGGATTCGACCAGACCGGAGACAAAGAACAAGACGAACGCGGCCGCGCCCCAGGGGGTCATGACGAACCAATGTGGCAGGACGCTCAGGGAATAGCCGTCCTGCGCCGCGACAATCGCATCCGGCGAAAGCGCGCCTACGATCATCACCACCGGGAGAGTAGTGAGGATGAGCGGTAATTCATAGCTAACCATTTGGGCAATGGCGCGCATTGCACCCAACATCGAAAACTTGTTGTTGCTGCCCCAGCCGGCCATGAAAACGGCCAGCTCGGTGGTTGATCCGACAGCGAAGAAAAACAAGATGCCGCCGTCGATTGCGAAGGGCGTCATGTTTCGCCCATAAGGAATGACGCCGAGCGCGAGGATTGCGGCTGCCGCAACCAGGATCGGCGCTATAAAATGCACCACTTTGTCTGCACGAGCCGGCACCACATCTTCTTTGATCAACATCTTGATGCCATCGGCTACCGGTTGAAAAAGTCCGAAAGGCCCAACGCGATTTGGGCCATAACGATTTTGCATGCGGCCAAGAATTTTCCGCTCCAGGACTGAGATCGCCGCAAAAAGAGTGAGAAAAACGCCGAGCAAGGCACCGATGTTAATGAGGCTCGAAATGATGGGCGCTGCCCAGTCGGGCAGGCCCGAAAGCAGGGACAAAATCCAATGCTTTGCGCTGATAAAGATTTGGTCGAGTGAATCGCTCAAGTCGATGAAGAAAAGCGGTGGCCGGTTGTTTAATCAAGGAAGAAGCGAGTGTGCGGCGCCCGAAGCTGCTTACTTGTTCTCTTTGATTGGTAGTGGCGCTTCTTTAATCTTTGCGCCGCTTTGAGCGGAAAAGAGGGCCGCAGTAGCGGCGGTTCCGCGCTGAAATGTGATCAGCACCCCGTTATCTGTGACTTGGTCAATCGACAGAATGCGATCAGACGACGAAACGATCTCGATCGGCTTCTTCCCGTCGGCACCGGTAAAGAACACGGAGATACGGTCATTGCCCGTGACACGCTGATCGCCATTAGTATCTACGGTTGCGACCTCAAAAATCGTGCCGATTACGCGTTTGTCTTTCCCATCAGGTTCTGCTCGTAAATCATGTTCCTTTAAAATGGCTTGTTGAAATCCATCGAATAACCACCAGGAGGAAAGGTCGGAATAATCAATAAAAAATAGGTTTCGAGTGCAGCTCTCCGAATAACTACCGCCGAAGGAAGATTTATTCGGGGAACCCTCACTGTTGAGCGGAAATCTCACCATGGAAGTGCCGGCGATGCGGGAAAGTAGTCCGAAATGGAGAAACTCCTTTTCACGCGAAACCGAAGCGTTGTTTACGATCGCCGCCTCGGGCACCTGCGGCGTGGGATGGCGAAAGGATTCACTGAGACCCCGTACGAGAGAGAAAATCCCGAAGACAAGAATGGCGAGAAAGAGCGTTCCGTTAATCCGCCAGAGGATGCGGTCAAATTTGTTCATTGCTTATCGGCTCACGCTCGGTGAAGAAAAGCGGTGGCCGGTTGTTTAATCAAGGAAGAACGAGATCAGAGCGCCTCGGCGGATTGATCCAGCGAAGAACAGCCAGCGCGATGACGATACAGATAATTGCAATCAGCGCTTCGGAATGCAGCATCCAGGCCGTGCCGAAACGATCGTGGACCCAGCCGTCGGATGCGGTCATGTAAACAACGGGAAGATTCCCGAGGGAAGAAAGTGTCGCGTATTTTGTAGAAGCGGCGCCGCGGCCGATGGCGAGCAGGACGATCGCGGAAAAGGCGGCGTAAGCCATTCCACAGGCCAGGGCGTAGGTAAGAACGCCGACGGTGAACGCGTTTGGCGTGTGCGGCGTGAGGGCCATGACAATCGCGACCAGCGCAATAAGAATTCCTGATCCAAAATATGACCACCACCGACCGATACGATCCGCAACCCAGCCGCCGAAAACGCAACCGATGGCGCTGACCACGCCGTTCAACACGCCGCTCACTAACGCGACCTGATCCGCTGTCGCGCTCCAATCAGGCGCAACCGCCGACCACAAATTGTTCATCGCGCCGGCGCCGATGGGCGAGCAAACGAGCACGATGGTGAAAAGCGGAACGGCGGCGCGTACCATCGACAAAATGTCGCGCCACAAAATGCGCATTCGTTCGCCGATGGTTTCCGTCGAAACAATCCGCACGTCCGATGCAAAATAAATTGCCGCGGCCGAGGCGAGCATCGCGAGCGCGAGTCCACCACCGGCGATCTCCTTCGAGAAATGACTCGCGAGCCAAACGCCGACGCCACCACCGATGCCATTGCCGCCGAGATTTCCCGCCTGATACCAACCAGCCGCGCGACCTTTTGCGTTTTCGGCGACCGTATGCGCCATCAACCCACCGACCGGAAGAACGATCAATGTTCCCGCAACCTGTGAAACAAAAACAACTGCCATCAAAATCGCGACGGCGTTTTGATGGAGCGGTAGAAAGGCAAGAAGCAACAGCGTCGCCGCGGACGTGCCAAGTCCCAACAAATACCAGCGGCGCGCGGTCAAAGTCAGATCCGCCACCGGTCCCCAGAGAAATCGCCAGAGGTTTGAGGACACGCCGATGGCTACGATCGATGCCGCCAGCGCCACCGAAAATCCGAGCCGCGTCAGAACGAATGGCAAGGTAATGGAAACGAAACCGCTGCTGATGCCGTAGGGCAGAACGAGAAAAAAGAAAACGAATGGATGGGTAGATTCGCGGTCGCGCATGTCAGCTCAACGACTCAATAGGTTCGCCACGAACCACCGCCGATGGAACACACGATGTGACAGGGTTCAGATTTCGGGTTCAGAAAAACGATAAGACTTGGCAGTGCATCTTTCCGAGCGAATTTGAGCCTCGTAAAGATAACCTTTTTAACTTTGTAACGTCCGCCAATGATTCCTGATCCCTATTTGGTCATCGTAATTTTTGTCGGGGTCGCGCTCGTCTTTCCAATCTTCCCGCTGATTCTGGCCTGGATGTGGCGCCGATTCTTCCAGCCGCCGAAGCCCGGCGCGGAAAAGAATGCGACTTATGAATGCGGTGTAGAATCACTCGGCGAAGCACAGATCCAGTTCCGCTCGCAGTATTACCTTTATGCTATCATTTTTTTGATCTTCGATGTGGAAGCGGTTTTTCTGGTGCCGTTTGCCGTCGCCTTCACCGGTCTGCCAATCGGTGCGTTCGTATCGATCCTGGTTTTCCTGTTGCTGTTGCTGGAAGGACTCGTGTGGGCATGGAGCAAAGGTTGTTTAGATTGGGCGCGCTAGCGCGCTCGTTAAAATCGTTAAAAGGGTTACATTGTTAAAACGGAGACGAATGAGGAAAAATCCGATTTAACCTTCTGCAACAATGAGCGACATCGACGAGGGACTGCGCGCCGAACTGCAACGCCAGGGCATCTGGGTCACTTCGATGCAGGAGCTCTACAATTGGGGGCGCAAAAACTCGATTTGGCCGCTCCAATTTGGGCTGGCCTGTTGCGCGATTGAGATGATCGCGACGGCGGCTTCACGTTACGATATCGCGCGGTTCGGAGGCGAAATTTTCCGGCCATCACCGCGCCAGGCCGATCTGATGATCGTGGCCGGGACAGTGACGAAGAAGATGGCGCCACAAATCGTGAGGCTCTACAACCAGATGCCCGATCCGAAATACGTTATTTCGATGGGCGCGTGCGCGATTTCCGGAGGGCCATTCAAACAAGGCTACAACGTGCTCAAAGGAATCGACCGTTATATTCCGGTCGACGTTTATATTCCCGGCTGCCCGCCTCGACCAGAAGCACTGTTGCACGCCTTCATGGAGTTGCAGCGCAAAATCGACGAACAAAAACTAACTGGCGCTGGCAAAGCCGCTCATCTCGATCGAACTCATCCGAGTGAGTTTCCAGTGCCGGCTTTTGGCGCGCACGATTTGGAGCCGGCGGCGAATTCGGCTGTATTTCAGCCGCCTGAAATCCAGCGTTAAAATTGTTAAATGAGTTACAACGTTAAAAAGGAGAAAGAGGACGCGATCTCCGAGCGAAAGGAGTTTCGGACGTTTGAGGACTTGGACGTTTACCAAGTAGCGCGTGAATTTCGGAAGAAGATGTACGCGGTGACGCGGCAGCTGCCGGATCTTGAGAAATATGATTTAGGCAGTCAGATTCGACGCGCAGCCGTATCGTTGACGAACAACATCGCCGAGGGCCATGGACGTTATCACTTCGCCGACCAAGTGCGGTTCTTCCTCGGCTCACGCGGGTCATTGCAAGAATTGGTCGATGACCTGAACGTCTGCGATGACGAGAAGTATCTCCAAAAGGACGAAGTAGCCGAATTAAAAAAAGAAGCTTGGCGCGTCCTAGGCCTCATCAACGGTTACCTTCGCTATCTGCGCGATCGAAGGGCGAGCGGTGGATCCGTCATCCGCGAGGTTAGCGATAACTCGGCTGAGAACGATGAAGCGTTGGCCTTACTCGACGAAGCGTTGAGTGCCGCCGCTCCGTTTTAACAATTTAACAGTTTTGACAATTTAACGATCAATCATGCAGTCGCTCGAACAAATAAAAACACGCATCGAGTCGGCCGTGCCGGGAGCGAAGATCGACATCGTTCCGAATGCAAGTCCATCTCAGCAATTGTCATTCAAGATCGACAATGAGCATGCGCGCGAGGTGGCGAAATTTCTGCGCGACGACTCGGCATTGCGTTTCGATTTCTGTTCCAACGTCACCGGCGTCGATTGGCTCGATCGAACCGTGACGAAAAAAGTGAAGGTAAGAAAGGTTGTAGAGGGAGAGGAAAAGGAAGTGGAAGAAACACAGCAGGAAAAAATTCCCGGTTATCTCGAAGCCGTTTATCACCTTTACTCAATCGAACACAAGCATGGGCCGATCATCATTCGCATGCGGACGGCTGATCGCGGAGAAGGCGTACGAGCACCGTCTGTAACTCCGATCTGGCGAAGCGCGGAATTTCAAGAGCGGGAAATTTTCGATCTCTACGGTATTCGGTTCGAAGGCCATCCCGATTTGCGGCGTATCCTGATGTGGGATGAGTTTAAAGATTACCCGATGCGGAAGGATTATCGCGAACCGGACGATTACGAATACGAGCCAACGCCGCACGACGATGTGCTGGAGAAGGCGAAGCAACATTACGCGCCACGGCCGCAACTCGACGGGGCGGAGAATATCACGGCGCAGCCGTGAGGCGCTAAATGGTTAAAAACGTTACAACGTTAAATAGGTGGATCGGGCCCTCCGCGCGCGATGCCAACCGGATCGGCGCAGCCGCCAACCATTTCTCTTTTAACAATTTAACCCTTTTAACTTTTTTACTCGGCCCTTCGTACGTTCGCGAAAGCGGACATTCCCTTTTTAACAATTTAACCTTTTAACTTTTTTAACTCCGCAATTCGCATGAGCGCAACCATCCAAACACTCGAACCAGCCGAGCGGCCGCTTCAGATAATGAGTTCGCGACTCGAAGGCGAATTGCTCGAAGTATCGATGGGGCCGCAGCATCCTTCAACGCACGGCGTGTTTCGCATGAACGTTGCGCTGGACGGCGAGATCGTTCGCAAACTAAAGCCTGTCTTTGGCTACTTACATCGTAACCACGAGAAAATTGGTGAAAACACAAGCTATCTCGGTTCCATGCCTTACACTGATCGACTCGACTACTTTTGTTCGATGACGAATAACTGGGCTTATGCGCTCAGTGTCGAGAAGCTGGCCGGTATCGAAGTTCCCGAGCGGGCCGAATACCTGCGCATTATCCTGGCCGAACTAACTCGACTTCAGAATCATGCTTCACTTCTGGGCTTCCTACTCAGTGACATGGGTGCGTGGGGCACGCCGTTGATGTATGCCTTTCGTGAACGCGAGAAGATTCTCGATCTGTTTGAGTCGCTCTCCGGCTCACGCATGATGTGCGACTACATGCGCTTCGGCGGATGTCGGGTTGATGCGAGCGTCGATTGGCTGGCGGGGGCAAAGAAGATTGTCGATGCCTTTCCAAAGTTCCTCGATGAATTCGAAAAGTTAATTGTAGAAAACGAGATCCTGATCGCACGGACACAGGATGTTGGAAAACTGTCGGCGCAACTTGCTATTAGTGCTGGTATTACCGGCCCGATGTTGCGGGCGTGTGGAGTGAACTACGACATTCGTAAAGTAGATGGCTATGGGTTTTATCCGCGGTTCAAGTTTCGCATCCCGTTAGGTGAACA
>QHPP01000288.1 GCA_003219125.1 Verrucomicrobiota bacterium
AACGGCTGTTTGGTCAACTGCGAAAGCTTTCGAGGTTGCGACCGATATGTTAGTTGTAATTATTGAAAGCACCGAAAATGATTGGAGAGAACCATGAAAACTGAAAATTTGGAATCTGTAGCGAGAAAGCTGGTCGCCCCGGGCAAGGGAATTCTGGCAGCGGATGAGAGTTCGGGGACGATTGAGAAGCGATTGAAAAGCATCGATGTCACTTCGACCGAGGAAAACCGCCGCGCGTATCGCGAAGTTTTATTTACCACTGCTGGTGCAGGCGAATTTATCAGCGGGGCAATTCTGTTCAATGAAACGATTCGACAGAAGACGCGCAATGGTCGTACTTTCGTCGAAGCACTGGAGCAGCAGGGGATCATTCCCGGGATCAAAGTGGACAAAGGCGCCAAGCCGATGGCCAATTTTCCGGGCGAGAAAGTCACCGAGGGTCTTGACGGGCTGCGCGAGCGGCTGGCGGAGTACCGGCAATTGGGAGCGCGCTTTGCCAAATGGCGCGCAGTGATCACGATTGGTGAGAAGATTCCCACGCCCACATGCATAGAGGCGAACGCGGAGGCGTTGGCACGCTATGCAGCACTTTGTCAGGAAGGGGATTTGGTGCCGATCGTCGAACCGGAAGTGCTCATGGATGGCGCGCATACGATTGAGCGTCATTTCGAAGTCACACAGCAAACACTGGAAAGCGTCTTTCGCGCTCTGTACGAGCATCGCATTTCACTGGAAGGGATGCTGCTAAAACCGAACATGGTCCTCTCAGGAAAAGAATGTCCGCAGCAAGCTTCGGTGCAGGAAGTGGCGGAAGCTACCGTGCGCTGCATGAAGCGCGTCGTTCCTGCCGCTGTCCCCGGCCTTGTCTTTCTCTCGGGCGGACAAAGCGATGTGCAAGCGACGGAACATCTCAACGCGATGAATCGTCTGGAAGACCTGCCATGGCAGCTAAGTTTTTCCTATGGTCGCGCCTTGCAAGCTCCTGTGCTTAAAGCCTGGAGAGGCGATCCGGCGAACGTCGCCGACGCTCAACAGGCCTTTCATCACCGTGCATTGTGCAACAGTAGAGCCCGCTTCGGCGAATACACCGCAGAGATGGAAACCGCGAAAGCGGCGTGACGCTGCGGACAATCTAGCAAGGACTGCGTCTGCAGAGACGCGTGTCCTGTAGCCACGGCTCTGTGAGCCGTCTTTTTCGTGCTTTCCTGGCTTCCTGATTAGAAAAAGTCTCAGGGCTTGTAAGCTTTCTCTCCCCTAATATCCGTAGCGGTCAGTCGCAGCGGCGGCGGCAATGGCTCCTCTTTGATGGGCTCGCGCGTCTCCTCTTGCCGTCTCGCTCGCGTCCATTTCAACTCCTCCAGAATCTTATTCCCGAGCTCCAGAAGTTTGGTCAGCCGATAAACCGTGAAGCAAACACCGACGAAAATCAAAACCAGAATCAGCTCGATTTCGATCATTCGAACCGCCTTTTAGCAAACACGGCTCCGAATGTCGATCGTCTTCTCTTTCTCTTCTTCTACCCGACTGGGACCTGATTCCCTGAATACGTCATTGCTTAGTCGTTCGATGTTCGATTTCGGCACTTTACAAAGGTCAGCGCCTCGACGCAGCGAAGCGGCTAAAGCGAATCTATGTGCGCGCGACGCCTGTCACTAGCCGCTCTCGCTAATTTATTTAGAGTTCTGCAATGATCTACACCTGCCCAATGCATCCGGAGATCGAACAGGATCATCCCGGCTATTGCCCGAAATGCGGAATGACATTGGAGCCAAAGACGATTGGGGCAAGGGACGAAGAGGAACAAAAGGAAATTCGCTCGTTGTCACGAAAATTCTGGAGCGCGCTCGTCCTCACGATTCCGGTGCTGTTTATCGCGATGGGTCACGCAATTCCGGGACTGGACGTGGACGCGATGATCTCGAAACAAATCTCGAAATGGATCGAGTTCGCCCTAACGACACCAGTGGTCCTTTGGGCAGGCGACTTTTTCTTCACACGCGCCTGGCGGTCGATTGTTAATCGCAGCCTCAATATGTTCACACTGATCGCCGTCGGCGTCGGCGCTGCGTATTTCTATAGCGCTGTTGCGGTGCTCGCACCGGGGATTTTTCCGGAATCTTTCCGGAGCAACGGTGAGGTCGGTCTCTACTTTGAAGCGGCAGCGGTCATCACCACGCTCGTCTTGTTTGGACAGTTGATTGAGGCAAAAGCACGCAGCCGCACCGGGCAGGCGATCAAAGCGTTGTTGAACCTCGCTGCGAAAACTGCGCATCGAGTTCGCGATGGCCAGGAGGATGAAATTGCAGTGGAACAAATTCAGAAGGATGACTTACTTCGTGTTCGGCCGGGCGAGAAAGTGCCAATCGATGGTGCGATTGTCGAAGGCAAAAGTAACATCGACGAATCGATGGTCACCGGTGAGGCGATGCCGGTTAGCAAAGGTCCCGACGACACAGTGATCGGTGCAACAGTAAATCAGACCGGCTCGTTTCTGGTGCGTGCCGAGAAAATCGGTTCAGAAACGCTGCTGTCGCAAATTGTCCAAATGGTGGCGGACGCGCAACGCACCCGCGCACCCATTCAGAAACTCGCCGACGCAGTTTCCGGTTATTTTGTCCCGGCGGTCATCGCCATCGCGGTGATCACGTTTGTTATTTGGTCGATCGTTGGGCCTGCGCCGGCGATGGCTTACGCTTTGGTGAACGCCGTCTCCGTGCTGATTATCGCGTGTCCATGCGCGCTCGGGCTTGCCACGCCCATGTCGATCATGGTTGGCGTCGGACGTGCTGCGCAAACGGGAATCCTGATAAAAAACGCGGAAGCCATTGAGACCGCTGAAAAAGTCACGCCCCTGATCACAGATAAGACCGGTACCTTAACAGTCGGCAAGCCAGAAGTGGTCAGCCGGATTGGCACGGACACCACAGCTAAACGCGATGTTCTACAGATCGCAGCATCGTTGGAGTCTCATAGTGAGCATCCGTTGGCGCGTGCAATTGTAGAGGCCGCGAAAAAAGAACAGATTGAGTTACATCACGTGACCGGTTTCGAATCCATCACGGGTGGTGGCGTAAGCGGTAAAATCGATGAGAAATCTGTCCTTATTGGCAAAGAAAAGCTTCTGACCGAGTCGAAAGTCACGATCTCTGAAGGGCTGAAGAACGAAGCCCGTCGCTTGCAGGAAAAGGCGCAGACGACGGTTTGGCTGGCGGTAAACGGGGAGGCGGTCGGCATTCTCGGCATTGCCGATCCAATCAAAGAAACGACTAAGCAGGCGATCCGGCAGCTGCACGATATGCACCTAAAAGTCATCATGTGCA
>QHPP01000289.1 GCA_003219125.1 Verrucomicrobiota bacterium
GCACCAACCAGCGTTTCCGCCTCGCTGCCTTAATTGGTGCGCTCATGTTTGCCTTGCACGGAGTCGTTGATGTCTCGGGTCACCGCGTCGGTACCGCTTATTCCGCGATGTTCTTGCTCGGTCTTTCACTGCATCGTCCCACCCAACTGAAATTATCCAAAACAATCTCATGGACCTTTCGGATTCTCGGCGTCGCATTTCTCGTGATTGGTCTTTCCTGGACAATTGCCTGGCGCTCGATGGCGATGTCGCCCGGAGCAGTTGGGGTCGGCAACGCCAAGCAGCTGGCTGTTGTCGCCAGTCGCGGGCATAATTTTACCGAGGCCATCAATCTGACTAACCGCGCATTGAATTGGGCGCCGCTCGATTGGGAGCTTTATTATTTGCGCGCTACCGCCGAGGTCGGACAACGTGAGCCGGCGCAGAAGGCGCTGGATGATTTTCGGCGCGCCCGCTTTCTCGAACCGAATTCGGAGTCGGTGCCATTGCAGGAGGGTCTCGTCTGGCTGCGCGTGCGGCCGGACCTTGCGCTGATTGCATGGCGTGAGGCTTTGCGTCGCGCGGGACCAGAACGCAAGGATACTTTCCGCACGATAATGTTTACCGCCAAGCTACGCGATCCAGCGGCGCGCCAGATTATCAGGCAGCTCGCTTTTAGTGAACATGATCTGGCTCTCGTCTATTTTGCGCAGTTGAACGCCGAAGAATTTCGGCCCGCCTTCAGCAAATTTTTCGACGCCGATCCGGACCTGGTCGCAATGAAACCGGAAGAAAAACGCGAGCTTTTTCAACTTTGGGACAGCCGCGGTGACATCAACGCGCTTATTGCTGCGGTCAACAAACATCCCGATTGGTTGCAATTCACCTGGCGCACGGTCGCGAAATATCGCGGCACTTCCGGCGATTTCCGCGGTGCCTGCGAATTGATGCAAAAATTTGATAGCAACGCTGTTTTCCCACCGGAAGAAAAAGGCCAGTCAATCGAACAATTGCGGGAACGAGTTTACCGCGACACGAACAATTTTTCTGCCGCCTATACTCTCTATCGCCAGCAAATGAATCGCGGCTTGATTGACGACGCGCTCGCCACCATCCGGCATTTTACCGTGACCAGAAAGCCACCAGCTTATTTCTATTTGCTGGAGGCCCAGGCCTGGGCGGCAAAAAATAACTGGGAACGTTCCTGGAACGCGTGGACAAGGTTCGAGGAAGCAAGGCAGAAGTAACTCTCACCCGCTCGGTGAAACCCGTCATCCCGGGCGAAAACGCCAGTCCGGCTCGGACCGAGGGATCCCGATGTGTTACCATTAAGCCTGCGCGAAGGGATCCCGTTGCGCGGCCTTTAAGATAACGGTGCGGGCAATAGTGGTTCTATCTCGGCGCCTCTTATGTCGCCTTCTAATGTCCCGCGCTCGAAGAAACTGAAATCGAGTAGGTGATGAAACCGCAAATAGCGGTCATCATCACCATTGCGACGATAAAAACAACGTCTGCCGCGCGTTCAATTCGATGCATCCGGCGAAGACTGCGGGCCCGCAGCGCCGCATAGGAAAGAAGACAGGAAGTGAGGAATAGAAGCGCGTCGCTGGCGAGGAGGTCGTCAGCCAGGGTATCGGCTTTGCCCAGAGTGATAACGACGCGAATCAGTCCTATCACTGTCAGGCAAACACCAACCATCGCCGATGATACTGTGAAAATGTGAATACAAATGTCTTCTTCCAGCTTTGTTTTGTTATTGCCGTCTGAGCCCATTCCAGCTTCGACAGCTAAGTTCGCTCCGCGTTAGTTTGAAAAATTACACAGTGGAGGGAGTCATCCCCCAACTTTAGGCTGACAGCGCCTGGGGACAGAATCGGGTCTGTCGCTGAGAATTTATCTGTCACTTTCTTACTTCGTCATCCCGAGCCGCGCAGACGGGGAGGGACCTCCTAACGTCGCACGGTTCCGACTTTAGAGGGATTCCTCGTCGTCTTCGCGACTCGGAATGACGCAGCGCGCGTTGTGCGATTTATTGTGCCAGCGCAGCCTGAGCGGCGGCCAGCCGCGCAATTGGGACACGGAATGGACTGCAACTGACGTAGTCGAGGCCCAAGCGGTGACAGAATTTCACGGAATCGGGATCACCGCCGTGTTCGCCGCAAATGCCAAGCTTGATCTTCGGCCGCGTCTTGCGCCCTTTCTCGATCGCGATCTGCATCAATTGGCCGACGCCGTTTTGATCAATGGTGGCGAACGGATTGCGCTTCACGATTTCGAGCTCGGCGTAATGCGGCAAAAACGATCCGCTGTCATCGCGGCTCATGCCAAGCGCAGTTTGGGTGAGATCGTTGGTGCCGAAACTGAAGAACTCCGCCGTTTCCGCGATCTCATCGGCGATCAGCGCGCCCCGCGGAATCTCAATCATCGTTCCGACCAAGTAATCGAACTTCACTTTTTTCGCCGCCTGCACCTCCTGCGCGACGCGATGCACGATCCCCACCTGCAATTCGAGTTCTCTCTTAAAACCGACTAGGGGG
>QHPP01000015.1 GCA_003219125.1 Verrucomicrobiota bacterium
GCTCAGTGACGGTGCTGAACGGTCACATCCATCAGGTGCTCCAGAAAGTGGAAGGTAATGTGACTTTCCACAGCGCCATGTCTACCGCCTTCCCTCAACCAGCACCAGGAACCGCGCCATCGCCGGGTCCAATGAAAGTGCCGGCCGAAAAGCTTCGCAGCGTGCTTGGCCTAACCAGCGTGCAATATCGGCAAGGCAACAGCGCCCTGGCCATCGTCGATTCCAACCTCAGCTAGATCCAACCAACTATGACAACAATTGCATTCAAAAATAAATTAGCGGGATTGCTGTGCGGCATCACTCTTCTGAATCTTTCGCTCCTGGCACGAGCTAACGAGATAAAGGAGACAGCTGGTGATGCCGGCGGAAAAACTCAAATAGAGATTAAGGACTTCCACTTCAATCCTCAGACCTTGACCGTGAAATCCGGCCAAAAGATAACGTGGATCAACCGGGATGAAGAACCGCACACTGTAGTCAGCGTTGAGAAGCAGTTTAAGAAATCACCGCCGCTCGATACCGACCAGGAATTCACGATCACCGCGGGCGCTCCGGGGACTTACACCTATTTCTGCTCAGTTCATCCGAAGATGACTGGTACGATCGTGGTCGAGAAGTCGTGACCACTGTTGGCAACCGAGCGAGGTCTTCCACGTGGCTAGGCTAATGAAACTATTCCTCGGAGTTACCGCGAACGCTTTCGATCTCAAGGCCGCGCTCCTCGCGGGGCACGCGCAACATCCGGTCATCATTCATTTTCCGATTGCCCTCTTTATCGCAAGCGTTGTCTTCGATGCTCTGGCGCTCTGGCGAAAGCGTCCGATTCTTGCCGCGGTCGCCTTTTACAATCTCGTGGGCGCCGCGGCGACCATCCCATTTGCGATCGCGACCGGCCTTGGCGCGTGGCGATGGCAACTCGAAGGTGCCGTCCTGAAAGGTAACTTAAGGCTGCATCTGATCTGCGCGCTAACTTCCGCGTCGTTAATCTTTATCCTCTGTTGGATGCGCTCGCGTCTCCGTGCCAAGGGCATGGCGCCGGGCACGGTCTACGTCGCAGTGACCTTTCTGGCGTTAATGATGATCACGCTCACCGGCCATCTTGGTGGAATCCTCAGCGGCATTGAAACGCCCTGACGGGGAATTCTCAGAATCAACTAAACTGGACGATGCTTATCTTCTCCGGCCAGTAACTCGGTTAATGAATACTGGTCACGGAGGCCAGCCCAATATACTGGAGGACGCCGCGCCCGGCGGCGGCGAAACTTATGACACAAGTCGCCACGGCGAACATATCGCCGCAATCAGTCGAAGAAACGCCGGCCCTATTCCTTCTCTTCGTCCAGCTTCGCTTTTACCGCTGCCTCGATCTCCTGGTAGAGTTTCGGGTCGGATTTCAGGGCGTCCTTGGCCGCATCCCGGCCCTGGGCCAGCTGCGTGCCCCTGTAATTCAACCACGAACCGCGTTTCTCGACGATCTGCTTCTCCAGCGCGAGATCGAGGAGCGCGCCGGTGGACGAAATCCCCTCGTTATACATGATGTCGAATTCCGCTTCGGTGAATGGTGGGGCCACTTTATTCTTCACAATCTTGACCCGGGTGCGGTTACCGGTGACGACGCCATCGGTCTGTTTGATTGCGCCGATGCGGCGGATATCGACACGAACGCTGGCGTAAAATTTCAACGCTTTGCCGCCAGGTGTCGTCTCCGGATTACCGAACATGACGCCGATTTTTTCACGAATCTGGTTCGTGAAAACGCAGCAGGTCCGCGCCTTCGAGATCAGGGAAGTGAGTTTGCGTAGGGCGGCGCTCATCAAACGCGCTTGCGCGCCTACAGTGGTATCGCCGATTTCGCCCTCCAATTCCGCTCTTGTCACCAGCGCGGCGACAGAATCGACCACAATAACATCGAGCGCGTTTGAGCGGATAAGGGTTTCACAAATGCGCAGTGCTTCCTCGCCGGAACTCGGTTGTGAGACCAGCAGATCATCAAGGTTAACGCCGAGCTTCCTGGCATACTGCGGATCGAGCGCGTGCTCGACGTCAATGAACGCAGCGAGACCGCCGCGTTTCTGCGCCTGCGCGATCACGGTCAGCGTTAGCGTAGTTTTGCCGGAAGATTCCGGACCGAAAACTTCGACCACACGACCGCGGGGAAATCCGCCGACACCAAGGGCGCGATCAATCAAAATGTTCCCGGTCGGGATGACGTCAATATCAACTATTTTTTCGTCACCGAGACGCATGATGGCGCCGTCTCCGTAATCCTTGGCGATCTGCTGAATGGCGAGATCGAGATTTTTGTTGCGGGCGGCGGTCACCTTGTCTTCGCCGGTCTTCTCAGCGGTTTTAGCGGACATAATTCAACCGCTAACTAAGTCGGCACTCCCCCGTTCGCCAAGAAAAAAGCAAAAGGCCGCGCATATTTCGCATGCGCGGCCTTTGAAATCTGCGCTTTGCGCGTTAGCTGACCGTGATTTTGCGGGGCTTTACCTGCTCTGCCTTGGGCAATCTAAGCGTGAGAATCCCCTGATCGATGTGCGCTGAGATCTTCGACGTGTCGATGCTGGGATCGAGCTCGAAGGCACGTCGGAAATTTTCCGAACGCGACTCGCGGTGGACTAATGTTCCGTCGATCTCCGGCAATGATCGTCGGCCAATAATCCTTAGCTCATTGTTCTCGACCGAGATTTCGAGTCCTTCCTTGTTCACTCCTGGCATCTCGACGTTTAACAAATAGACGTCACCATCCTCGATCACACTTGCCGCCGGCGTGACGAACTGCTCGTTTCGTTGCTGGTTGGCATTTCGATTTTCACGAACCAATGTGTTCATACTGATAATTTCCCTCCTTGATCAGGCGACGTTGACCTGAATCTGTTTTGGCTTCGCTTCCTCCGCTTTGGACAGAGTGACAGTTAGAATGCCGTCACGATAAGTAGCCGTGACTTTGCTCGAATCGACTTGAGTCGGCAGCGAAACGCTACGGCGGAATTTGCCGACATAGCGTTCGGTCCGCTCGGCTTTGTCGCCTTCCGCGGTTTCGCTCTTGCGTTCGCCACTGATGGTCAGCATTCCGTCCTGTAGCGAAATCTCGATGTCCTCCTTGCGCATGCCGGGCAATTCGACCCGGACAATGACGTTGTCGTTGTTCTGATAAAGATCGAGCGCAGGTGACCAACCGCTAAAGAGTTGGGATTGCCGGCCGAAATTCCCCCACAACGGCATTTCAAATAAGGTATCGAGTTCGTCGCGAAGATTGCTCAAGCGATTGAGTCCGCTCCACGCCAGGGTCTCGGGTGGTTGATATCGAATAATACTCATAGGTTGTTGAATTCCTTTCTCTAAAATTGTTCTCGGCAAACACTATAAGCTTGCGAAATGCCAGCTTGAATCCGAAATATATAATTAGTTGAATATTATAGGCTTACAGGCAAAACACAATCGATATTCTGCGCTTGAGACGAGACATTATTGCACAGTTGCAGCTAGGTCGTCCCTGATCGCGCGCGTCAATGCGACGCAGATTTACTGGGTTGCCGCTAGCGCGGTTGGTCACCTACCTTCACCCTGTGCCGCAGCAAAGTAGCGACGAAAAATTTATGCGGGCCGCCTTGGTCGAGGCCGAAAAGGGATTGGGAACAACAAGCCCGAATCCAGCCGTCGGAGCCCTGCTCGTTTGGAGAGATCGTATTATCGCGCGTGGGCATCATCGGCGGGCCGGCGGCGATCATGCCGAAATAGATTGCCTACGAAAATTGCCTGACCCAATTCCAGCCGAAGCGGTCCTTTACGTTACGCTCGAGCCTTGCTCGACCCGTGGACGAACTGCACCGTGCGCAAACTATATCATTCAACGCGGAGTTCGACGCGTTGTCATCGGCACGGTCGATCCCAATCCGAAACATCGGGGGCGTGCGATTGGGCTTCTCCGGGCCGCCGGACTCGATGTTAGTGCTGGCGTATTGGAAGACGAATGTGCGGGGCTGAACGAAGCGTTTAACAAATGGATCGTCACCGGCGAACCATTTGTCATTGCGAAGTGTGGCATGAGTCTCGATGGCTACCTGACTCGCCCGCCAGGCGAAACGCGCTGGTTGACTTCGGAATCCTCCCGCAGTCATGCACACCAGCTTCGCGCGCTCGTCGATGCCATCATTGTCGGCGCCGAAACCATCCGGCGCGATAATCCACGTCTCACCGTGCGCAAGGGGCCGCGACGCACTCAACCCTGGCGAGTGATTCTGACCAAGTCGGGCGGGCTTCCGCGAAAGGCCAAAGTTTTTCGAGATTCGAGGCGAGAGCGCACGCTGGTTTATCGGAGCCAATCACTGCGAGCGATATTGCGCGATCTTGGCCGGCGCGAGATTACCAGCGTGCTCATTGAAGGCGGTGGCGATATCCTCAGTCAGGTCCTCGATCAAAGATTAATCGACAAAGTTCAAATTTATATCGCTCCGATTTTCACTGGCGGAGGCGTGCTGGCGTTTGGGGGCAATGGTATCGCTTTGACGCAGCGATCGCTGCGATTGGATTTGCCACGCTACCAACGCATCGGTCCAGATATTTGCATCACCGGCTATCCGAAAGAAGCGACAGATTTTTCCGGACAATAATCCGCAAAACTTTGCCTCCTATTTTCGGTTAAATTATGTAGAAGGAGGTGGAGGAATGAAAAAGTTCATCCTGATCGCCCTGGTTGCGATCGGCTTCATCGTGGTGGCGACACCCGAATCGAACGCGGGCGTTTCGATCGGCATCGGGTTCGGCTTCCCGGGTTTTTACGGATATCCCGCTTATTACCCCTACGGTTACTATCCTTACGGCGCGCCTTATTATTACAGGCCGGTTGTCTATTACAGTAGCTATCGGCCTTATTATTGGTGGCATGGCCGCCGGATATATTATCGGCACCACCACTACTGGCGCTAAATTCCTTACAACCCGCGGGCGCGGTTCTATCCCAAACCCGCCTTAGCTCCCCGAATGTTTTCGGTCAGAGATCTCGCCACGCAAGGAACACAGGTCTGAGACCTGTGTGGCGCACAGGCTTTCAAGCCTCTGTTCCGTCGCGGTCACTTGCCGTCCCAGACCGGTGACTTCGACCGCTTCAAATTTTCTGCTGCCTTATTGATTCGCAGCTGGGAATCAGAGAAGCGACGTGTCATCGTCATCGTCGTTGCTCGCCAAAAGATCGAGATCAGCGGCGACCTCTGAATCTTGGACCTCTGCCGAGGTTAAACCACGGTGGGGCAAACGATGACGAGGCTGCAACACTTGGAACGTGAACACGGCGATCGCGACGATAGCGGCACCTGAAAGCGCCGGCGCCAGCCTGTAAAGGCTGAACCAGGCCATCAAACCATGTTTTTCCGACGTTTCGGCGCGCACAGCCCGGAGTACATTCCGAGCAAAAAAAGGCGAGGGTGTCGGCCCTTTTGAGCGACCAAGTAAATCCCAGAGTGGTGGATCTTCCTCGCGATTCATGTCTATTAATTCAACCGAGGAATTTAACCAAAGTTTCGGCCTATAAGCTACTGTAATCGCAAATGCTACGTAATCTCAGATCTGCAGTGGCGAAGCTTGCCCTCACCTGCCGCGTCTTCCTTTCCCCGGGGAGAAGATTTGGGGGTGAGGGCCGAGTTTTCGTAGCTTCATGAGCGATTACCGTCCAGTCGTCAAAGGAAAACTCTGGTTAGGAATTCGCGCGCGATTTTATCTTCCCAATGTTTCGGGTGCGCGAGTCGCTAGACCTCGGCAGCGTCCAGAAAACCTTCCAGCTGGCGGATGCGGGTAGGATGCCGCATTTTACGCAACGCTTTGGCTTCGATTTGCCGTATCCGTTCGCGAGTGACGCGAAACTGTCGACCTACTTCTTCCAGAGTGCGACTATAGCCATCGACTAACCCGAAGCGCTGCTCCAGTACTTGCCGCTCGCGTTCGGTCAACGTTTCAAGAACGTCTTTAATTTTTTCCTTCAGCAGTACGATCGCCGTGACGTCACTCGGATTTTCCGCACCTTTGTCTTCAATGAAGTCGCCGAAATTGGTTTCCTCGCTCTCACCGACCGGCGATTGCAATGAGATTGGTTGCTGCGCCATTTTTAAGACCGCGCGCACGCGATCGACCGGCAGCAAAATCTCTTCCGCCACTTCTTCCGGAGTCGGCTCGCGTCCATATTCCTGGACCAACTGTTTCTGCACTCGCATTAGTTTATTGATCGTCTCAATCATATGCACCGGAATGCGGATAGTGCGCGCCTGATCGGCAATGGAACGGGTGATGGCCTGGCGAATCCACCAGGTAGCGTACGTGGAAAATTTATAGCCGCGGCGATACTCGAATTTCTCGACCGCTTTCATCAGGCCCATGTTGCCTTCCTGGATCAGGTCGAGAAAAGAAAGACCGCGGTTGGTGTATTTCTTGGCAATGGAAATGACGAGCCGCAGGTTGGCTTCCACCATTTCGGTTTTCGCGCGCAAAGCTTTGCGCAGCCATGTCTTCAGCTCCTGATAGTGCTCGAGATATTCTTCGGCGGAGAGCCAAGCCGCGCGCTCCAACTCTTCCATCCTCGGTAGCTGGCGGCGGCGGCCGTGACTGGCTTTGAGGCGCTCCGATTTCAACGCCGTCACCAAGGCGAAATGCTGATCTGCCAGATGGACAAATTCTTCGGTCACCTTTTGTTTGAAATAAAATCGTGGATAAAGCCGTTGCAGGGCATTGATTGAACGCTCAAATGCTTTCGTCCGTGCCTTGACGGTGCGGGAAGATGCTCCGCGCATCTGAGCGTACTGCATCGTGGTTGTTTCGCCGAGTTTCTCCACTTTCTGGCAAAGACGCGGCAGTAACTTCATGTAGCGTTCGCGGCTCTCGATTTTTTTGTCGAGAATCACGCGGTCGAATCGTTCGAGTCCTTCGGCAAGTTTCTGCGCCAAATCGAGATGCGCCTTGGCCGTAAATCCGAAACGATTGATGTGTTGCTGGACAAGATGCTCCGCTTCTTCGATTCGCTTTGAAATTTGCACTTCCTGTTCGCGGGTCAGCAGCGGCACCTGCCCCATCTGCTTGAGATACATCCGCACCGGATCGTCCAGAATCTCGAAGCGGGTCTCGGGCTTTTCCTCCTCCTCTTCTTCTTCGGTTTCCTTTTTGCCTTCCTTGAAACGATCGACTTCGGATGCTTCGATAATATCGATCTCCATTTTCCGGAGCTGGCTCAGAATCGCATCCAGCTCGTCCGCGTCCGTCACCCCTTCAGGCAAAACGTCATTGAGATCGTCGAACGTGACGTAACCCTGCTCCTTTGCCAGCTTGGCCAGCTCGCGGATTTTTCCTTGCAAATCTTCCGGCGCAAGCGCAACCCGATTGGTTTCCTCATGGCGGCGCGTGATCAAGATTTTCTGTGACACCGCAACTTGAATTTTTCGCGGGCGTCCTCGCTTTCTCGCCACCACCGGCGGTACACTTTTGGTCGTTACCTTTGGTTCCGGCATTGCGTGCCGAGAATTGCCATTGGAGTGTGGCTGCCCCCGCACGCTACGTTTTAATTTCTTGGCCACGGGCAAACGTCAGAATCTCGTGCCCGCTGTTGCTGGAATGTCCGAAATTTTATGGCTCGTGCGCACGGGCGGGCGAAAACCGAGGAAGGTCGTGGAGTTGGCCTCGGAGGTCAAGAACTTGTTTCTGGAGTTGCATAATTTCACCGGTGGTCAGATTGGGGAGCCGCAGTCGGCTTTCTGCCGCTGCCAGTTCGCGCCGCAAAATCGCCTGTCGAAGACCATTCCACCACTCACGCGTCACCGTGGCAGGATTAGCCGGCATTTTTTGCAGAAGCCAGCCGGAAACGAGCGATTCCTCCGCCGGTGACAGAGTCGTTTGAAACAAATTTAACGAGGCTGGATCGCCCGGACGAAGATCGGCCTGGAGGATTTTTGTCAGCAAATCGGCGCCCGGAACGCTCGCCAGTACTTCGCGCCAATTTTGTTCAAGTAAAAACGCACGCGCCGCTTCGTCCCTAAGCGCGAGCAGACAAAGCATCGCAACGTCGTGTGACGGAGCAGAGATCGGCGGCACAACCCTCGCGTCACCTTGCCGATGGGGCTCGCCACGTTTAACCAGCGTCTCAAAATCGGCAAAGCGAATCGCAAGCCGGGCAGAAATTTTGTTCATTACTTCACCACGCATGACCGCGTCGCGCACAAAGGCGACGCTGGCCGCGAGTTCACGTGCGACCTGCATTTTGGCGCCGAGTGAATTCAAATCGGTAGTGGCAGCTTTTTTCTCGATCCAATAATCAAAATAATCCGGCGCTGATTGGATGAGCTCATCGAATTTTTGCCGGCCTGACTTTCGCACCAGCGAATCCGGGTCTTCCTGCGCGGGCATCTCCGCCACTCGCACCACCAGATCATTTTGTAGCAAGGCTTCGAGCGAACGCTCGGCCGCTGTTTGACCCGCCGTATCAGAATCGAAACAGAGAACCACTTCTCGAACGAAGCGCTTCAGCACATGCGCCTGGTTTTCCGTGAACGCCGTTCCTTGTGGCGCGACCACATTTTGAATTCCCGCTTCAAAGAGCGTGATCAAATCGAGCTGTCCTTCGCAAACGACGGCGCAATCGGCATCAATTAGCGCTCGTTTCGTTTTATGCAGTCCGAAAAGGACACGACCCTTCCGAAAGAGCGGCGTTTCCGGCGAATTGATATATTTAGCAGTCGTTGCATCAGCGGCGAGAACGCGCCCGGAAAAAGCGATGACTTCGCCAACGTCGTTGCAGATCGGAAACATCAGGCGACCGCGAAAGCGATCGTAGAATTCGCCATCACCGCGTTCCTCATCACGCAGTTTCACCAGCCCGCTCGAGAGCAGTTCTCGCCGGCGATAGCCTTCTTTGCTCGCCCACTGACAAAACGCATCCCAACCTTCCGGGGCATAACCGAGTTTCCACGATTTCGCGACCTCCCGGCTGATCCCGCGCGTTTTTAGGTAATCACGCGCCGGAGTACCCAGGTCGCGCTTGAGCAAATTTTCATGAAACCAGTCCGCCGTTTCCACGTGCAGCCGCAGCAACAAACGCCGCGCTTCGTGTTGCTGCGTTTCATCTTCGCTACGGCGCTCTTCCACAATCGGGATTCCGACCCGCGCCGCCAGCTTGTGCACGGCCACGGGAAATTCGAGATGCTCGTAATCCATCACGAAGCGAAAAACGCTGCCCCCCGCGCCACAGCCAAAACAGTGAAAGGTCTGGCGTTGTGGGCTGACCGTGAAGGACGGCGTTTTTTCCTGATGAAATGGACAGAGCGCCTTAAAACTCGCGCCCGCCCGTTTTAGCGGAAAATAAGTTCCGATCACTTCCACGATGTCGTTCGCGGCCGCCACTTGCTCGATTGTTTCCGACGGGATCGCCATTTT
>QHPP01000290.1 GCA_003219125.1 Verrucomicrobiota bacterium
TTGGAGAAAGGATCGTAAACGGTCGGCAGAATAAATATGTCCGCCGCCGCCAGCGGCAATCGCACATCTTTGATTTCGCCGAGAAAAGTCACACTACCGGAGCGATACTTGCGCTGGTTCCCACGACCGGCCACCACCAGCCGCATTCGTTGATCGCGCATCTTTTCAATCGCGGCGACGGCAAAGCGTAGACCTTTGCGTTCCCAGCCCGAACCCAGAAAAAGCACCGCAATATCATCGATGCCGATCCGCAACTGCGCGCGCGCCGCTGCGCGTTTGCGCGGGGCGGGACCGAAATCCGAAACGCGCACGCCATTGCGGATGAGATCAATCGCGTCATCGGCAAAGCCGTAGTAGCGGACAATTTCATCGCGCACCATTGCCGAATTGGCGATAACGCGGTTCGCCCCGCCATCGCCCAGCAATGCTTTCTCCAATCGCAGAATGGCGTCGTGTTTGGAATTAAAACGACGCGCAATTTTCGTTAGCTTTGTTTCAAACTGCGCTTTGCGCTCGAGCCAGGCGCGATGAACCCCGTCGCCCGCGCGGAAAAAATCGCAGCGCCAAACACGCTCCAGACTGACAAGGAGATCGCAATTCCTTCGCGGATCGATTCGTTCCAATTCATCTGCGAAAGCGATTGGCTTCTCTTCATCAACGCGGATTATCCGGCCGAATGCCCATTCTTTCTCCGGCCAATCTTTAGTAGTAAAAAGCGTTGTTTCGTGACCGGCCGCTACCAGTGCACCAGCGACACGTCGCAAATATGCTTCCGCGCCGCCGCTGGGCGAAAAACCGCGCCGAACAAATCCTATGTTCAGCTTCTCGGAAGCCTTTACTTGCACGCGGTCAGCACAATAGTTTCTTCCCATGTCGGGCGAAACCCTAAACCCCACCGCGCCACCGCGCGTTGCGCCCCGAACACCACGCTTACCGAAGAGTTTGCTTTATTCCATTTTCGCTCGCATCGGCGGCTGGGGACTCGACACCGATGCTTTTGAAACGTTGCGCGCGTCGTATCGGGGCGGATTTCTGGGCAAAGCGATCGCCTACGACAATCGGCAAAACGAAATTCCGGCGTCGAAAATCCAATCCCTGCGCTGGCATCCGGTGCGGCTGCTTTCTTCGCTTGATCGACCTTATTATTATGGCGCTAAGAAAAAATACCTCGATTGGATCGCATCGCGCCAGCTCGGGACGGGCCAGTACGATTTGTTTCACAGCTGGTCTGGCGATTGCCTGGAATCTTTGCGCGTCGCACAGGAGAAAGGAGTTCCTTCGATTGTAGAGATTCCGACCTGGCACCGGGATTTCGCCGAGCGCGTGGCCCCGCGGGCAGAGCCACGGATATCCAGACACCGGACTCCAATTGGGCGCTGGAAAAACGAGCTCGTTCTGCGTTCGGAGCGTTCCATCGAAGAATACGACCTTGCCACGCTGCTGCTGGTACTTTCGGAAAGAGCGGCCGAGACTTTCCGCGAGAGCGGGGTGGCAAAAGAAAAGCTTTTCTATCTTCCACGCGGAGTTGATGTCCAACGTTTCAAACCAGGCAAACCCCCGCCAATCTTTCGCGCAATTTTTTCCGGCGCCCTGATCGAACGCAAGGGAATTCATCATCTCCTCGAAGCCTGGCACCGGCTGAACTTAAAAGACGCTGAATTATGGCTGCTCGGTTCGATCCACGAAGAAGCGAAACCGCACTTGAAGAAATTCTGGCGCACTAATATCCGCACTATCGGTTTCGCGCGCGACGTGGAAAAATATTTAAGTCAGGCGACGATCCACATTTTTCCCTCACAGTTGGAAGGTAGCGCCAAGGTTACTTACGAGGCAGCAGCCTGTGGCCTGCCACAGGTGGTCACCCGTGAATCGGGCGACGTAGTGCGTGATGGAGTCGAGGGCATCATTGTCCCACCGGGCGATGTCAATGCCATCGCCGCCGCGGTCGAGCATTTTTACCAGCATCCGAGGGTCGTGTCGGAAGTGGGCATTGCCGCGCGCAAGCGGGTAGTGGAAAATTTCACCTGGGACCATTTTCGGGAGCGATTGCTGGAGGCTTATGAAAAGGCCATGCAAATGCTGTAGCTGTAGCAGCGGTCTATGACCTGCGTCATTGCTTCCAACCGCGGTCATAGGCCGCCGCTTCAATGAAAATTCTGCTGATCCAACTTCGCCGGCTCGGCGATCTAATTCTAACAACCCCGGCGATCTCGGCTTTGCGCGGACATTTGCCGGGCGTACAAATCGCCCTGGCCGGTTCACGCCAATGCGAGTCTCTTTTGCCCGCCATCCACGGATTGCAAAAAACCTTCCTAACGAAACGTGAACTGTGCGATCTTCTCACCTGGATGGAAATCCGTCGCGCCGGTTTCGATTGCGTAGTCGATTTCACCCGCAACGACCGCTCGGCCTGGGTAACGTTTTTGTCCGGCGCCCGGCGACGAATTGTTTCCGATCGATTGAAAACCAAATCGAAATTCCGCGCGCGTTTTTACAACGAGTTCGTCGATTGCGCGATGAAACAAATGCACACCGCGGATTACTATCTCGCCCTTTTGCAACCGCTCGGAATTTCCGCGGGCGCGAATGACCCAGTGCTTGATCTTCCGTCGGCGGCGCAACAACGCGCCGCCTCTATCATGGCCGATCATATTCACCATCAGCCATTCGCCGTTTTCCATCCGGGCTCAGCGCGAGTGGAAAAGTTTTGGGAGCCGGAACGATGGGCAAAAATAATCGAGTTCGCCGCTACCGAGCTCGGTCTCTTCCCGGTTTTGTCAGGCGGCGGCAATGAGCTCGAACGCGCGCACCTCGCCTCCATCAGAGAAAAATTGCATATTTCTGTGCTCGATCTTTCCGCGCAACTCGATCTCCTGACGCTGGCAGCATTAATCGAACACGCGCGCTTGCTTGTCACGGTCGATTCCGCGCCCATGCATCTGGCTAGCGCGACGGGAACACCACAGGTCATCCTGTTTGGGCCAACCAATCCATTTCATTGGCGGCCACGAAAAAGTCCGGCGGCCATTTTGTTCGGTGAATCGCCCGAGCCGCTTCGCCATTTCCAAGCCCGCGAAGCAAAAAGACCGATGAAGCAAATCTCGACGGCAGCGGTGATCGATGCTATGCGTTCGATGGTGTCGGCG
>QHPP01000016.1 GCA_003219125.1 Verrucomicrobiota bacterium
CGCGCAATCGCACCGCTTGCAAAGGCGGCGAACCCGCGGGCTGAGGCAGCCCTGCGGTCAGAGAAGATGTGCAACCGACGGCGACCGACGCCCAGATCAAGCTAAATCGAAATAGCCGAGGGAACACATCGTAAGGTAAATCAATATCGCCTGGGTGCAGCATGCATCCCGTTAATTTGTTCAGCTCGGGCGGGAATTGCTGGCTAATCGAGCGAGCTTAGAAAAGCGCTCCGACCTCGGACTTCTGATTTCTGACCTCTGATCTCTGACTCTGTTCTCTGTCCTGTGGGCCTGCAGCACGGCCTGTTTCCCAGCCGCGTGAGACTGAGTCTTTTACGCGGTCCTGTTGTCTGTAGTCCCGTGGTCATGTACTCTTGTCGTTCACCGTGTCGGAACTCGACTTGCTCAATCTTGCGCGCTCGACCACGGAACACCAAGTCACGTGGTTTGCGCAAATGATCACCATCAATTTCGGCATGGTAGTAGCGATCTACTACTTTTTGCATCGCGCGAAACTCGCGCTCAAGATATTCACCTTCTTCGCCTACAGCGTAGGGATGATGGTGCTTCTGGGGGAAATGTTGGTAGAAGCGAATATAAAAGAAGGCGTGATTGAAGCGTTGCGCGCTCTGCCGCCCGAACATCTGTCTCGACCAATCGTGCGTTATCTTGCCGTTTACGACTCCTGGCTCACGCTCACGACGCGGATCACGTTCAATCTTTCTGTCTGGTTGTTTTGGTTCGCTATGTGTTATCTGCTTTTTTTCTGGAAACGAGACTCGAAGCAGCTCGATTCCTGATTATGACAACGGACCAGGGACTACAGGACAACGGACAGCTAATTCTCCTGAACCCATAGAAGGGCGTGGCCCTCACGGGGCTTTACGCCCTGAAACCTGCGACGCTTAAAACTTAAAGCGTCTGGCTAACTGATAACTACGAGGCTTTGCCTCGTCTGATCTCTGACTTCTCACCGATCACTGTTCACTGATCACCTTCTTCCTTCCTGCTCCCTGTTCCCGTCAGGCGGGGCGATGTTATGCATTCACCGTAAACAATGGTTGTAACGCGGGTTTGATTTGTATTACTATTGCAAGAAATCGCGGGCGATCTCATCGCATTCCACTATCGGATTTCCTACTCTATGAAGAAATGCTCCAATTCTCGATTTAACCGGCGCTTCCTCCTTGGGTTCGTTCTTTTTTCCGCCGGCTTTGTTCTGGCGTTGATCAGTTTGACCGCTTATTCCCCCCTGTCGGCGCAAAGTCCGTCGGGCGCGGCCAACGGCAATAAATCTGGCTCCTCCTATCGGAACGACGTCTCACCCCCGCTCCGAGCAATGCCTCCGTGGAGTGAGGCCGATCGAAAAGAGGAACACGAGGCCAACGAAAACCCGAAAATTCCTCACCGGCACAAGGACGAAGCTGACCCGGTCGTTCAAAATCGCCATGCGACCAATTCTTCCACTTTAAATATGGTCGCGCCCAACGTCGCGGCTACCCTAAACAACTTCGACGGTATCCCCTTCCCCGGCGTCGGTTGCAATTGCGCGCCGCCTGATACCAACGGCGCTGTCGGAAAAACGCAGTACGTCCAAATCGTTAACGAAGGCTACCAAGTATTCGATAAAGCGACCGGCAACTCCGTCCTGGGACCGAATAGTATCTCGTCGATCTGGACCGGTTTCGGCGGCGCCTGTGAGACTGGTGGCAACGGCGATCCCGTTATCCTTTACGACCATCTGGCCGATCGATGGGTCGTCACTCGATTTGCCAAGGCCACCAGTAACGGCCCGATCACTGATGAATGCGTCGCTGTTTCCGTCACGGCCGATGCCACCGGCAGCTACTATCGCTACGGCTTTCACCTGGGTTCAAATTTTTACGATTACCCGCACCTGAGCGTTTGGCCCGACGGATATTACATGAGCATGAACGTGTTCAATTCGACCGGTACATCCTATCTCGGCCCTCAGGCTTTTGCCTTTGATCGGTCAAGGATGATCGCTGGTCTCCCGGCTACATTCGTTAGTCCGGTTGGACCTTTGGGAGGTTCGGTTGATCCTTTCCTTCCCGCCGATCTTGATGGTCCGACGTTACCTCCCGGCGGCGCTCCGGCCACATTTGTCGGTTTCCCCGGGCAGTCGATTAATCCGAACTATACCACCTATCATTTCCACGTCGACTTCGCCACGCCGGCAAACGCCACCTTCACTACCTTTGCTAATCCACCCGCAGCCGGCTATACCTCTCTTTGTCCTACTACTCGCGCGTGCGTGCCGCAGGCCGGTGTTACTTCCTCCAGCTACCTCGATGGCATCGGCGACCGTTTGATGTTTCGGCTGGCCTATCGGAATTTCGGTGACCACGAGTCAGTAGTTGGGAATTACACCGTCAATGCAAGTGGTGTCGCGGGCGTGCGCTGGTTCGAACTACGCAATGTCACTTCTGGGCCAGTCGCCATTTACCAGGAAAGCACGTATCGACCTGATTCGATCTGGCGCTGGATGGGAAGTGCCGCAATGGACGGGCAGGGCAACATCGCAATTGGCTTCAGCGCCTCCAGCTCCGGAATTCAACCCCAAATCCGCTATGCCGCGCGCTTGGCGAGTGATCCTTTAAATACCCTCGGGCAAGGCGAAGCACATCTTTATGATGGAACCGGCAGCCAGAGCGGCACCGGCAATCGTTGGGGCGATTACTCCGCCCTCGTGGTTGATCCAGTGGACGATGCCACCTTCTGGTACACTAACGAATATTATGCTAATAACGCCAGCTTCAACTGGCGCACGCGCATTGGAAGTTTCAAAGTAGCATCGGCCAGTCCAACCCCGACACCGACTCCGACGCCGACCCCAACCCCAACTCCGACTCCCACACCGGCGCCTGATTTCGCGCTCGCGATAACTCCGTCATCAGTGACCCTGCATCGTGGAGGAGGAACAGCTTCTTATACCGTGACCATCACGCCGGCAGGAAACTTCAATTCATCCGTGACTTTCTCCATTAGTGGCCTGCCATCGGGTGCCAGCGGCACTTTTAGTCCTAACCCTGCTATTCAGTCCTCGGCCTTGCAAGTGACTGTTGCTTCCAGCGTGCCCAAGGGAACCTATACTTTTACGGTAACAGGAACGGGTGGGACCCCGGCTAAAACGCATACTGCGACCGCCAAATTGGTCAAAAACCAGAAACCCTGAGTCGGGCTCTCGCCATACTTCCAACCATAGTCCCGGGCCCGGCCGCCCGTCAGAATAAATTGTAGGGCAGGCGTTCCTACTTGCCGATTAAATCTGTATCCGACTTCTGACCAGAACCGGTAACTGACAACGGATAACTGCGAGGCTTTGCCTCGCTACTCTCCCAGCGGGCCGAACCCGTCGAACTCCGTGACTTGAATCGGATGAGGTCCGTATAACTCCTCCTGGAATATGGGACCAGTCAACTGCTGACGCTGCGCCTGAAGGGATTGTTTGTAAGCATCGAATTGCGCTTGGGTGCCGCACAAGATCCGATCTTTAGCCGCAGTGGGATACACGTAATAGGTTCGTCCCTTGTATTTGACCGCTGAAACCTTGCCTTCAGGCAATGCGGCTACGCGTTGCTGCTGTTTCGGCGTGTTTACCGTCTTCCATTTGAACCCTGCTTGTACAAGTAGCGTTTCCTTCTGAGACGTTGTCGCCGCGCCAGTTGGCGCGGTTTGGCAGGCTGTGATCAGACCTAAGACTTCGATCGCGATGAGAAGTGAAAGTAATCTCTTCATAGATTGCACCTCTGGCTCGGCTTACGGCCTTGCTTGTCCGAAGTCAAAACAAAAACTTCTCTCGTTCGGGGTTCCCATAAATTTCGTTTCGACCTCACGCGTCGGATTACTGCGCGAATGCGAACTTGACGGCTTTAAGCCGTCGAGTTCCAAAGGCCAAAGAGATGTGGCGGCGGAAGGGTCAGGAGGTCGAGGCTTTAGAGTCTACGGCCGTCACCGAAGAACGCGATTCACGCTTCAACGGTTCACGCTTCACGATTTTATTCCGACCTCTGTCCTCTCCTCTTCAGTACGGAGACCGAGGCAGGGGTGAAGCGCCGGGAAACGGTTTGGCAGGCCAACGCTCGGCCAGATCGAACTTTACTGGGATGTTGCATGTCCGGTACTTTCCGGGTTTCCAACGCCACGCTTTCAGAGCGCGAATCGCGCTGGCATCGAGCACCTCATTCCTGTCGACTTGGGTATCGAGACGCATGTCACCCGCCCCGTGTTGATATCAATGCTGACGCGAAATCGACCAACTCCTTGAACATGCCAGCGTTTGGCGACCTCCGGATAGGCGGGAGCTTCCATTTTAACCAGATCTCGTTTCCACTCCGGGCGGCTTCCATCGACATAGCCAATACTATGTTCTGCTGAGGCGCGCAGTGAAAAGCTAACAAGCAGTGTAGCGGTGCACCAAATCCGCATCGGTGATTGCTTTATCTCGTCTGAGCTCCATCTCAGTGTCTACGCTTCGTTTTCCGAACAGATCGCACATGTCGCCGAGTGGTGCGATACTCATGGAAGGCCACTGTGCGAATCTGGCCAATGTCATGATAGGTGATCGTGTCGTACTCCACTCCGGTTCCCTCGCGGATCCGGAGTTCGAACGTGAGAATGGAATTGGTGACTTCCTTGATCACGCCCGAGCCGTACGTGTCGTCGCCAACTCCATGGAAATAAATGCGGACGGTCCTGCCGATGTTTGCCTTGAGGATGTTGCGCAACTCACGATTCATAAGTTCACGAGAAGCTGCTTGCGTCCGGCTAGCCTTGCAAACTAGCTTCCAGCCTCTCATTGAGATCTGCCCCAGCAGCCTTTGCCGAGCCGCGGACCTTCCTCGTTCGCTAATGCGCACCGTTCGCAATTCGGCACACAAAAATTTGCGGCTGAATCTTAGTGCGGTTCACGTATTGCCGCGCCAATTCCTGGCCGACAACTGTGGCGCGGGTTTGCTCACATAAGGCCACGATCGCGCCGCCAAATCCGCCACCAGTTAGCCGCGCACCACAAACGCCCGGTAGAGTCCGCGCGATGTCGACGAGCAGATCAAGTTCAGGGGTGCTGTTCTCAAAGTTTGTTCGTGAACTTTCGTGCGAGTCATTCATTAGCGCTCCAAACCCGCGGCCGTCACCGGCGGAGAGAAGCTCACGCGCCCGCCGGACGCGCTCGTTTTCGTCAACGATGTGAGTGGCACGACGCAATAATACAGGGGGCAGATTCGATTTTTCGAGGGTAGCGCGAGACGCATCTCGCAGAGTTGGGGTGCCAAGGGCTTTGGCAGCCAATTGCGTTTCGTTGCGCCGCTGATTATATAGGCCGCTGGCGAGTTCCCGTTTGCTACCTGATTCAGCAATGAGCAACGCAAACCCACATGGAAATGGGATCGTTCGGACTTCCTCATTTCGCGCATCGAAGAAGACAGCGTGTCCTTCACAGCCAAAAATCGAACAAACTTGATCCAGCAAACCGGATTGAACACCAACAAACTGATGTTCGACGCGTTGACATAGCTTGGCAATTTGCAGCCGTGGCAGTTCCGCCCGGGACAGTTTTAGAAGAAAAAATGCCGTCGCTACCTCGAGCGCGGCGGAACTGGCAAGTCCGGATTCCGCGGGAAGATCTCCGTCAACTCGCGCGGAAAAATTGGGGATTGGAAGACCCAACGAGTCCAGCTCGCTCACGACACCAAGCGCATAATTAGCCCAGGGATGTTCCGCTTGCGGACACAGCTCGGCACGGCGGATTTCCATGCTTCCCATCTTCGCCGAACTGATTCGGATCAGCCCACCTTCTTGACGTCGTCCAGTCACGGTCAGGCCGCGGTCGATAGCGGCACCGAGGACAATGCCCCCATTGTAGTCGGTGTGATTGCCCAGAAGTTCGACCCGGCCCGGGGCGTAAGCTTCTGCACGTACAATCACGAGATTAGTCCACAGTCAAGGCCGATAGGAATTGAACTCCTGATAACTGATAACTCGAGGCTTCGCCTCTCCTGCTCTCTGCCCTCTTCTCCAATGTTCCACTTAAGGCGTGATGAAAACTTTCCCGGTATAGGGATCTTCGACTTCGGTTCCGCTGGAGAAGCCGCGAATGTCGACATAGCCGGCGTTGGGCGAATAAGGACTAATCACGAATCCAGGTTTGTTTGGCACCCGAACTCCATAGGGAAGATCTGTTCGTGGCCCTTGCGCGCGCGCCACACTGGATGCGGTTCGAGTAGTCACGGGCTCCTGCGTTTCCGTTGGCTCCGGGTCTTTGAGTTCCGGTGGCCTGAGATCGTTTCGTTTGACGGCCGTGCTGTGATCCCCTTTCGATCGAGTGGCGGGAGGCGTTCGCTGATGATGGCGTGGGTGAACGATGGATTCGCGAACCCTTCGAAAGAAATCCAAGGGCCCGGCTTGCGCGACGGACAAACCGAAGAATACCTGTCCGACAAGTAGGATGAGAAAGATTTTACTAAAGGCCCTTCGCATTTGTTCTGGAGGATTGTGACGCATTTCGAGCAATCGCTCAATCGCTACGATGACAGACGCTTCCGCTCTCCGACCTCTGCTCCCTGCCTCCCTGCTCAGTGCTCCCAGCTTCTCAATAGGATGCGATCCTGTCAGCTACGCCAAGGCCGTTCGCTTTTGCTAGGCGTTGGCGGTCGCGCGCGAGTATGTGGGGGCTGGATCGCGTCTTACGCCAGTCCGGCTCAGACCGATGCGCAGCAAAGGAATGCGCTCTACAAGTGCCTTCCGTCTCCGAGCCTTCTCGCGTTGTTTGAGGACTCGTATCTGGTTGCGAACATGAATTGCTCCGGCCACGAACGGGGCTCGGCCGATGGTGAAAACCGGCTCGTGTTGGTAAATCATCATGATCATACTTTATAGTATTTATAAGAGTATGGCAATGTTTGAGTTTTCCGGACGTGTCGGATCGGAATATTTCGTGAGCCGTTTTGGCCAACAACACCAATGAGTTATGCATAAATCCCGATTTTGGATTCCCGGGGTCACAAAGCTACCTCTTATGTATAAGATGCGCTGGAACACCTTCGAGCTGAGCAATTTGGATATACTTCACCCGTTTTGGACCTGCTGCCCTCCGGTATCTAGTCTCTGACCTCTGGTCTCTGACCCTCTGATTCCCGCTAATGCCCGCCGCCTGGCTCTTCGTTCGATGACTTCTTCTTTTTGTTGGGCTGCGCGGCTTGCCCCTTGGCGTGAGTACTTGCCGCGGGTCCCGCTTGCCGGACCGGCCCTGGCGGCGGCCGATGCGACGTTACCTGCGGATGGTGTGAAGCGCGGTGAGCAGTCGCCGCAGCATTGGTCGGGTGGGCTTTCACCGTATGCGAAGCATGTGCCTCAGCCGATTGTGCCTTGCCGTAGGCGTTGTTTTGGGAGCCCTTTGTGCGGGTCGTCGCGTCGCCCTGCTTATGCCCGAACGCGGAGTTTCCATTAGCTGCTTCCTGTTTGCCTTTCGCCTTCCCGGCACCAGCCTGCGCTTCGTTGTTGCGGTCGAGCGCCTTGATCGCTTCGGCTTTAGGCTTCCCGTGATTATTAGCAGCATGCAAAGCAGGATCGTTCTTCGCCGCCTCGACGCGTGACTGCTGTGCCGAGGTAGCTGGGATGTGCTCCGCCTTGGCTGCGGCTTCTTGCTGGGCGGTGGGCTTGGCTGTTGTGCCGCCCGGCCCGTTAAAGCTGGCGCGGCTGCCGGTCTTGGTGACGACCTGTTTGTTGACGTAGGTGTTGTGAATCACACTTTTGTTCACCCGGGTCACGGCCGTGTTATAGCGGAACGTATTGCCGACCCATTCGCCGCCGTAGTAGCCCTGTCCCCCGTAGCCGTAACCGTAATTGATCCCGCCATAGAACCCGACAGTCGGGCCCCAGTAGCCGTCGTTGAAGAAGTAATTGCTCCCGTTGTAGCCCCAGTATCCGGGAGTCCACAGGAATCCGACGCGCGGCGGCGGAACCCAGATGCCAGGGACCCAATAATAATCGGTATCGTAGGCCCAGTAGCCCGGGGTCCAAATATAACCTTCGGCTGGGGCGTAGGGCTGCTCATATATCGGTATCGGGGGTGGCGCGATCCCGATCGATATTCCGATTTGTGCAAAAGAAGAAGTCAGCGAAAGCCCTACAAAGAGCAGCGCCGCGAGCGGAATGGTGGAAAATTTCGTTTTCATATCGGTGTAACACGAGTTGAAATAAGAGACGCTATCGCGCCGCGAAGTATTCAGACGAAAACCCTTCCCGGGCCATCCCAACATTATGAAATCGCTTCGGCGGCGAGAACGCGCTTATTTGCTTGCCACCAACGCTCAACGAGTTACACCCGGCGCTTCAGCATTATATGGAACAAACGGGGACATGGGTTCTCAGACTTGCCCGAGCACTTGGTTCGTTAGTGGCTTGGGCGTGGACGATCATCGCGGTATCGGCAGTTTAGGGCTTATAATAACACTGACTCTGAACAGTGCGCTCAGGTCTTAGCAGGCGTGTCGAAGGGGCAATCTTCGATGTGGTTCATCCTACAGGATTCCGGGGTTTTGGATGAGCTTCCCTCAACTCAAACCCAAGAAAGAAAAAGTACCTATGAAGTTGATTAAAGTCACTCTCGTGGCCATCACTGAGCTCGGCCTGTGCGCTGCGCCACTAGCATTCGCGGAGAACGATTCGTTCGTTGGCAAATGGAAGTTCAATCCGGAGAAGAGCCAGCTCAACGGCCTCACCTATAAGGTCGATCAAGGCGAGAATGGCCAGTACAAGTTCACCTTCGGTGACGACACCGAGACTTTCACCTTGGGCAAGGAGCACGTAACCAAGTACGGCAACACCTGGTTGATTACCCAGAGCGGCCCGAACGCTTGGAAGTGGGTGCAAAAGCGAGACGGGAAAGTCTTTTCCGATGCCATATGGACCGTCTCGGACGACGGCGCCACTTCCACCTACGTCAGCACGGAGACGCGCCCGGATGGTTCTACCTCCCACGATGAAACCAAGCTGAAGCGGACTGCCGGTGGGACCTCCGGGTTGGTCGGGACCTGGGAAAGCACGGAGATAAAGGTGGGCACGCCGACAGTCATGGAGATGGCGAAGTGGGAAGGAAACGGCTACTCAATGAAGAATCCCACTTTCCAAGGGAAAACCGAATTTAAACTAGATGGAAAAGAGTACACGCCCAAAGGTCCGCGAGTGGCCAAAGGTACGACCGTCTCAGGCAAGGCGATCGATGCTCACAACATGGAACTTACTTACAAGCTGAAAGGCAAGACGACTGAGACTGATCGCTGGGAGCTTTCGGCGGATGGCAAGACGCTAACTAACACAGTTAACTATCCCGGCGAGAGTAAACCCGAAGTCGACGTTTTCGAGCGTCAATAGTCTGCGATTACCGGGTAAAAAACTGGGACTAGCATCTGCCGCGGTCAAGTTGACGGCAGCCGTTGTTCTGGTGACTGACGTTTACCCCAGTAGCGATTTCGCGAATAAGATGCGATCCTATCTGCTTCCCCCTCAGCGTTTCAGTTTTTTAGCTTTTCCGAGATCAAGACCAAATTAACTTTGCCGAAACACGCGCGGTTTGGTGGAAGGTGACAACGGCGTTACTCTTAAGGAGCAGCGCGCGGGTGCAAATGGTTGTCAATTTCAGTGACCTCATGAAAGGAGCGTTGAAACCATGAAGAACACAACACCCAGGCGAATGCGCGTCCGCCGTTTCATCACCGATCGGTACGCCTACCGAGCGCAGCCCGACTATTTGTCTGAGCTGATTACTTTGGGAGTAATCGTACTCACGGCCTTCTGGTCGATGTTTGTATTGGCCAGCGCAATGGCGGGGACACTGAAATGAGCCCAAATGGCAGGAAAAGAATTTTATGAGCTT
>QHPP01000291.1 GCA_003219125.1 Verrucomicrobiota bacterium
TGCAAGATCGGTATGATGAAAGATAACGGCGCCGCTTGCGATCACGGCTGACATCCCCGCGAGCCCGCCCATGAAAAAATAGAGCGGAACTTCCCACGTCCAAACCGGCGGCTTGACTACGGGCTGACCGTAGTAACCGGGTTTGCGCGGAATTGGGCCGCCCGCAACTTCGACACCTTTGCCGGGAACGACACCCTCCTTCCACGCTTGCTCGCGCAACTCTTCGAGTCGCTTTTCGGATGGCGAGTTGGTCGTCATGAAAAGAATGCGAAGGCCACGAGCGTCGCGATGATTGATGCGATCGCCGTCGCGAACGCTGAAGTCCACGCAGACTTGAGGTAAATTGTTGGAATCTGCGGTTTCGGCGGAAGTCCGTACGCTTCCGGTTCGCCAACAATCAAAAAGAAAGCGTGAATGCCGCGCACGGAAGTTTCTGTCGGATCGTAAAGTTGGGCGTCGTTGTAACCACTTTGTTGTAATTGCTGCACGCGCGCCGTACCTCGCGCGCGCAAATCATCGAGGCGGCCAAACACGATCGATTCGGTTGGACAAACTTTGGCGCAGGCGGGAACGAGTCCGCTCTTTTGCCGATCGTAACAAAAGGTGCACTTGAACGCGCCGCCCGCATCCGGCAGCGGCGAGGGCCGACGATCAATCACCCCGAACGGACACGACACCACGCAGTAGCCGCAGCCATTGCAGACATCGTTCTGCACCAGGACCGAACCGACTTCCGTGCGCACAATTGAACCGGTCGGACACGCTTCCAGGCAACCGGCCTCTTCGCAATGCTTACAAACGTCCGACAGGAAAACCCAGCGAAACGGATCTTCCCCATCGCCGTTGTCCAGCGAACGCGAGCCGACAATCTGATTTCCTTTCTGGCGATCCTGCTCCAGGAACATGACGTGGCGCCAGGTCGAGGCGCCGAGATGTCCAGTGTTGTCGTAAGAATTTCCCGACCAGTTAAAACCATCGTCCGGCACATGATTCCATTCTTTGCACGCCACTTCGCAGGCCTTGCACCCGATGCAGACGCTTGGATCGGTGAAGAAGCCGACCTCGACGTGATCTTTCACGAAGGAATGCCGGCGTTGATTAGAGCTCTGAATTCCTTCTCCGATCATGATGCGTTTTATCTAGTTGGAGACTCATGACTGTGACCACCTGCTTCTTTTCCGTCGGGTGATGCGCCTGGCGGTGGTTGTTCCGGATGCAGATTGGGCGGACCACCTCGTGGCACATATTTGTCCAGCCAATCTTCGAAGGCGGGGCCCCGAGGCAACCGGCCAGGCACGATATTGCAAGCAAGTGCCTTGGTTTCCATGATCGTCACGTTTGGCTCACCAGAAATGGGAATCAGATCGTTGGCGGCGCCGCCGCGCACGTTCCCGGCGCTACCCCAATGAAATGGCAGGGCAATTTGATGGACAGTTTTTCCATCGATCTGAAGCGGTCGAGCCCGGCGACTGACGAGCGCACGCACTTCAATCGCGCCACGCAATGTAACGATGCAAACATAATCGGTATTCCTGATCTTGAGCTCAGTGGCCAGCTCCGTCGAAATCTCAGCGAACATTTCCGGCTGCAATTCCGCGAGATGGCTCAGGAAGCGCGACATCCCGCCGGCGGTATGATGCTCGGTTAACCGATAGGTGGTCAGTACAAAGGGAAACCGCGGGTCGCCGGGCGGAGCAAAACGGTTCTCCGGCCGGGTAAACCAATTGACTACCGGGTCGGTGTCGCGCGAATAAAGGAAATTGCGCACCGGTGATTCGAGCGGCTCGTAGTGCGTCGGGAATGGACCGTCCTGCAAACCTTTCGGCACGTAAATCCAGCCGAGTCCGTCCTCGTGCAACATGAAGGGCGCGTCGCCCGGAATCGCGTCTAATCCTTTCTCCTGTCGCGTCGGTCGATAATCCGGCGATTTTGCAACCGGAAAATCGGGGACATCGCCGCCGGTCCATTTGCTCTGAGCCTGGTCCCACCAGACCAGTTTCTTGCGATCGCTCCAAGGCTCCCCGGTCGGACTGGCGCTTGCTCTATTATATATGATACGCCGATCGCTGGGCCAGGAGAAGCCCCACCCATGTCCAAGATAATCTTTGGACTGACGCGCGTTCGCCTTGTTTAGCCCGTCGCGATTAAAAACGCCCGAGTAAATCCAACAACCGCATGCCGTTGATCCATCGGCCTTCAATTCGCTGTAGCCGGCCACCTGCGGACCATGATGGGGGTTGCCTTCGCGATCGACGCCGAATATCACTCCTTCAGTTTTTTCTGCGCCAGCGATCTTGACTGCAGGATCAGTGTGCCACCCGTTGATCTCGGCCAGCACCGCTTCCGTGTGCGGCATGCCGGTTTCATCTTCTGGGTACCACCAATCGAGAGCACGCAAAGGTTCGTCGATGGGGTCCGTCGATTCCTTTGCTTTAGCGATCAAACGCACCGCCAGCTGGTGCATGAACCACTCGTCCGATCGACAATCTCCCGGAGGCTTAACCGCTGTCTGACGCCACTGCAGAAGCCGCTGTGTGTTCGTGAATGTGCCGTCGTTCTCTGCGTGACCAGCCGATGGGAAAAAGAAGACTTCAGTTTCGATCTCCTCCGATTTCAATTCTCCGCGCTCAATCTCCGGTGAATCGGACCAAAACGATGCTGATTCGATCTCCACCATATCGCGAATGACGAGCCATTTTAGCTTGGACAGCGCTATTCGCTCAAAGCGGGAGTTTGGCGCCGCCACGGCCGGGTTCTGGCCCATGATAAACATGCCTTCCATTTTGCCGTCGGCCATGTCGTAGAGATATTCAAAGAACGAGTGATTGCCCGTGACTTTCGGAACCCAATCGTAGCCAAAGTCATTTTCCGCAGTCGCGTTTTTCCCGTAGTAGGCCTTGAGGACGCTGATGAAATAAGCGGGCATATTGTGCCAGAGACCGGTTGGCTTTGTTTGCTTGGCCAAATAATCACGAAGCGTCGCTTCGGTGCCATCACCGCGCGGCATCGGCAGGTAGCCGGGTAGAATATCGTAGAGAGTTGGAACGTCGGTCGAACCTTGGATCGATGCGTGACCGCGCAGCGCCAGAATCCCACCTCCCGGTCTCCCGATATTGCCGAGCAGAAGTTGGAGGATCGATGCGGTGCGAATAATCTGAACGCCTTTGGACTGCTGGGTCCAACCGACGGCGTAACAAATCGCTGCGGTCTTATCGGGTCCTGAGGCGGCGGCGAGTGCGTCCGCCAC
>QHPP01000292.1 GCA_003219125.1 Verrucomicrobiota bacterium
CGTTCTAATTGTTGTCACGCACGACCCAACCGTTTCCTTCTGTGGAGCAATCATCTCCGCGCTTTCCATCCTGGGCCTCTTTTTCGGTCAGCGAATGGCAAAGGACTATGCCGGAGCGGCGATTCTTGTTCCCTATTTCCTGCTTACTCTTGTCGCCATCTACCTATTTGCCCGCTGAGAAATAAACGCAGATCGTTGTAGGGGCAACCGCGCCGGTTGCCGATCCAAATAAACGGCGGGCGACGCGCCTGCCCCACCAATGAAATCCGTTTTGGAATCAATCCGTGTCATCCGCGTGCTCCACGGTTAAATTAGAAAATGCCTCGATCCAGAACAAGCGCCGGTCTGTTAATGTTCCGACGAGTAAGCGACGTGCTGGAGGTGCTGCTCGTTCATCCGGGCGGGCCTTTTTTTCGGAACAAGGATGATGACGTTTGGACGGTACCCAAAGGTGAAATAGAAGAAGGCGAAGATTTGCTGGGCCGGGCACGAACGGAGTTCGAAGAAGAAGTAGGAATTCCTGCAAAAGGCGATTGGATCGATCTAGGATGGGTCAAGCAAAAAGGCGGGAAAACGGTTTACGCCTGGGCCTTCGAGGGAAATTTGCCGGACGAATTCCAGGTTTGCTCCAACAATTTCGAAATGGAGTGGCCGCCACGCTCAGGAAAGATGGAATCGTTTCCAGAAGTCGATAAGGCCTGCTTCTTCTCCCTGGAAGAGGCGAGGCGCAAATTGAAGGAAGCGCAAATACCCTTTCTTGACCGGTTGGCTGAAGCCATAAAGCAGGGAGCGGGGGAGCTAGACACATATTCACGCAAGATGCCTGACTTCCGTTTATGAACCCCTTCTTCCTTTTCGCTCCAGGGGCAGGCGCACCATCAACTCATCCCTGGATGCAAAAATGGAAACAAAGTCTGGAAGGTATCGGGAAGGTCATCCTCTTCGATTACGACTACATGCGGGAGGGGCGAAGGCGGCCCGATCCGCTTCCACAACTTATCGCCGCGCATCGATCCGCGTTAGCCGAGGCACGCGCGAAATCGTCCGGGCCAGTATTGCTGATCGGCAAAAGCATGGGCGGCCGCATCGGCTGCCATGTAGCGCTCGAAGAAAAAATCGCTGGCCTCATTTGTCTCGGTTATCCGCTGTGCGGTGGCGGTGATCGGACAAAATTGCGCGATAAGGTTCTCCGCGAACTAGAAACACCGATTCTCTTTGTCCAGGGAACGCGCGATTCACTTTGTCCGCTCGACCTTCTTGAAGAAGTCCGATCGCAAATGAAGGCGCCTAACTTCCTTCATCTCGTCAAGGATGGAGATCATTCTTTGCGGCTAACGAAACGTGGGCTGCAAGCCGCTGGCGAAACGCAGGACGACGTCGATCAAAGAATCGTGGCCGCGATCGGCCGGTTCGTGGGTGAGAACAACGCTCGATCAGAATAGGTATTTTAGAATCCGGCAAACTTCAAGATTCCTTCTAAACTAATCGCGGCTCAAAACGCGACCGTAAGACGGGCGAGGAATGCATCCGCTCCGTCTTTGTTTTTGGATACATCAGCAGCTAGGGGTTCCAGATGTGCTGATAGCTCGGAGTCTGATCGCGGGCGTGAGTGCGAAATCGTAAAAAATCTCGATTCCCTTCTAGGAATGGCAAAGGGCCGCGATGCAGGCTGAGGGCGGGAAACAGATTCTCAGTGATGTTTTGCTGCTGCCATGAGGTGTTGGGAGGGTCCGCTTCTTGTTTTGCGCCTTTACAAACCGCAGGCGAAAACGATAACAGTGAAATTGGTTACCTGAACGAAGAACAAAGGCCATAGCATTGCTTACGGGCTTGTTTTGCAAATCGCTTTTGATTCGTCAAGTCCGCGAGCGCGCAAAGCGGCATGGTTTTTACGAGATGAGGTAGGAAAATGTAAGCTTTTTGGCGATGAACACGTCCAGTGCCCTCGATCCGCAGTCGCCCCAGGCGCGCGCGATTTACGATTTGGCGATCCCTTCGACGATCATTTTCGCTCTGATTTTCGTCATCGTAACCGGCGCAATCATCTATGCGATTCTGCGCTTTCGCGGGCGTGCGGGTGAGCCCGACCCGAAGCAAATCCCGGGTAACAGGAAGGTGGAAATCGCGTGGACGATCATTCCGTTCCTGATCGTAATTTTGCTTTTACTCATGACACTTAGCGCGATGAATCGTGCCGATCCGCCGCCGGCGCCTTCGCCCGATTTGGTAGTCACTGGACATCAATTCTGGTGGCAGGTGGATTATCCGGGCTCCGGAGTTATCACAGCCAATGAAATCCACATTCCGACCGGCAAACCGTTGTCCGTGCGCCTTGAGTCAAAGGATGTGTTGCACGAGTTCTGGGTGCCGAAGTTGACCCGCAAAATGAGCAACGTGCCAGGCCAACCTAACCACATCTGGTTGCAAGCCGACAAACCGGGCACCTACATCGGCCAGTGCTCGGAATTTTGCGGGACACAACACGCCTGGATGCGAATTGTCGTTGTCGCGGACGAACCTTCGAAGTTCGAAGAATGGCAACGCGCTCAATTACAACCAGGCCAAGCGGCAGCAAGTGATACCACCGCAAAAGGATTGGCGCTGTTTCAAACATCCACCTGCATCAACTGTCATGCTATCCGTGGAGTAGCTGGAGCGGATTTACGAGTCGCGCCGGATCTGACACACGTTGGCAGCCGCAAACAACTTGGCGCCGGTATTCTGGAGAATACGCCGGCGAACATGCACCGATGGATCAAGAATCCGCAGGCGATCAAACCAGGCGCGCTCATGCCAGACTTTAACTTCACCGACGAGCAGCTAAACCAACTCAGCGAATATCTCTCCACGCTACGATGAACGGCACCACCACAATCGCGGAATTCCGGGACGCAGTCCTCGATCCGGCCAAGCGCGCACACTATCGCCTCGCGTGGCTCTCTACCGTTGATCACAAGCGCATCGCTGTTCTCTACATGCTGACCGCTTTGGTCTTCTTTGTAATCGGCGGCACCGAAGCGCTGTTCATCCGCCTCCAACTCATCGTGCCTAACAACCACTTTCTCCAGCCCGACACGTTCAATCAACTCTTTACCATGCACGGCACGACAATGATCTTTCTCGTCGTCATGCCGGTAGTGTTCGGTCTCGCAAATTACGTCCTGCCGTTGCAAATCGGCGCGCGCGATATGGCTTTCCCGCGTCTCAACGCCTTTGGATTCTGGTGTGTGCCGTTTGGTGGAATTCTTTTGCACTTTAGCGTGCTCGCTGGCGGCGCTCCCGCGGTCGGCTGGTTCTCCTACGCACCTTTGAGTGAGACGCCCTATTCCTCATCTCCCGGGGTTGATTATTGGGCAGTAGCTCTCTTCGTCCTG
>QHPP01000293.1 GCA_003219125.1 Verrucomicrobiota bacterium
CATTCACTCCATCACCGGCGGGCTCAACTACTACATCCACGGCGACGATATCAAGCTGATGGTCGATTACATCCACACTTGGTCAGACTTCCGCGAGGCGCATCCAGAGTTTGGTGAGGACCAGTTCGATGAAGTTATAGGGCGTGTGCAGCTCATGTTCTAAACGGAAAAGTTTTCGGCTGACTCGCGGAGGGTGCGAGGAGGTTGGATTTGTCCAGGTCACATAAAGTAACTCGGTTAGGTCCACAAAAGCCCGCCGGGAGCGCGTCTCGGCGGCTTTTTGATGCGCTCGGTGACTCATCCCGGCGAGGCCCGGGGCGCTTCCAGATGAAATCAACGCTTTCGCTGTGCGATCGTGTGTGCCCGTGCCGCCTGCGACAATTTCGTCACGTAATCTTTACAATTCGTTACATGACTTTGCGTCGGGTTCGACCAAGGAGAAGCAACGAAAAATTTTTTTGAAGATGAACGCGAGGAAAAATATGAAGTCCACATCTGAAACCAACGTTTGTCGCAAACGCCGGTTGTTTCGTGATCTGAGCCGGGAATTTCTCAACTCGCAAATGCGTCAGCATTTTATTACCGAGGTGCTCCTTTTCGGGCTTCTCTTTGCGGTTAGCGTATGGCCAATTCTCTCACTCGCGGACGCACTTTCGGCTTCGCTCGAATAGCTCCGAAAGCTTTCGGGGCAGGAGGGACATTGGTACACTCACTAAACGATGTGCGAGACGGCATTCGCAGCCAAAATCTCGATCGCAAAACCGATCGCGTTTAGCATCTTTATCCTGTGCAAAGAAATAGGAGAGCCCCGCGCAGCCGCGAAATTGAACGCAAGTTTTTGCTGAAACGGCTGCCAGAGAAACTGAAGCATTCGCGGCGTTGTCTCATTGCTCAAGGTTATTTGGCCGCGGAACCCGGGGGGAGACATGTTCGGCTCCGAAAAAAGAGAAAAACAGCGTCATTGACTTTCAAGGTGGGCCGCGGCGCACACCGCGAAGAGCGGGAAATCAAACTTAGCTCGAAGCAATTCGCCCTACTCTGGCCCGCGACCGTCGGAAGGAGACTGCGCAAGCTACGTTACGAGTTGCCGTGGAAAAACCTGCTCATCGAGATCGATATTTATCGCGGCAAACATAACGGCCTAGTTGTGGCAGAAGTAGAATTTCCCGACCGTCTAACGTGCCGAAGGTTCAAACCCCCCTGCTGGTTTGGGCGGGAGGTGACAGGCGAAAAGCGTTATAGCAACGTGAGATTGGCCAACGAGTAGAGAACAAGAATGGGATATTGTTTAAAATTGCGCGAGACGTTGGCGGATGGGCTCAAGAGAATTTTTTGCGGAGAGATTGACGCCGCTGTGGGGTTGTGCCGCCATCCAGCGAAGCAGCGCGGTGTGACAGTGCATGAGGTTCGCAAACATCTTAAGAAATTGCGCGCGGCGCTCCGGCTGACGAAGAACGAGGTGGGAAAAAATCGGTGGGCAAGTGAGGATCGTTGTTTGCGTGAAATTGGACGGCTCGTCTCCGATTTGCGCGATGCGCACGTGCGATTGCAGACGCTGATTCAATTGCGCGACGACGCAAACCAGCAATTTCCCCGGATCGAAGAATTGTTGTCGATGGAACGGGAGAGTTTTTCCGCAGCGTTTGCAGGCTGGCAAAAACAAGCGATCCCGAAACTGGAAAGTGCGGGAGAACGCCTTCTGAAATGGCCGCTGGCGGGCATCACCTGGAAGCACATTTGCGGCGTGGTCTCGAAGACTTATCGGCGCGGACAAGGTAGGCTGGCCAAGGCACTCAAGAAACGCGATCCGGAAAGTTTCCATGTCTGGCGCATGAGCGTTAAGGAGCTGTGGTATCAATTGCGGATTCTACGGCCGCTTAACCGGCTGGTTCTCGAGGAGATTGCCAGCGACGCAAAAACCCTGGGTGAACTGCTCGGAAGGAGCCACGATTTTGCATTTCTTCTCGCCCGCTTGGACAAGGAACGCGGCGATCAAGCCCTCTACGACGAACTCGTGCAGCTGCAGAAGCTCATCCGGAAACGGGGCAAACGATTGCATCGCGATGCGCTCGAGCTTGGGCGGCGCTTTTACGCGGAGCCTTCCAAGGCTTTTGCCAAGCGAATCTCAATCTTCATCGATAAACGGAAATCATGATGGACCAAGGCACAAAATCTATGCGGCTGAATTCATCGGCACATTCGGACTCATGTTTGCCGGGACGGGAGCAATCATTATTAACGGTGTCAGTGGTGGCGCGGTCACTAGTGTCGGCATCGGTTTAACTTTCGGATTGATTGTTCTAGCGATGATCTATGCGATCGGAGATGTTTCCGGAGCGCATCTCAACCCAGCAGTGACACGCGGGTTTTTCGCGGGTCGACGTCTCGAAGCAAGAATGATTTTGCCGTACATACTCAGTCAGGTATGGGGTGCACTGGTTGCGCCGATCACGGGGGCTTTGCTTGCGGTGGCCGGATGCCGATGCGTGCGAAAAGACTGTTGTTCCGTTGCCCCCTCACGGCAATATCGATCAAATATGAAACAAAAAGTTCTATTCATCTGTGTTCATAACAGCGCCCGCAGCCAGATGGCGGAAGTGTTCCTCGACGAGATTTGCGGCGATCAATTCGAAGCGCACAGTGCCGGCCTTGAACCGGGAAAGCTCAACCCGCTGGCGGTCGAAGCGACGCGCGAGATCGGGATTGATATCTCACAAAAGCAAACTCAATCCGTGTTCGACGTCTTCAAATCAGGCGAATTATTCTCCTACGTGATCACGGTCTGCGATGAAACCAGCGCCGAGCGTTGTCCGATTTTTCCTGGTGTGGCGAAGCGATTGCACTGGAGTTTTCCCGATCCTGCTGCGCTGATCGGCACGCACGAAGAACGCCTCGCCGGGATGCGCAAGATCCGCGATGAGATTCGCGCGCGTATCGAAATGTGGTGCGATGAAATATGCCCTCTTGAAGTCGGGGCCGCCAATCCGGTTTAGCAGCGGTCTTACAATGCGGCGATCTCAATCGACGACTCGCCTTCGCGCAAGATGGGGAAGGCAATCCTACCGCTCATAGCAGTTAACGTATTTGATGCCTGAACCGGTGTTAAAAATGACGACGCGTTCGCCGGAAGCAATTTTGCCGGCGCGACAGAGCGACTTCAAAGCTGCGAAACACGCTGCGCCTTCTGGCGAGACGAAAAGACCCTCGCTGGATCCCACTTCGCGAGTGACGCGGATCATTTCTTCGTCATCGACAGGGACGGCGCCGCCGTTGGATTGACGAAGGATATTCAGGATAAGAAAGTCGCCGATCGCTTTGGGAACGCGCAGGTGGCTTGCACAGAAAACATGCGTGGACGTTTCTTCCCGATCCAGCCGAGCGCCTCCATTTCGTCGAACGCCTTCCACATCCCAATCAGGCCGGTGCCGCCGCCCGTGGGATATAAGATCACGTCGGGAAGTTGCCAGTCGAACTGTTCGGCCAACTCATAGCCAAGCGTCTTTTTTCCTTCCACGCGATAGGGCTCTCTGAGCGTGGATACGTCGAACCAGCCTTCTGTCGTTTTGCGCCGGGCAATCTCGGCGCCGCAATCTGTGATGAGGCCGTCAATGAGAGTGACGTGCGCTCCGATCTCGCGGCATTCGATGATGTTCGCGTGAGGGGTGTCGCGTGGCATGAAGATGTGCGCTTCAAGACCAGCCCGAGCCGCGTATGCGGCGAGGGCGCCGCCGGCGTTGCCTGCGCTGGGAACGGCGAGCTTGGTCGCGCCAAGATGTTTCGCCATGGATACGGCAACGGCCATGCCGCGCGCCTTAAAACTTTGGGTTGGATTCTGTGATTCGTCTTTGATCCAAAGATTTCGTAGCCCGATTTCGTCGCCGAATCGCGCAGCTCGAAGCAGTGGCGTCCCGCCTTCGCCGAGTGAAACGGGCTCGATGTCCGCA
>QHPP01000017.1 GCA_003219125.1 Verrucomicrobiota bacterium
AGGGGGGTGAGAAGGAAAGCAAGAAGAGGCGACCAGTAGATTGATTTTCCTAAGCGTAGGATATCACTCCATGCGCAGGCCCGATTCATGTTCATGGTGTAGGCGTTGGCGTAGGAGTGGCGCTGACCACGCTACAAGTGACCGTGACTGGGGTTCCGCGCACTCCAGAGGAGCTAATCGGAGTGACAACAAACGTGTGGTTGCCCACGCCCGATGCGCTAGGAGTCCAAGTGTAACTGAAGGGCGGAGGCTGAAAGGCCGTGACAACTACTTGGCCATCTCTGACAAATTCCACCTTCCACGTCGCGGTGTTGGCCTCAGCTACAAAGGTATACTTGGTTCCAACTGCCAGTTGCGTGCCGTTTACGAATGGCTGTCCGTTGTAGGTAAACGCGCTTATAGCCGGTGTTGAAGCTGGCGTGGCGGTCGGAGTAGCCGTCGGCGTTGCGGTCGGTGTTGGAGTCGGTGTTGGCGTTGGAGTAGGTGTGGGCGTGGGTGTCGGTATCGGCGTCGCCGTGGGAGTAGGGGTAGGTGTAGGCGTCGCGGTGGGAGTTGGTGTCGGCGTAGGCACCCCACTCACCAACGGATGGGGATAAACATATGGTGTGTAGCCAGGCATCGGCGTGTTGTTGTAGAAGTCAACGTTCTCGCGCAAGTTGTTTCTAGCATCGGAGTGTGTAAAGTCCACATTGACGCCGTTAAGAGTGTTGTTCCATGAATATAGTGGCTCCATTGCCTGGTTAGGATAGTGTGGCCAGGAGGTTCCAGTTAAATTATTGCTTCCAGGCGGATTCCCAACTATCAGCTCGCCTGCACCGCTGCCAGGCTGGTCGATTATCCTAAGGACTTTGTGAATCGCGAATGTATCCCCCGTGTTGAACCCCAGAGTTGGAGGATGATCCGTTTCCACGAGATTTGCCACAGTGAGCGTGTTGGTCGTGTTGGAAGAAATGTAACCGTGCCCACGATAGTATTGTGAGGCGCTGTTTGTGTTGGTAATCGTGTATCCCGCCCATTGATTCGGTGTCCATGGGTTCCCTGACACAGTGACTGTCTGAGTGTTTTGGCTTGGGACATTCGGCCCGATGTGTGTGCCCGTGGCGAACGTATAGGGAGCATGCCCGTCCACATGGGTTCCATCCGGCTCAGTGGCGTTAAGATCCCACGGGTTAGTGCCGTCAGCGCCGGCCCAAGTGCTGCCCGTTCCCGCTCCGCCAGCACTTTGAAAGAGCCGAATCGGTATTGGCTCCATACTACCCGAATACTGGCCCGTGTAGGTATTGTCGTGAAGGAGCATTGTGCCGCCGCGGCATTCTCCTCCTTTGATTAGTGTTCGGGAAGAAAAGTAAGCGTTGTTGTAGATTTCAGCAGCGCGGATTCCTCGGTAAATGGCATCTTCAGTACCATGCGGCCAGGTAGTCCCGTCATTTGAGATGTTGTAGCGAAACACATATCGCCCCCCAAAGGTACCGCCACAGAAGGCAATGCCAGGACGAAAACCAAGATTGTTCGCAATGTTGTCTTCCACAAAAACAAATTTTTCGCTTCCGAAGTACGCAGGTTCAGCCCACGAACCCCAACCTTGAACTTGGTTGCCCCAAGTTGAATGCCAAACATTGATAGCTCCGCCGGCGTCCCGAATATCGAATACGCAATGATCAATAACGCCGTATAGCCAGCCAGCTGCTAGAACGGCATACCCATAAAGTTGATTGAAGTGGCAATGGTCTATCCTAAAGGATGGGGAAGTCCCTGCTAGACGCAAAACCCCGGTCTGATCGAAGTCCGTGACCGAAACGCCATATTGCAAGGTAAGCCCCGTAATCCTCACTGACTGCGTGGCGGTCAGGCCCTCATCAGAAATAAGGACACCGCCGCGGACGTTCCGAGGAACGTCGTCCTGGATGATTGTATAATCTGTGGCCGTCATGTTCGGACTCGTGGTGTGATCTCCAGTTATGACGGTCTGCCCTTGCAACGTAATTCCGTGAGAGATGAATAAGGCTGAAGTCCAACTAGCTGTCCCGGGAGGAATGACAACAGTATCGCCATCGGCTGCTGCCCCGTTGAAACTAAGACCGTTGCTGTCGGGGCCGCCACCGTTTACAGCAAAGTTCACATCCGAATATGACGGTGACGCTGCGTTCCTAGTTTCGCAGCCTGCTCGCTGAACCAACAAAAAAAGCAATAGAACAGATGGGAGAACAAATTTTTTCAAACTTCGGGCACCTTTTATTTCCAACCGATGCGAGAAGAGAGGAAGGGGGGCTTGGTCTTACCAACAAAACGTCTTCCAACTTGACGCGTCCCCCAGCTTTGTCAGGATGCTCGCGCGATGTAAATACTTTTTTTCATTTAAGAATAAAAAAAGTTATATTTCGGCCGAGCGACTTTTCCCTATTTCCGCATAAATACATAAATATAAGAAGCACTATAATTTCCAGCAAATGAATCGCCAGCGGGCGGTGAAATGTTGGGCGTCGAATCGAAAATCGTTTTAACGAAGGTGGCTTTGGCTTCCGCTCATTCTCGGCTTCGTTGTCATCAGTTAAATGGATGCGCGCCGCATCCAATATTCAACCTTCAGTTCGAACGCTACTCCGATAACTGGCTTCGACTCCAGAACTACTCTTGAAAGACGAGCCCAGCGCGGATTATGACAGCGATTCAATAAACCAAGTAGTACAAAGTCACAATCGACTATCAATTTTTCATTATAAATCTCTACCTGAAACTACTGAGCCAGCAATCGTTCTTATGTCAGACTTAATCCACATAACAGGCGAATCCTCAAGACACAAGGGTAATTTAGACGCGTGGAACAATAGCAACAGGAAAGAAGGAAATGAACTTCGGAGCGAGGATACAAACCACACTCTGGTTTCAGTGATGATGTCGCTTGCCTGATATTGATTCTACACGCCCTGTTGCCAATCAATTAGTTGTTAAATGTGTTTGATTACTAAAAAATGGCGCAGCTACTGATTACGGGCAATCATATGGGGATATCGTTTTGCTCGGTTCCATCTTCTCACTCACCTTCAGTCCAAACTGTGGTAGGAGCTTTGCTTTTGCCGCTCGGCGAGTTTTGGGTGCAAAAGCCTTTTTCGGCTGGACGATCGTTGCTGCCCGTTTTCAGACCTGGCGGTTGATTTGCCGATGCGAATCTTGCCAGAAACGCCAACTATGATTGCGGGCATTCCAACCGATCACCTTCCGGTATTCGAACGAAGCGTGAATGCGGCGATCCGTTGCCCGTCTGCTGGTGACTTCTGCCGGCAGCAAACCGTTCTTTTTAGCATCTACGCTCGCTGGGGAACAGCGGCGGCCCAGGAAGCGATTCAAAATACCGCGATTATTATTCCTCGAAGCTCTTAAACACAAGCAGCCTGCAGAGCGCTTTTGGCACGGGCACTGCTGTTCCAATTATTCTAATAACTACTGTACTGCACGATAATATTGCAAAAACGTCGCGAGACCGCCCCTACCAAAATTAGATGTTCACCCGCTTACATGCCGCGCTCATAATTGGTACATTGTTGACTGTCCTCGACCAAACGGAGGCCGCGGTTATCAAGGCGCTAAGTATTTCGTTCACGGACGTTAGCACTGCGATTGCCCTGGCCCAAGAGGGGGATACCGTCGTGATTCCAGCTGGGTCGGCGAGTTGGACTTCCATGCTCACCGTGACAAAGGGCATCACGCTGCAGGGCGCGAACGTCAATCCCACCGATAACCTCACCGTTATTCTCGACAATGTAAGTAGAGGTGGAAGTGGTCAGGGCACCGCCATAAAAATAGTGCTCAATCCCACTCAATCATTTCGCCTGACTGGAATCACTTTTCGGAAGGGTTCTATCACCTCCCCAGAAACGGGAAACGGCATTGTTAGCGCCGGCACCGCCGACGGTATCAATGCGCCATGTCAGTCTTTTAGGATTGATCATTGCCATTTCGATCAGCTTTATGCCCAAAACTATTTGGCGATAGGTGGCTGGATTTATGGGGTGGTCGATCATTGCCTTTTCGATGGACGAACTGACGGTTCCGACCAGGCTGTTTTAGTCATGCACACAGGTTGGGGTGGAAAAGAGTTTGGCGACGGATCCTGGGCTGATTACCCCTATTACGGAACCAACAAGTTTATGTTTATTGAGGATTGCACCTTCAATAATCCGAATTCGAACAATCAAACTAATATGAGCCCTGATTGTTACGGTGGCGGCAGATACGTGTTCCGCCACAATATCATCAGCAACTGTAATGGCGGAGGCGATCACGGATCGGAATCCAGTGGGCGACTGCGAAGTGGGCGATGCAGCGAAAATTACAACAATACACTTACCAACACACACGGAGGAAACAGCGGCGGCCAAATACGAGGCGGCGGTGTCCTTAACCACGACAATGTGATCAACGGACTCAATCCTCCTACGACGTTTATCACTGATTATCGTGAGTTCTGGTCTTTTGCAGTCTGGGGCGCAGGAACGGGGACATCGACGTCTCCTTCCCTAGCAGCGGATGGAACAAGCCCTTGGGATCAGAACGACCCCCAATTGTACGCTAGTGGAACCCATAATGGTAGTAGTGGAGCTGCGACCCTGACCGACACAACGAAAAATTGGACGCCGAACCAGTGGGTTGGATACAGTATTAAAAACACGACTCAACTGGTTGACATTGGTGGCTCTTACAAAGGTCGATACGGCTCTTACATTGAGTCGAATACCGCGACTACAATCACCTTCCACAGAGATAATACCTACGGTACGGCCATGAACTTCAACAGCGGCGATGGCTATGAGATTCACAAGGTTCTTAGGGCACTCGATCAAGGCGCAGCAGGCAAAGGAGATTTGCTGGCAGGCTCACCTCCGGTCAACACGACAGCGGCAAACACGATTACGTGGCCACACCAGGCATTAGAACCAATCTACTTTTGGAATAACACAGGAACGAGTGGTCTCACTGTTACAAGCGAGTTCCCGACGCTTCAGCAAAACCGGGATTATTATAACCTCGGCACCGGCTTGCCCGCTAACTCTACCCCCGCGGCCGTTTCGGCCAAATACGTCGCCGCAGTGAACGGAGTAGACTACACTGGGCCCTACACTTATCCGCATCCATTGACCAACCCCCCGGCTCCGCCTAGCAATCTTACGATCGTAAATTGATCGTAGGCTTTTCTCTTCGATAAGGCGACTGCATTGGGTCTAGTAGGAGTTCCCGGCGACAGAACCGAGTCTACTGATGGTAGCGATGACTTGCGGGGCATTCTGCAACTCTTGACGATGCTCTTTCGGAAGCTCATTAATCAACATCGGATGTAACGGCGCTCCAACGTCGTGTCACTTCATAGCGAACGGTGTTGATCTTCCCGTTGGCGCCGGCCACGACCAGTTAGGATTCATCTTCGTCCTTTCCAATCGGTTAAAGACTGCGCAGGAATAGCGACGACCAGGCCGGTGAGGAAAAAAGTGACGGCGGCGGAAAACAGACAGTATCGGCAGAAGGCGTGGATAACGAACGCTTGCAGATAGAGGAGGAGGAGTGCAACGGCAAACATTAGCCAAACAGTGATGCGCATGAGCACAGCGGCGCGTGCGTAATTGAAGATGGAGAAGATGGCGAAGCTAAAAACACTGAAGTAGCCAAGCACGCCGAGAAGCGCGACCGGCACGGGACCGATGTGAGCGTATTTGCTCGCCAACACCTGCGAGCAACTGACCGAGCCGCCGCAAACTGCGGATTGACCGGTTAGATGCAGAACTGTCAGATAAAGCGCGTCGGCTAACCCGGCCAGGGCCAGCACGGCGGCGATGGAATAGACGATGATTGCCGGACGCGATGTCGCCGGCTGCCTGTAGGCGGTGTTCTGTTTTCGTCGAGCCATAACTTATTTAGAAGGCATTTCGGCGAGGGCGGCCTCGACCGCAGCGCGCAGCCCAGTTGGATTAAGCGATGGCCCGACGATTGATTTGCCGTTAACAAAAATAGTCGGGGTCAAATGGACGCCGAGTTCAACAGCGCGTTTCTGATCGGCGGCCACGCGCTCCTTTACTTCTTCACTGTTGATGTCCTTTTGGAACTTCGCAGTATTAAGTCCAACTATTCTGGCGTAGCTCAAAAGCAACTCTGCAGGGTCGGTCGTCTTACTCCAGTTCGCCTGCTCCCGATAAAGCAGATCGTGCATTTCCCAGAACCGGCCCTGTAAACCGGCGGCTTCGGCAGCGTAAGCAGCAGGTTTGGCGTTGGCATGGTTGGCCAGCGGGAACTGGCGAAAGACGAACCGCATTTTGGTCCCATAATCGCCCTCGAGTTGATTCAGCGGCTCGGAAAGCGCGCCGCAGGGCGGGCACTGAAAATCACCAAACTCCTCCAGCGTTACCGGGGCGTCCGCAGCTCCGCGCACGTGCACACTCTCGATCTCGCCCTTTTTCGCCTGCTCTTGCGAAACGGCGAGCACCTGCGGCTTGTATACACGGTACAGGACGACACCCGCCGCGACAGCAGCCAGCCCAACGATTGCGACAATAATAATGGGTGCGTAGCGGTTCATTCAGGAACGAGTGAGGATTAACCGATTCTGGCCGAAAGCGCGGATCTGCAAACCAGGAAATTAACGAAATCAGGTGCGTTGTGTATCCTCCCGCGCATTCGCGGAGGTTTTCTACAAATGGCTAAGCGCCTGCTGCTTTATGATGTTGGTATCGCCAGTGTTTATAACGCCGCTCACATTGACATCATCGCGAAAATTATCACTTGTGACCTGTTGGAGTGCCTGAGATTTACAGAGGTTGGTATCACCAGTATTGACAACCCCGCTGGAATTCACGTCACCGAGAAGAACGCTCATAGTAACGGAAAAATCGTTCGTGATCGCGCTGTCGCTCAAACCAAGCAGATTTATCACGAGACGCTGAGCATCACTAACGTTAGTGAGGTTGATTGTAATATGATTACCGTTAACCACCGGTGAACCAGAAATTGATCCAGTCCCGCCATTAGGGTGACTAACTGTGGCGTTACTCAGCGTCACCCGATTCGCGAATGTAAATATGACTTGATGACTATTGCCGGAGCCAGCTGTGCGGCATTCAATTCCAAGACCATTCGATGCCGGGATATTCGTATCAAAACTTCCGGCGCTCCCGTGCAACTTTCGAGATCCTACCGCCAACGGGATTAAGAAAGTAGCAGGAATGTACGTCGGAGTATCAGACCAGTAGACGGTCGTGCCTCCGGCTTTCACGGCTTTGCGAACCAGCATGGCAGATCCAGCCGGAATTATATCTTTGCTATGATCAAGGTTATCTGTATTCAGCCTCCAACCGTCGTTGAACGTATAAGTCTTGCTCGGCTGTTTTCCGATCTGCGCCCGCGTGTTGTCAAAAAGGAGAAGCTGATCCCCCTGAACGAAAGAAGTGTCGATGGGCGTGAGCCCGTTCGAATCCAGTGTCGTATCAACCGGGCGAATCATGGTGAGCGGGTTATCCTGCTGCTGGGTCGGGGAGGCAAAGATAGGCACCGCCAGCTTGCTCATGAGAACGCGTCCTACCGCCGTCAGTGGGAGTGTGGGCGCGCCGTTGTTGTTTCGTGCAATAAGATAACTGTCCGGCAGCAATGGATCGTCGCCGTGATCGGTTGTATTATCGCCTTCGAGACGCCAACCGACGTTAGAGCCATTATTGATGAAGAAATAAGTGGCAGTCGGGGGTAGATTTATGCCGGCCGAGGAGGTGTTTGGAATCACCAGTTCAGTCTTATAGGTGGGCGGAGAATCAGTTGCAGTGAATGATGTACCAGCGTCGGTCGGTGGGAAAATTGTCGCCGGCGTCCAATACGGGATCAATGTTACCTTCGTGTTCGCAGCAACGCCTGCCAGATTGTCAAACGATGTATCGACTGTCAGCGTGCTCGCACCGTTGGAGCGGACGGAATAAATATGGCCCTCCTTCGGATTGCTCGCGCCGCCGTTGCCAATCAGGACGTAATAATGTTTCGGTTGCGAGCCAGTTGCATACACAAACTGATTGCCGGCCCAGCCGGGGCTTCCATTAATCGTTAGCGTATCGCCGTTAATAGCCTGAACCGTGCCGGTAAACTCAGGAGGCCGGGTGAACGGTATGCCGAGATAAGTGTCGGAGTTGCCCAAGCATGAAGTGGTGGTGAACCCGACCGGTTCGGTCGTAACAGTTGTCTGCGCCAGTAACGAGGCGCTAATGATGCATCCTGCGGCAACAACAACGAGATGTGATTTAAGGGACATTATTCTTTCAAGGAGAACGCGCGGACACGACACTAGAAAGCACCTCCTCCGGTGGCAAGGAAAATCGGGGCGGCGCAGTGCGTTCTGAATGGCATGTGCGACGGATATTCCCGTTACGGGCAAAAAAAAAGGCGCTCGCTCCATTTGCCATAGCGGGCGCGATAAAGAAGAAAAGGCTGCTTAAGCTCTCCGGCGGCGGCGCAGCATCATAAAGCCGAGGACGGCGGCCATGCCAAGTCCGGCAAACCAGGTTGATGGCTCAGGAACCTCGGTGATGGTGATCGAAAATGTGGCGGGTAATATCGTGAAGGTGTCAGTATTCTCGTCGGTCCAGGAGAACCCGGGAGTGCCAGTAAAATCAGTGCTCGTAGTGAAATTGTAGGTCCCGGGCGCGATGCCAGCGTCCAGTCCGATAACAATATCCTGGAGATGATAAGTGCCGTTACCAGCCAAATTATCGGGGAAACTGGACACCGATGCGCCTAGGTCGGTATTATTAGTAGGATCCAAATTCGAGCCGGGCCGAGTGGTGGGATTAATAGCCTGGTCATCATCAAACTTCGACGTATCAAGAGCCCGCGTCTGGATAAAGAATACTCCGCTCGATAAATCCAAGCTCGTTAGCGTGAAGTCATACCCGGCCACAGCATCCGAGCCAGTGAATCCACTTACAACCATGGATAGGCTAAAAGTGACTGACGAGCTCGGGCTGACGGCGGTGCTGCTAGTAGGCGAGAAACTCACGGTCACCGTGCCGTCTGCCGCGTTTGCCGTTGTTAAGGAAAGCGCGAAGGCTGCAAGGACGAGCGCGAAGCTGAGGAGGAGGAGTTTCTTCATGGGCTTAGTGCTAGCTGTGCTGGAAGGTTCGCTGTTTTAGCAATCGGCGACTGCGTGTCACGACTTTTCTTTGATTTTTATATTTTTTTCAAATTTTTATGCTTGACCTGGAGTGCCCGGTCGAATAGAGCCCGCTGTTCGTCTTTCAATTAGGGTAAGCGATTCTGATTTTGTCCTCTCTGAGCGAGGGTCACATCGGCCCAATCGATGTTGTTACTGGCCTTGACATCCATCCGAAAATTAGATGAGAGGATCGGCTTGTTGTTCTGCCTCTGCTCGGACGGTTTAGCTGATTGACGACGCTGATCCTAATCGATCAAGTCTGCATCGCCCACTGATGCACCGAACCACTGGGACATGATCGAGGAACAGATCGCTCATCTCGTTCTTCTGGCAGGTCTGGGCATTTCACAACGAAAATCGTCACCGCTGAAGCCTTCTCGCCATTACCGTTTCCCACAACGCGGAAAAGCAGCTTGTTTGGACGCAGAACGTCCCACGCTACTGTTGTCGAATCGTGTGTAGACGCTTTCTTCAACTCGCCGATATCGCGAGAGTCCTTTCCCTAACTAATGGTTAAAGGTACGACCTGCACTTTAATGCGGTTTCTTCTTAGGCGTCGGGCTTGGGGTAGGTTGGGCGCAAACCGCGTTTCCGGCCACCGTGTATGTCGCAGCAGGGTAGCTGTTGTCCGAATTCCCCTTGATGAACGTGTGATCGACGAATGTAGTTGAACGTTCGAGCGTATTCGTCGCCGGCGTATCACCAGTGATCGTCTTACCACCGATCGCGCCTAACAAATCGCCAACCTGCGGATTACCAACGTCGG